>NZ_CALGNQ010000123.1 GCF_937958535.1 uncultured Georgenia sp. | reverse complement strand
CTGACCGCCTGCGGCGGCGCCGACGCAGCCGACACCGACACCGGCACCGGCACCGAGGGCACCGCCACCACCGTCGAGGTCGAGGACAACAACGGCGTCCACACCGTCACGACGCCGCCGCGGTCCGTCGTCGTCACCGACAACCGGACCTTCGAGACCCTCGCCGACTGGGGGGTCGAGCCGACCGCCGCGGCGGTGGCGCTCATGCCCGACACGGTCACCTTCGCCAACCAGGACTCGGTCATCGACCTGGGCAACCACCGCGAGCCCGACCTCGAGGCCGTCGTCGCGGCCGAGCCCGACCTCATCGTCAACGGCCAGCGCTTCGCCGAGTACCACGACGACTTCGTCTCCCTCGTGCCCGACGCGGTGGTCCTGGAGCTCGACCCCCGGGACGGCGAGCCCTTCTTCGACGAGCTCAAGCGCCAGACGACCACGCTGGGTGAGATCTTCGGCAAGCAGGCCGAGGCCGCCGAGCTCGTCGCAGACCTCGAGGCCGCGATGGACCGCGTCGCCGCTGCCTACGACCCGGCCGACACCGTCATGGCGGTCAACACCTCCGGCGGCCAGATCGGCTACCTCGCCCCCGGCGTCGGTCGCACCCTGGGCCCGGTGTTCGACGCCTTCGGCATGACCCCCGCGCTCGTCGTCGACGGTGCGAGCGACGACCACCAGGGCGACGACATCTCCGTCGAGGCGATCGCCGACGCGAACCCGGACTGGATCCTCGTCATGGACCGGGACGCGGCGGTGGCGGCCGACGACGCCGAGTACCGGCCGGCGGCGGAGATCCTCGAGGGCTCCGAGGCGCTCGCCGGGGTCACCGCCGTGCAGGAGGGCAACATCGTCTACATGCCCGCGGACACCTACACCAACGAGGGCATCCAGACCTACACCGAGTTCTTCGACGCCCTGGCCGACGCCCTCGAGGCGGCCGGCTGACACACCCGGCGGTGGGGCCGGCCCCGCGCCGGTCCCACCGCCGTACCCCGACCGAACGGCAGACGACCTTGACCACCAGCAGCACGCAGCCACGCACCGCGGGCCGGCTCTTCGACCGCAAGCTCCTCCTCGGGCTCGCGGTCGTCGCCGTCCTGCTGGTCCTGTCGCTGGTCACCGGCGTCTACGACGTCTTCGGCGCCGAGGACGGCGCGGAGATGTTCGCCATCACCCGGGTGCCGCGCACCATCGCGCTCGTCCTCGCCGGCGCCGCGATGGCGATGTCCGGCCTGGTCATGCAGCTGCTCACGCAGAACCGCTTCGTGGAGCCGACGACGACGGGCACCACCGAGTGGGCGGGGCTGGGCCTGCTCGCCGTGACGATCCTCGTGCCCGGCGCGAGCATCGCCTCCCGCATGGTCGGCGCCATCGTCGCGGCCTTCGTCGGGACGATGTTCTTCTTCCTCTTCCTGCGCCGGGTCTCGCTGCGCTCCTCGCTCATCGTCCCGATCGTCGGGATCATGCTCGGCGCCGTCGTCGGGTCGGTCTCCACCTTCATCGCGCTGCAGACCGACATGCTCCAGAACCTCGGGATCTGGTTCGCGGGAAGCTTCACCTCGGTGCTGCGCGGCCACTACGAGCCGCTGTGGATCGTCGCCGTCGTGGTCGTCGCCGTGTTCATCGCGGCCGACCGGTTCACCGTGGCCGGCCTGGGTGAGGAGATCGCCACCAACGTCGGCCTCAACTACAACCGGGTCGTGCTGCTCGGCACCGGGCTCATCGCCGTCGCCTCGGGCGTCGTCACCGTCGTCGTCGGCAACCTGCCCTTCCTCGGGCTCATCGTCCCCAACGTCGTGTCCATGTTCCGGGGGGACGACCTGCGCAGCAACCTGCCCTGGGTGTGCCTCCTCGGCGTCGCGGTGGTCGCGGCGTGCGACCTCGTCGGGCGGACCATCATCGCGCCCTTCGAGGTGCCGGTCTCCCTCGTCCTGGGTGTCGTCGGGGCCGCCGTCTTCGTCCTCCTCATCCTCCGGCAGCGGCGCCGTGGTTGACGTCCTGCCGGTCTGGCGCCCCAATCCGCGCCGCTCCTCGGCCCCGATCCGGATGTCCGGACCGCTGCCGACGGCCAAGGTGCGCCGGCGCTACTGGATCGTGCTCACCGGGCTGGGCGTGCTCGCCCTGGTCTTCGCCGCCGGGCTCATCGCCTGGGACAACCCGATGCCGGTGGGGAGCGACGGGTTCTGGCGGATCGCCCAGCTGCGGGTGAAGAACGTCGTCGTCATGGCGATCGTCGCCCTGTGCCAGGCGATCGCCACGGTGAGCTTCCAGACGGTGACGAACAACCGCATCATCACGCCGTCGATCATGGGCTTCGAGTCGCTGTACATCGCGGTCCAGACCTCGGCGGTGTACTTCCTCGGCGCCGCCGGGATCATCTCGCTCACCGGCCTGCCCCAGTTCGCCATGCAGGTGGCGCTCATGGTGGGCCTGGCGGTGGCGCTCTACGGCTGGCTGCTGTCGGGCCGCTACGGCAACCTCCACGTGATGCTGCTCATCGGCATCATCATCGGCGGCGGCCTCGGGTCGGTGTCGACGTTCATGCAGCGTCTGCTCACCCCGAGCGAGTTCGACGTCCTCACCGCCCGGCTCTTCGGGTCGGTCTCCAACGCCGACGCCGGCGACCTGCCGCTGGCCGTGCCGCTGTGCCTGGTGGCGGGGACGCTGCTGTGGATCCGGGCCAAGCGGCTCAACGTCATGGCGCTGGGCCGGGACGCGACGACCGGCCTGGGGCTCAACCACCGCGCCGAGCTCATCAAGGTGCTCGTCCTCGTCGCCGTGCTCGTCGCCGTCTCGACGGCGCTGGTGGGCCCGATGACCTTCTTCGGGTTCCTCGTCGCGACGCTGGCCTACCAGCTCGCCGACACCCACGACCACCGTTACGTCTTCCCGGTCGCCGTCCTCACCGGCTTCGTCGTCCTCGCCGGTGCCTACTTCGTGATGAACCACGTCTTCTACGCCCAGGGCGTGGTCTCGATCATCATCGAGCTGGTCGGCGGCTCCGTCTTCCTCGTCGTCATCCTGAGAAAGGGACGCCTGTGATCACCCTGACCGACGTGCGCAAGGACTACAGCAGCGAGGTCTGCATCGGCCCGGTCGACCTGCGCATCCCCGCCGGGGGCATCACCGCGCTCATCGGCCCCAACGGGGCGGGCAAGTCCACTCTCCTGACGATGATCGGCCGGCTCCTCGGCCTCGACTCCGGGACCATCGAGATCGCCGGCTACGACGTCACGACCACCGCGTCGAAGGACCTGGCCAAGATCGTCTCGGTGCTGCGCCAGGAGAACCACTTCGTCACCCGCCTCACCGTACGCCAGCTCGTCGCCTTCGGCCGCTTCCCCTACACGAAGGGCCGGCTGACCAAGGTCGACGAGGAGCTCATCAGCCAGGCCATCGACTTCCTCGAGCTGTCCGACCTGGAGAACCGCTACCTCGACGAGCTCTCCGGCGGCCAGCGCCAGCGCGCCTACGTGGCCATGGTGCTGTGCCAGGACACCGAGTTCGTCCTGCTCGACGAGCCGCTGAACAACCTCGACATGCGCCACTCGGTGCAGATGATGCAGCATCTCAGGCGCGCCGCCACCGAGCTGGGCCGCACGATCGTCATCGTCCTCCACGACATCAACTTCGCCAGCCGGTACGCCGACTACATCTGCGCGGTCAAGGACGGTCGGATCGCCGAGTTCGGCCCGTGCGAGGAGATCATGACCGAGCCGGTGCTCACCCGCGTCTTCGACACCCCGGTCCAGGTCATCGACGGGCCGCACGGCCCGCTCGCCGTCTACTTCTGAGGCGAGAGGGTGGCGCGCGCGCGTGGGCGGACGCGGGCGATCGGCCCACGCCGGTCGCCGTAGACTGCAGGACGTGTCCGTGACCTCCCTTCCCGTCCGGCCCGACCTCGCCGGACTCACCCCCTACGGCGCACCTCAGCTCGACGTGCCCGTGCTGCTCAATGTCAACGAGAACCCGCACCCACCCTCGGAGCAGGTCGTCCGCGACATCGCCGACGCCGTCGCCGAGGCCGCCCGCGGGCTCAACCGCTACCCGGACCGCGAGTTCCGCCGGCTGCGCACCGACCTCGCCGAGTACCTCCACGTCGAGTCCGGCGCCACCGGCCTGCGCGCGGAGAACATCTGGGCGGCCAACGGCTCCAACGAGGTCATGCTCCACGTGCTCCAGGCCTTCGGCGGCCCGGGCCGCACCGCGCTGTCCTTCGCGCCGACGTACTCGATGTACCCCGAGTACGCCCGGGACACGATGACCGGCTGGGTCACCGGACGCCGCGAGGAGGACTTCACCCTCGACCCCGAGCACGCCGTCGCCCAGCTGCGCGAGCACCGGCCCGCCGTCGTGCTCCTCGCCAGCCCGAACAACCCGACCGGCACCGCGTTGCCGCTGGACACCGTCGAGGCGATCGCCGCCGCCGCCCGGACCACCGGGCCCGACGGCCCGGACGGTGCCCCGACCGCCTCCGTCGTCGTCGTCGACGAGGCCTACGCGGAGTTCCGGCGGGCCGGCACCCCCAGCGCGCTGAGCCTCCTCGACCGGCACCCCCACCTCGCGGTGGCCCGCACCATGTCCAAGGCGTTCGGGCTCGCCGGGGCACGGGTGGGCTACCTCGCGGCCGCACCGGAGCTCGTCGACGTGCTCCGCGTCGTCCGCCTGCCCTACCACCTGTCCGCCGTCACCCAGGCGGTGGCCCGGGCCGCGCTGCGCCACCGCGGTGAGCTCATGGCCCAGGTGGCCGAGCTGCGCGCCGAGCGCGACCGGTGCGTCGACTGGCTGCGCGAGCAGGGCTTCACGGTGGCCGACTCCGACGCGAACTTCGTCCTCTTCGGTCCGTTCGAGGACCGGGAGCAGGTGTGGCAGGGGCTGCTCGACCGGGGTGTTCTCATCCGGGTCGTCGGTCCGCCAGGATGGCTGCGGGTATCGATCGGTACCGCGGCGGAGATGGCCGCCTTCCGGGCGGCGCTACAGGAGGTGCTCGGGCAGTGAGTGCACAGCAGGCGCGGACGGCGCGCGTGGAGCGGACGACGTCGGAGTCGAGCGTCGTCGTCGAGCTCGACCTGGACGGGACCGGCCGGACGGACATCTCGACCACCGTCCCCTTCTACGACCACATGCTCACGGCGCTGGGCAAGCACTCGCTCATCGACCTCACCGTGCAGGCCACCGGTGACATCCACATCGACGTCCACCACACCGTCGAGGACGTCGCCATCACCCTGGGCCAGGCGCTGCGCCAGGCGCTGGGCGACAAGCGGGGCATCACCCGCTTCGGCGACGCCTACGTGGCGATGGACGAGACGCTGGCCCAGGCGGTCGTCGACCTGTCCGGCCGCCCCTACCTCGTGCACAGCGGGGAGCCGGCCGGCCAGGAGTACCACCTCATCGGCGGGCACTTCACCGGGGCGCTGACGCGGCACGTCTTCGAGTCCATCGCCCACCACGCCGCGATCACCCTGCACGTGCGGCTCATCACCGGGCGCGACCCCCACCACATCGTCGAGGCGCAGTTCAAGGCGCTCGCGCGGGCGCTGCGCGTCGCCGTCGAGCCCGACCCCCGCGTCGAGGGGATCCCGTCCACCAAGGGTGCGCTGTGAGCGAGGTCCCCGCGGTAGCCGTCGTCCTCACCCCGGTGGCCTCCGCACCCGCGCTCGCCGGGCTGTGCGCGATGTCCGACGTCGACGTCCACGTCGTCCCCTCCAGGTCCGGGGCCGTCGCGGTGGTCGAGCTGGAGCGGCCCGAGCCCGCCGGCGACTGGGACATCGGCGAGCTCCTCGCCGCCACCGGCGAGCAGGTCCCGCCGCAGGCCGACGAGGTCGCCAAGGCGCTGTCGCGGCTGACCAAGACCGGCGTCGTGCTCATCACCGCCTCGCTCACCACCGACTCCGGGGTCGAGCAGGGGCTGTCCGGGCAGCTCACCGCCTGGCGCTACGCCGGCGGGGAGCAGGGGGAGCAGGTCGCGGTGGGCCTCGTCCTCGCGGGCGCCGACGACGTCGTGGAGGACATCGTCCTGGGCCGGGTGCGGGTCACCGACGTCCCCGGCCACCAGCGCTCGGGCGACCTGCCCCGGTGGAAGGCGGCGCGCATGTTCGCCAAGGGGCTGCGCCGCCGGCAGCCGTGAGGCACCGGTCACGGGCGCACCGCACGCCCGCCGGCGAGGGTAGACTTCCCCGGTGACCAGCCAGCCGAACGTCGTCGTCCTCGACCACGGCTCGGGCAACGTCCGCTCCGCCGTCCGCGCCCTCGAGCACGCCGGCGCACAGGTCGAGCTCACCTCCGACCCGGAGCTCGTCGCGGACGCCGACGGCCTCGTCGTCCCCGGTGTGGGCGCCTTCGCCGCCGTCATGCGCCAGCTGCGCGAGGTGGGCGGGCCCCGCATGATCGAGCGCCGCCTCGCCGGCGGACGTCCCGTCCTGGGCATCTGCGTGGGCATGCAGGTGATGTTCGCCAGCGGCAACGAGCACGGCGAGCACGCCTCCGGCCTGGACCAGTGGCCCGGCACCGTCGACCGCCTGGACGCCCCGATCGTCCCGCACATGGGCTGGTCCCCGGTCCGGGTCCCCGAGGGCAGCACCCTCTTCGCCGGGCTGGCCGACGAGCGCTTCTACTTCGTCCACTCCTACGCCGTCCAGCAGGACCCGGCCGCCGCCTACGACGCCGACTCCCCGCTCGACCCGCCGCTGGTGACCTGGGCCGAGCACGGCACCCCGTTCGTCGCGGCGGTGGAGAACGGCGCGCTGTCCGCCACCCAGTTCCACCCCGAGAAGTCCGGCGATGCCGGAATCCAGCTGCTCCGCAACTGGCTGAGCACCCTGCGCTGACGCGCCCCGTGCGCGGGCGCACCGACCAAGGAGATCAACGTATGTCCCGCCTTGAGCTGCTTCCCGCCGTCGACGTCGTCGACGGCCAGGCCGTCCGCCTCGTCCAGGGCGAGGCCGGCTCGGAGACCTCCTACGGCGACCCGCACGAGGCCGCCCGCACGTGGGTGGAGCAGGGCGCGGAGTGGATCCACCTCGTCGACCTCGACGCCGCCTTCGGCCGCGGCTCGAACGCCGAGCTGCTCGCGAACATCGTCGCCGACCTCGACGTCGCCGTCGAGCTGTCCGGCGGCATCCGCGACGACGAGAGCCTGGCCCGGGCGCTGGACACCGGCGCCAAGCGGGTGAACCTCGGCACCGCCGCGCTGGAGGACCCGGAGTGGACCGCCCGGGTCATCGCCGAGCACGGTGACCGCATCGCCGTCGGGCTCGACGTCCGCGGCACGACGCTGGCCGCCCGCGGCTGGACCCGGGAGGGCGGGGACCTGTGGGAGGTGCTCGCCCGGCTGGACGCCGACGGCTGCGCCCGCTACGTCGTCACCGACGTCACCAAGGACGGCACCCTGCGCGGCCCGAACCTCGACCTGCTGCGCCAGGTGTGCGAGCGCACCGACGCCCCGGTCGTCGCCTCCGGCGGGGTGTCCTCGCTGGAGGACATCGCGGCGCTGCGCTCGCTGGTGGGCATCGGCGTCGAGGGCGCCATCGTCGGCAAGGCGCTCTACGCGGGCGCCTTCACCCTCCCGGAGGCGCTGGACGTCGCGGGGCGCCCGTGAGCCCGCTGCCGCCCGAGATGATGCCGCGGGGCACACCCGGCGGGGTCACCGACTCCGCCGGTCAGCCATGGGCGGGCCGCGTGCTGCGGCCCAACCCGTTCTCCGGTGACGACGGCAGCGCCCCGCCGCGACTGGCGGCCGCGCTGGCGCTGGACGACGAGACGGAGCGGATGCGTGCGGTGACCGACGCGCTGCGCGAGGAGCGGGTGCTCGTCCCCGTCGTGGCCCACGAGCACCCCGGCCGGGACGCGGACGGCGGGGTCGCCGGCCACACCAAGCACGGCAGCGACGACCCCCAGGGCGACGCGTGCGCCTCGGCGGCCATGGTCTCGGTGCGCACCCCGGACGGACGGGCGGCCCTGCCGGTCTTCAGCTCGGTGGACAACCTCGTCGCCTGGAAGGCCGATGCGCGGCCGGTCCCCGTCGAGGGGGCTCGGGCGGCCCTCGCCGCCGTCTCCGACGCCGACTCCCTCGTCGTCCTCGACCCCGCCGGACCGACCACCGTGCTGCTCGGCCGGCCGGCCGTGTGGGCGGTCGTGGAGCGGCGCGAGTGGGTGCCCTCGTGGGTGGACCCCGAGCTGCCCGCCGTGGCCGCCGCCGCGCTGCGCGGTATCACCGAGCTGCTCGGCGTGCGGCTGGAGCGGGGGAGCCGCAGCGAGCTGCGTGCGGTGCTCGCCGTCGCCGACAACCTCGACCGGGAGCAGGTCACCCGGGTGGTCGCCCGGGCCCAGGAGGCGCTCGCCGGGGACCCGGTGCTCGCCGACCGGGTCGACTCCCTCGAGCTCTACCCGGTGGCCGTGGCGGGCTGACCCGCGCCCGGCGGCAGCGGCCCCGGCCGAGGCCGGAAGACCGCCGGCTGCTCCGGCTCAGTCGCCCTCGGTGGGTGCGTCGGAGCTGCCGGGCGCGGTGGGCTCGCCGGGTGCTGTCGGCTCGGTGTCCCGGCACGAGGTGATCGGCTCGAAGGCGTCCTCGTCGAGGAGGTCGTGCAGGGTGCTCACCGGCACCATGTAGCCGTTGCCCCACGCGTCCATCGCGTAGACGACACCGACGACGGCGCCCTCGCTGTTGAGCACCGCGCTGCCCGAGGAGCCGTGGTCGACCTCGGCGTTGGTCCGGCCGACCAGCCCGAGGTCCGAGCCCAGCGTGTCCAGCTCGTAGCCCAGCACCTTGCCGGACGCGGTGGTGAGCTGTCCGCCGCGCGGGTAGCCGACGACGGTCACCTCCTCACCGACGGCGGCGTCGATCTCCGCCAGGCCGGGCACGGTCGGGAGCGGCTCGGCGGTGCGGAGCAGGGCGAGGTCGGCGACGTCGGTGACACCGGCGGAGACGGCGTCGATCTCCCGGCCGTCGTAGGTGGTCACCTGGAGCCGGTCGGCGTCGGCGACGACGTGCCGGTTGGTGATGACGGTGCGTTCGTCGAGCGCGAACCCCGAGCCGGTGGCCAGCGTCGCGCAGCCCACGTTGCGGATCCGCACGGCCATCCGCTCGGCCGCGTCGACGCCGTCGGGGGACAGGGCACCGGGGTCGGCGACGTGCGGGGTCTCGACCTCGGGCACGAAGTCCGAGGGCAGCTCGTCGGGCATCGACGGCACCGCACCGCAGCCGGCGAGCAACGCCAGTGCCGCCAGCCCGGTCACCGTGCGGCGGGCGGCGCTCACCCGTCGCCCAGCCTCTCCTGCAGGCTCCGGTTCGCGTCCGCCGCGATCGCGCACAGCTGGGCCGCCTCGCTGCGCAGCTGCGCCAGGTCGACCGCCGGCTCGGTCGGTTCCGGCTCCGCGGTGGCGTCGGGGTCGGGGGTGGGGCTGCCTCCGGGCGTGGCGCTCGGCGTGGGCCGGGGCCGGGCGGCCTCCTCGAGATGCGTGATGAGCGTCTCCTGGCTGGCGATGCACTCGTCCATCGACGCGGTCACGGCACTGGCCGCGAGCAGCACCTGCGCCTGGTACTCGGCGACCTGCCGTTGGACCTCCCGGTCGTCCCCGGTCTGGGCGACGGCGTCGGCAAGCTCGTGGATCTGCTCCTGGGCGCCGTCGAGCTGGCTCTCCACGAGGGCCAGGGTGCTGCGCGACTCCTCCAGGTCGGCGCGGGTGCGGGCGAGCTCCTCACCCAGCTCGTACCCGGTGCCCTCGAGCGAGTCGGCCCGCTCCTGCCAGGCGCGCGCCACGGCGAGGAGGTAGCCGGAGGCGGCGAGCGACAGGAGGAGGGCTATGGTGAGCAGGACGACGGGCCAGCGGGCCCGGCGCCGGTGATCTTGCGCACGCACCGGCCCGGTCGCCGCCAGATCCGGCGGGAACTCCGCGGGCACGCTCGGGACGGGGACCTCGGTGGTCCCCCGATCCCCCTGCGTCCGGCTGCTCATACGTGGTAGTGTCTCAGACTGACCGGCCGGGACGTACGTTCCGGCGTGCAAGCGGAGTGTTCTCCCACCTTGTCTCGACCGTCTCACCCGAGCGACAGAGGCTGGGTCCCGGTCGCTGGGGGCTCCGGCCCTCGGCACGGCTCCGGCCGTGCAGCGACCCTGTGAGGCCTCCGTGCGCACCTGCGGACGGAGGCCTTCTTCGTGCGCAGCCAGCGACGAGCAGGAGGAGCAGCACATCAGCGAGCCCCGTATCAACGACCGCATCCGGGTCCCGGAGGTCCGCCTCGTGGGACCGGGTGGGGAGCAGGTGGGTGTCGTCCGCGTCGAGGACGCCCTGCGTCTGGCCCAGGAGGCCGACCTCGACCTCGTCGAGGTCGCCCCGAACGCGCGCCCGCCCGTGGCCAAGCTCATGGACTACGGCAAGTTCAAGTACGAGTCGGCCCAGAAGGCGCGCGAGGCGCGGCGCAACCAGGCACACACCTCGCTCAAGGAGATCCGGTTCCGCCTGAAGATCGACCCCCACGACTACGCGACCAAGAAGGGGCACGTCGAGCGCTTCCTCAAGGGTGGCGACAAGGTCAAGGTCATGATCATGTTCCGCGGCCGCGAGCAGTCGCGCCCGGAGATGGGCATGCGCCTGCTCCAGCGGCTGGCCGAGGACGTCAGCGAGCTCGGCTCCGTCGAGAGCGCTCCGCGTCTGGACGGCCGGAACATGACCATGGTCATCGGACCGCACCGCAAGAAGCAGGCCGGCAAGAGCGAGCAGCGCCGGGCCCGTGACCGGAAGGCGGCCGAGCAGGCCGAGGCGGCCCAGCAGTCCGCGCAGCAGAGCCAGGCGGCCGACGAGGCCGCGCAGGAGGCGTAGCAGCCCGCTACGCAGGTTCAGGAAACCGGCGAGAGCCGGCTAGACACGGCCGTGCCCAGGTGCGGCCCGAATGAGGAAGACGATGCCGAAGAACAAGACGCACTCCGGTGCCAAGAAGCGTTTCCGGATCACCGGGAGCGGCAAGGTGATGCGCGAGCAGGCCAACCGCCGGCACCTCTTCGAGGGCAAGTCCAGCCGGCGCACCCGCCGCCTGGCGCTGGACAAGGCCGTCTCGCCGGCCGACGTCCCCGCCGTCAAGAAGATGCTCGGCAAGTAAGCCGCCCCAAGGCAAAGGAGATACGACGTGGCACGCGTCAAGCGGGCGGTCAACGCCCACAAGAAGCGCCGGACGACCCTCGAGCGCGCCAGCGGCTACCGCGGCCAGCGCTCGCGGCTCTACCGCAAGGCCAAGGAGCAGGTCACCCACTCCCTGGTCTACAACTACCGCGACCGCAAGGCGCGCAAGGGCGACTTCCGTCGCCTGTGGATCCAGCGCATCAACGCTGCGGTCCGCGCCGAGGGCATGACGTACAACCGCTTCATCCAGGGCCTCAAGGCCGCCGGGGTGGAGGTCGACCGCCGCATGCTCGCCGAGCTCGCGGTGAACGACGCTGCGGCCTTCACCAAGCTCGTCGAGGTGGCCAAGGCCAACCTCCCCGCGGACGTCAACGCGCCTGCCGCCTGACGTCCCGATGGCCGAACGCCCGGACCTGCTGACCAACCCCCGCTCCGACCGGGTGCGGATGGTCAAGCGGCTGTCCGGGCGTTCGGCACGTCGGCGCCACGGCCAGTTCCTCGTCGAGGGGCCGCAGGGCGTGCGCGAGGTCGTGCGCCACGCACCGGGACGGGTGCGCGACCTCTACCTCTCCGCCGAGGCCGCCGAGCGGCACCCGGAGATCCTCGCCGAGGCGCGTGCCACCGTCCGGCACCTCCACCTGGCCACCCCCGAGGTCCTCGCCGCCATGAGCCCGGACGCCCAGGGGGTGCTCGCCGTCGTCCACACCGAGCCGCGGGACGAGCTCGGTCCGGACCTGCCCCGGCTCGTCGCCGTGCTCCCCTGGGCCGCCGACCCCGGCAACCTGGGCACCGTCATCCGCGCCGCCGACGCCGCCGGCGCGGACGCCGTCGTGCTCGGGCCGGGGAGCGTCGAGGTGCACAACCCCAAGGTGGTCCGGGCCACCGCCGGGTCCCTCTTCCACCTGCCGGTCGTCCCCGTCGACGACCTCGCCGACCTGGTCGCCCGGTGGCGGTCCGCCGGCGTGCAGGTCCTCGCCGCCGCCGCGGACGGCGCGTGGGACCTCGACACCCTCGCCGACCACGCCCTCCTCGCCGACAGCGCACGTCCCGCCGCCGCGGCCCCCGACCTCCGGCGCCCGACCGCCTGGCTCTTCGGCAACGAGGCCCACGGTCTGCGCGCGGAGGAGCGCGCGTGGGCCGACGCCGTCGTCCGCGTGCCCATCCACGGCAGTGCGGAATCGCTCAACCTCGCCACCGCGGCGACGCTGTGCCTCTACGCCAGCGCCCGGGCCCACCGCCGCCCCGCCCGCTGAGGGACCGCGGGACGCGGCGGCCCCTCAGCCGCCCTGCTGGACGTAGTCCACGAGCTGGTCGCGTTCCACCTGGAGCTGGTCGAGCCGGGCCTTGACGACGTCCCCGATGCTGACGACGCCGGCCAGCCGGCCGTCCACGACGACCGGCAGGTGGCGGATCCGCCGGTCGGTCATCGTCCGGGCGAGCGTCTCGAGCTCGTCCTCCGGGCCGCAGGTGACGGCCGGGGAGGTCATGAGGTCGCGGACGTAGAGGTTCTCGGTGGCCAGCCCGGTGGCGTGCAGCCGGGTGATGACGTCGCGCTCGCTGACGATCCCGGTGACCTCGCCGTCGGCGTCCGAGACGACGACGGCGCCGATCCGGTGCTCGGTGAGCAGCGCCAGCAGCTCGCCCAGGGAGGCGTCGCTGCCGATGGTGATGACGGAGTCGCCCTTGCGGCGGAGGATGTCATGGATACGCATACCCCAGGCTACCGTGGAGTGACGTAGATCACAGGCGGTTGGTGGCACCATGGACGGCATGCGAGTCTTCGCGTGCCTGCGGCCACCCGCGGCCGCCCTCGACCACCTCCAGCACGCGCTCGACGGCGTGACCCCGGTCCCCACCGACGGCGGCCCACCGCCGCTGCGCTGGGTGCCGCCCGAGCAGCGCCACGTCACCCTCGCCTTCTACGGCGAGGTGCCCGAGGGCGCCCTCGACGAGCTCACCGACGCCCTGGCTGCCGTCGCCGCGCGGACCCCGCCCCTGCGGGTGCAGCTCGCCGGGGCCGGCGTCTTCTCGGGCGCGACGCTGTGGATGGGGGTGCGCGCCGTCGACGACGAGCGCGCCCTCCTGCGGCTCATGGCCGACTGCGAGGCCGCCGGGGAGGAGATCTCGCGGATGGAGCCGCGTGACCGGCGCCGCGCCCACCTTACCGTCGCCCGGCTCAGTGCCCGCCGGCAGCGCGACCGCGCGGACCAGCGCCGCCGCCAGGGCGGGCGTCACGCCGACGCACGGGCGGTCCGCCGCGCCGCGCTGCCCGGGGTCGACCTCCCCGGCATCTCCCACGCCCTGTCCGTCTACCGGGGTCCGGTGTGGGAGGCACGGGAGATCGAGCTGGTGCACTCCCGCCTCGGCGCCGGCCGGGGCGGCGGCGCGCACCACGAGGTGCTCGTCGCGCTGCCGCTGGGTGAGCCGGTCACCGCAGGCGAGACGTGATGTGCCCGCCGCGCCGCGCCCGGCAGGTGTGGCAGGATGGCCCCATGCGTCTGAGCCGTCGATTTAGCGGGCCCGTTCGGGCCACGCGCTGACGCGCGCCGCCGTCCCCACCGTCGCGGACGCCGAGACGCCCGAGCGGGCACGCCGACTACAGTCCTGTGCTGGATGCCGACAGGCACGACGACGCTCGGAAGGTATGCATGACGACGACCACCCCCCTGTCCCCGCTGGACGCCGACGGCGTCGCGGCAGCAGTCGAGGAGGCGCTCGCGGCGATATCCGCGGCGTCCTCCCTCGAGGAGCTCAAGGCCGCACGCCTCGCCCACACCGGTGACCGTGCGCCGCTGACCCTCGCCAACCGGGAGATCGGCCGGCTCGACCCCAAGGACAAGGCCACCGCCGGCAAGCTGCTCGGCCAGGCCCGCGGCCGGCTCCAGCAGGCCATCGCCCGGCGGCAGGCCGAGCTCGAGGCCGAGGAGGAGGAGCGGCGCCTGCGCGAGGAGACCGTCGACGTCACCCTCCCGGTCGACCGTCGCCCCCGCGGGGCGCGGCACCCGCTGGAGATCCTCCAGGAGGAGGTCGCCGACTTCTTCGTCGCCATGGGTTGGGAGATCGCCGAAGGCCCCGAGGTCGAGCACGAGTGGCTGAACTTCGACGCCCTCAACCACGGCCCCGACCACCCGGCCCGGCAGATGGCCGACACCTTCTACGTCAAGGGCACTGCCGAGCGGGAGACCCCCGGCCTGGTCCTGCGCACCCACACCTCCCCGGTGCAGGCGCGCACCCTCCTCGAGCGCGACCTGCCCGTCTACATCGCCTGCCCGGGCAAGGTGTTCCGCAACGACGCCCTCGACGCCACCCACACCCCGGTGTTCCACCAGGTCGAGGGGCTGGCGGTGGACCGCGGGCTGACCATGGCCCACCTCAAGGGCACCCTCGACCACTTCGCCCGCGCGATGTTCGGGCCCGAGGCCCGCACGCGGCTGCGCCCGAGTTTCTTCCCGTTCACCGAGCCCAGCGCCGAGATGGACCTGTGGTTCCCGCAGAAGAAGGGCGGACCGGGCTGGATCGAGTGGGGTGGCTGCGGCATGGTCGACCCCCAGGTGCTCGTCGCCGCCGGCATCGACCCCGACGAGTACACCGGGTTCGCCTTCGGCATGGGTCTGGAGCGCACCCTCATGCTGCGCCACGGCATCGCCGACATGCACGACATCGTCGAGGGGGACATGCGCTTCTCCCGCCAGTTCGGCACCACCGGAAAGGGGAACTGACATGCCCTACGTCCCGCTGAGCTGGCTCGCCGAGCACGTCGAGGTCCCCGCCGGCACCACCGCCGCCGACCTCGCCGCCGCCCTCGTCAGGGTGGGCCTGGAGCCCGAGCAGATCGTCCCGCCGGCCGTCACCGGACCGCTCGTCGTCGGCCGCGTCCTGTCCATCGAGAGCGAGACCCACAAGAACGGTAAGACCATCCGGTACTGCCGGGTGGACGTCGGGGAGCACAACGACCCGCCGGGGCAGGGCAAGGAGCCCGCCGACGTGCCCTCCCGCGGCATCGTCTGCGGCGCGCACAACTTCGCGGTGGGCGACGACGTCGTCGTCGCGCTGCCCGGCACCACCCTGCCCGGCGACTTCCACATCTCCTCGCGCAAGACCTACGGGCACATCTCCGACGGGATGATCTGCTCGGCGCGCGAGCTGGGCCTGGGGGAGGACCACAGCGGCATCATCGTGCTCGCCGACTTCCTCCCCGGCGTCGACATCCCCGCCCCCGGCTCCGACGCGATCGAGCTCCTCGGCCTGGGCGCCGAGGTCCTCGAGGTCAACGTCACCCCGGACCGCGGCTACTGCTTCGCCATGCGCGGCATCGCCCGGGAGTACTCCCACTCCACCGGCGCCGCGTTCACCGACCGCGGGCTGCCGGAGAACCTCCCCGGCGGGCCGCCGCCGGCCGCGACCGACGACGGGTTCGCCGTCGAGGTCGACGACACGGCCCCGATCGACGGCAACGTCGGCTGCGACCGCTTCGTCGCCCGCATCGTCCGCGGCATCGACCCCGCCGCGCCGTCGCCCGCGTGGATGGCCGAACGTCTCGTCCAGGCAGGCATGCGCCCGATCTCCCTCGCCGTCGACGTGACGAACTACGTCATGCTCGACCTCGGCCAGCCGCTGCACGCCTACGACCTCGGCGCCGTGCACGCCCCGATCGTCGTGCGCCGCGCCCGGCCGGCAGAGCGGCTGACCACCCTCGACGGCGTGGACCGGGCGCTGGACCCCGAGGACCTCCTCATCACCGACTCGCCCGACGGCGCCCGCGGCAGCCGGGTGCTCGGGCTCGCCGGCGTCATGGGCGGGGCGGAGACCGAGGTCAGCGCGACGACCACCGACGTCCTCGTCGAGGCCGCGCACTTCGACCCGGTGTCGGTGGCCCGCACGGCCCGTCGGCACAAGCTGCCCACCGAGGCGGCCAAGCGCTTCGAGCGAGGCGTCGACCCGGCGCTGCAGGCGGTCGCCGCCCAGCGCGTGGTCGACCTCCTCGTCGAGTACGGCGGCGGCACCGCCGACCCCGCGGTCACCGACCTCGACCGGACGGGTCGCCCGGCCCCGGTGCGCTTCCCCCTCTCCGAGGTCCGCCGGCTCACCGGTGTCGACCACCCGACCGAGCGGATCGTCGGCCTCCTCACCCAGATCGGGGCCACGGTCGAGGAGCCGGATGCCGACGGCGCGGTCACCGTGACCCCGCCGAGCTGGCGGCCCGACCTCGTCGGCCCCGCCCACCTCGTCGAGGAGGTCGCCCGCCTCGCCGGGTACGACGAGATCCCCTCGACGCTGCCCACCGCCCCGGCCGGCCGCGGCCTGACGCCGGACCAGCGGCGCCGCCGCGACGTCGCCCGGGCGCTGGCCGACCTCGGCCTCGTCGAGGTGCTGTCCTACCCGTTCGTCGGCGACGTCCACGACCGGATGCGGATCCCCGCCGACGACGAGCGCCGCCTCGTCCTCACGCTGGCCAACCCGATGGCCGACGACGCCCCGGCGATGCGCACCTCGCTGCTCGACACCCTGCTCGAGACGGCGCGGCGCAACGTCGGCCGCGGCCTGGACGACACCCGGGTCTTCGAGCTCGGTCTGGTGACCCGACCCGCCGGGGTCGGCGTCGCCGCCGCCCCCGGTGTCGACCGCCGGCCCACCGACGAGGAGCTCGCGGCGCTGTGGAATGCCGTGCCGCACCAGCCGCGCCACGTGGCGGGCGTCCTCACCGGGCAGGCGGTGTTCGCCGACGTCCACGGCCCGGGTCGCCCGGTCGACTGGACCGACGCCGTCGACGCCGTGCACGCCGTCGCGGAGGCGGTCGGTGTGCCGGTCGAGCTCGCGGCCGCCGAGTACGCGCCGTGGCACCCCGGACGGTGCGCGCAGGTGCGCGCGGGCGGCCGGGTGGTGGGCCACGCCGGCCAGCTCCACCCGCGGGTCGCCGAGGACTTCGACCTCCCGGTGGGGGCCGTCGCCTTCGAGCTCGACCTCGACGCCCTCACCGCCGCGGCCGACGACCGCCCGGTCCAGCCCACGCCGGTGTCCACCTACCCACCCGGCAAGGAGGACATCGCCCTCGTCGTCGACGCGGACGTGCCCGCCGGAGAGGTGCTCGCCGCCGTCCGGGAGGGCGCCGGCGATCTGGGCGAGGAGGTGCGGCTCTTCGACCTCTACACCGGTGCCCAGCTCGGCGAGGGGAAGAAGTCGCTGGCCTTCTCCCTGCGCCTGCGCGCCGGGGACCGCACGCTCACGGCCGAGGAGACGGCCGCGGTCCGCGAGCGGATCGTGGCCCTCGCCGCGGAGCGGGTGGGGGCGGTGCTCCGTGGCTGAGGTCCCCGCGGCACGTACCGCGCTCGTCACCGGCGCCTCCCGGGGCATCGGGCGCGCGCTGGCGGTCGGGCTGGCGCGCGAGGGGCTGGACGTCGCCCTCCTCGCCCGCGACGAGCGGCTGCTGGAGGAGACGGCCGGGCAGGTGCGGGCCGCCGGCGCGCGGGCGGTCGTGCTGGCCGCCGACGTCACCGACGAGACCGCCGTCCGGGCTGCGGTCGAGCAGGCGGAGCGGCAGCTCGGCGCGGTCGACCTGCTCGTCAACAACGCCGGCGTCATCGATCCCGAGGTGCCGCTGTGGGAGGCCGACCCCGAGCGGTGGTGGGCCGTCGTCGAGACCAACGTGCGCGGCCCCTTCCTCCTCGCCCACGCCGTCGTCCCCGGGATGCTCGCCCGCGGCGGCGGCCGGGTGGTCGACCTCAACTCGGGGGCCGGCACCCGCGACAGTGCGGACGCGACGGCCTACTACGTCTCCAAGACGGCGCTCTTCCGGATCGGCGGCGCGCTGCACGAGGCGGGCTACGAGCGTGGCCTGCGCAGCTTCGAGGTGGCGCCGGGCGTGGTGCGCACCGACATGACGCTGTCGATGCCGGTCCACCGCGACCGCACCGAGTGGACCGACCCGGGCGCCGTCGTCGAGCTCGTCGCCGCGATCGCGCGCGGCGAGCTGGACGCGCTCTCCGGGCGCTACCTGCGCGCCGGGGCGGACACCCCGGAGTCGCTCCGGGCGCTCGCCGCGGCCGGTCTCGGCCCGGACACGCGCCGGCTGCGCGTGGTCGACCCACCCGCCTGACCCCGGCGGCCGGCGCGCCGGGACGTCCGCGACCGTGGACGGAGCCGAGCGCGGGTGTGTCCACCCGCGCTCGGGTCACCTGCGCTCGGCGCGGAGGTGACCGGTGGGGCGCCGCGGGGCGGGAGGGCCCGCGGTGGTAGCGCTGCCGTGCGGGCGGGCCGGCGGTGGCGGTGCCGCCGTGCGGGCGGGCCGGCGAGGAGGGCTGCCGGTGAGATCAGCGCTGGTCGGGGGAGCGGTGGCCGTCGGGGTCGACGTCGGCGGCGTGGCGGCCGCCGGTACGGTCCTCCTGCGGCCGGTCGAGCGGGTCGCCGCCCAGGTCGGGGTCGAGGGCGTCGGCGTCGGCCCGCTCCTGCTCGACGACGGACCGCGCCTCGTCGGCGGCCTGGGTACGCTGCCGCGCCTCGTGCTCCTTGCGCTCCGCCTCGACCCGGGCCCGCTGGGCCTGCGCCTGCGCCTCCATCGCCGCGGCCTCCCGCTCCTTGGCCGCGAGGTCCTGCTCCTGGGCGTGCTGCCGCAGGTCGCGGGCGTGCGCCCGGTTCTCCCGGTCCCGGCGGGCGCGCTCCTCCCGCTCCCGACGAGCCCGCTGCCGGCTGACCATCAGCACGGCGATGATGACGACCGCCAGCACGACCACGCCGATGACGATCCAGATCCACGTGTCCATCGGTCCGCTCCTTCGCTCGGGGGTGGCCCCCATGCAACGTCAGGACGCGGGGCTCCGCGACCGGAGGGCCCCTGCGGGGTAGGGACAACCCCCGCACGACGACGCCGGTGGGCACCACTGACCCCGGCGGCCGGGTGGCGAAGGCTGGGAGCATGTCCACGACGACCCTCCCGGCGCCCGCCTTTGCAGCGCTCCCGGCGCGCGACCGCTTCGTCGACCTCGTCCGGCTGGTCGCCGTCGCCCTGGTGGTGCTGCAGCACTGGCTGATGCCGGTGCTGCGGCTCGACGGCGACGTGCTGCACACCGGCAACGCCTTCGCCGCTGCCTGGGTGTGGCCGGTGACCTGGGTCGGCCAGGTCGTGCCGCTGTTGTTCTTCGCCGGTGGCGCCGCAGCGGCGATGAGCCTGCGCGCCACCGACGTTGCCGCCTGGGTCTCCCGGCGGCTGCACCGGCTCACCGTCCCGGTGCTCGCGCTCGCCGCCGTCTGGCTCCCGCTGACCCCCGCGCTCACCGCGTTCGGCCTGCCCGCGCAGCCGGTGCACACCGCCGGGCGCTACGTCGGGGCGCTGCTGTGGTTCCTCGCCTTGTACGCCGTCGTCACCGTGAGCGCCCCGGCCCTCGTGCGGCTGGCGGCGCGGGCCCGCGGCGGCGAGGTCGCCGCGGCGGTGGTCGGGGCCGTCCTCGTCGACGTCGCCCGGTTCACCGGTGCGATCCCCGAGGAGCTCGCCTACGTCAACGACCTCCTCGTCTGGGGTGCCGTCCACCAGGTGGGGGTGCACTACGCCGCCGGCCGGCTGTGGTGGCTGCGCGGCACCTGGGCGCTCGCCGTCGCGGCGGGTGGCTTCGCCGTCGTCGCCGGCGCGGTCCTGCTCGGGCCCTACCCCGCGAGCATGATCGGGCTGCCGGGGGCGGAGATCTCCCCGATGGGCCCACCGGCCGCGGTGCTGCTCCCGCTCGCCGCCGGGCAGCTGGGCCTGGCGTCCGCGCTGCGCCCCGCGGCGCTGCGGTGGGCCGACCACCCCACCGTCGGTCGGCTCGTCGACCGGCTCTCCGGCGTCGTCATGACGGTGTACCTCTGGCACACCCCGGCGCTGGTCGTCGTCGCCGGCACCTGCCTCCTGGGCCTGGGGATCGGCACCCCGCCGCCCTTCTCGGGCACCTGGTACCTCGGGCTGCCGCTGTGGCTCGCCGCGCTCGGCCTCGTGCTCGCCGCGGCGGTCCGCCTGCTGGGCAGGGTCGAGCGCCGGCCCGCCGCACCGGCCCGGCCGCACCCGGCACGTCTCGCCGTGGCGGCGCTGCTCGTGCCCGCGGGCCTCCTCGGACTGACCGTCGGCGGGTTCGCACCCGGCCCACCCCTCGGTGCCGGGAGCCCGTGGGTGGCGACGCTCGCCGTCGCCGCCGGGGTCACCCTGCTCGCCGACCGCCCTACGATCGACCGGTGGCTGCACCTCCGGTCGAGCACCGGCCCGGCCCGTCGGCCGGTCCCGTCGACCCACCGTGCGGCGGCCCCCACCGCCGCCAGGACTGGAGAATGAGATGACCGCTGCCCACCCCACGGCGACCCGCCCCACCACCGCGCCCCACCGCGGGCTCTACCGGCGGGCCGCCCGGGAGAGCGGCTACCTGCTGCTCTGCCTGCCGCTGGCCGTCGTCGGCTTCGTCGTCCTCGTGGCGACGGTCTCGATCGGGGCGCCCTCGCTGGTCGCCTTCCTCTTCGGCGTCCTCGTCCTGGCGGTGGGCCTGGCCGCCGCCCGCGCCCTGGGTGACGTCGAGCGGCGGCGGCTGGCCGCCGCGGGCTACCCGCTGCCCCCGGTGCGCCGGTTCGTCCGCAGCGGCGAGGGCTTCCTGCGCTGGGTGGTCGACCGGCTCAAGCACGGCCAGGGCTGGCTCGACCTGCTCTTCCAGGTCCTCAACTTCCCCATCTCCCTGCTCAGCTTCGTCCTCACCGCCACCTGGTGGGCCACCGGCGTGGCCGCGACCCTGTACCCCCTGTGGGAGTGGGCCCTGCCCGAGGACGGCGACCAGCTCGCCGACCTGCTCGGCATCGGGCTCGCCGGGGAGTACGCGCTGTACGTCGTCGGCGGCGTCCTCCTCCTCCTCACCGCCCCCTGGGTGGTGCGCGGGCTGGTGTGGCTGCACCACGGCTGGGCCCGCGTCACCCTCGGGGCGACGAGTGTCACCGAGCTCGAGGAGCAGGTCGCCAGCCTCACCCGCAGCCGCGCCGCCGTCGTGGGCGCCGAGGCGGAGACGCTGCGCCGGATCGAGCGGGACATCCACGACGGTCCCCAGCAGCGGCTCGTGCGGGTGTCGATGGACCTGGAGGCGGCCCAGCGCCGGCTCGCCGAGGGCGACGCCGCGACCACCCAGCGGCTCGTCGCCGAGAGCCTGGAGCACGTCCAGCTCGGGCTCTCCGAGCTGCGCACCCTGTCCCGCGGCATCGCCCCGCCGGTGCTCGTCGACCGCGGGCTGCGCGCCGCCGTCGTCGCCGTCGCGGGCCAGTGCCCGATCCCCGTGGAGACCGACATCGCCCTGCCGCCCGGCGCCCGGTTCGCCCCGGCACGGGAGTCCGCGGCGTACTTCGTCGTCACCGAGTCCCTCGCCAACGCGGCCAAGCACTCCCGGGCCTCCCGGGTCGTCGTGCGGATCACCGACGACGGCGTGCTGCGGGTGGTGGTGAGCGACGACGGCGTGGGGGGCGCCCACGTCGGCAAGGGGCACGGGCTGGCCGGGCTGCGCGACCGGCTCGCCGGCGTCGACGGGACCCTCGAGGTGCACAGCCCGGAGGGCGGCGGGACCGTCGTCACCGCCACCATCCCGTAGCATCCGCTGGATGCGTGTCGTGCTCGCCGAGGACTCGGTGCTGCTCCGCGAGGGCCTCGTCCGGCTGCTCGAGGAGGCCGGCTGCACCGTCGTCGCCGCCGTGGGCGACGGCGACGCGCTGCGCGAGGCGGTCCGGCACCACCGCCCGGACGTCGCGGTGGTCGACGTGCGGATGCCGCCGTCGTTCACCGACGAGGGGCTGCGCGCGGCGCTCGCGGTCCGCCAGGAGCTGCCCGGCACGGCCGTGCTCGTGCTGTCCCAGTACGTCGAGGAGTCCTACGCCGGTGACCTGCTCGCCACCGGCGGGGGAGTGGGCTACCTCCTCAAGGACCGGGTCTCCGCGCTCGACGAGCTCGCCGACGCCCTGGAGCGGGTGTGCGCCGGCGGGACGGTCCTCGACCCGACCGTCGTCGCGCAGATCTTCGCCGCCCGCCGCGCCACCCCGCTGGACCGGCTGACGCCACGGGAGCGGGAGGTGCTCGGCCTCATGGCGGAAGGCCGGACGAACGCGGCGATCGCCCGGCGCCTCGTCGTCACCCTCAAGGCGGTGGAGAAGCACGTCGCCTCGATCTTCGACAAGCTCGACCTGCCGCCCTCGTCCGACGACCACCGGCGGGTGCTCGCCGTGCTCCAGTGGCTCCGCGGCAGATGAGGTCGGCAGCCGGCCGCATCGCACCGTAGGGTCGACCTCCCCGCCCGAGGAGGCTCGCGTGACCACCGACCACGACATCGCCCGGTGGCGTCTGCGCTCCCAGCGCCTCGTCCGGCCGCACGCGAGGTCCGCGGCGGACGTCGTCCGCGGGCTGCTCGCCGTCCAGGCCGAGAACCGCGGCCAGGCCGGCTGGGCCGTCGCCTGCCGCACCACCCGTCCCGACGCCGGTGACCTCGACGCGGCGCTCGCGGCCGGCGAGCTCGTCCGCACCCACGTGCTGCGCCCGACGTGGCACTTCGTCGCGGCGGCCGACGTCGGCTGGCTGCTGGAGCTCACCGCGCCCCGGGTCCGTCCCGTCGTGCTGCGCCGGCTCACCGACCAGCACGGGTGGACCACCGAGCGGCTCGACGGGGCGACGTCGGTGGTCGTCGACGGGCTCGCCGCCCGACCGGACCAGGACCGGGCCCAGCTCACCGACCTGCTGGCCGCGGAGGGGCTCGACCTCGGCGGCCAGGAGCTCATGCTCCTCCTCGGGCTGCTCGAGGTCGACCGGCTCGTGTGCAGCGGCCGGGAGCGGGACGGCACCCACACCTACGCCCGCCTCGCCGACCGCGTCCCGGCCGCGCCGCCGCGCGACCGCGACGACGCGCTCGCCGAGGTGGCGCTGCGGTACTTCACCGGCCACGGCCCCGCGACCGAGCGCGACCTCACGTACTGGGCCACGCTCACGCTCACCGACGTGCGCCGCGGGCTCGCGCTGGTCGGTGACCGGCTCACCTCCTTCGCCCACGACGGCCGCACCTACTGGCACGCGCCCGACGCCGCGGCCCCGCCGGCCGCGCAGGAGCCACGGGCACACCTCCTCCAGCTGCTCGACGAGATGTACCGCGGCTACCAGGACAGCCGCATGGTGCTCGACCCGGAACGGCTGGTCCCCCGCGGCAGGGAGGCGGCGCTGGGCATGGTCCTCGTCGACGGCCGGCTCGTGGCGAGCATGCGACGCCGCGTGGGCGCCCGGCTGCGGCTGGAGGTCATGCCCTACCGGACCCTGCGCCCGGCCGAGGTCGCTGCGGTGGAGGAGGCCGCCGCACGGTACGGGCGGTACCTCGGCCGGGAGCACGAGCTCGTCCTGTCCCGCTAGTGCGCGACGTCCGGACCAAGGTCCCTGGGAACCGTACGTGGCGCCCGTCACAGTGGAGGCATGCGCATCCTCGTCGTCGCCGCCACCAGGCACTCCTCCTCGGTCGAGATCGCCGACGCGATCGCCGCCGAGCTCACGGCCCGCGGGCACACCGTCCGCCGCGAGCCCATCGAGACCGCCGAGGTCGGCGACGCCGAGGCCGTCGTCCTCGGCTCCGCCGTCTACATGTCCCGCTGGATGGCGCCCGCCCGGGACTTCGCCGAGCGGAACGCCGCGGCGCTCGCCGCCCTGCCCACGTGGGTCTTCTCCGTCGGCCTCGCCGGTGCGGAGGCCGACGAGCCGCAGCGGGTCGAGCCCCGGGTGGTCGCCGCCGTCGACCCGGTCGGCACCGCCACCTTCCCCGGCCGTCTCGACCCCGCCCTGCTCACGCTGCGTGAGCGGTCGGTCACCCGGCTCACCCGGGCCCCGCAGGGGGACCTGCGGGACTGGGACGCCGTGCGCGCCTGGGCGCGCCGGATCGACGCCGACCTGCGCGAGCACCTCACCGGCGCCCGGTAAGCACCGGCCCGGCCACTGCGCGCCGGCGAGGACCGGCGGTACGTCCCGACGCGGTCCTGGCACCTCATTCACTCATGTGTATAGTTATGCGGGTGACTGTCTCAGTAGCCGTGGCCGGAGCCAGTGGGTACGCCGGGGGCGAGGTGCTGCGCCTCCTCCTCGCCCATCCCGAGGTCGAGATCGGCGCCCTCACCGCCAACGCCAGCGCGGGCGACCCCCTGGGCAAGCACCAGCCCCACCTGCGCCCGCTCGCTGAGCGCGTCCTGGAGCCCACCGAGCCCGCGCGCCTCGCCGAGCACGACGTCGTCGTCATCGCCCTGCCGCACGGCGCCTCGGGCGAGCTCACCGACGCGCTTGCCGCGCTGGACGGGCCCACCCCGCTCCTCGTCGACTGCGGCGCCGACCACCGGCTGGAGAGCGCCGCGGACTGGGAGCAGTTCTACGGCGGCACCCACACCGGCGCCTGGCCCTACGGCATGGCCGAGCTGCGCCACGCGGGTGAGAGCGGCACCGCCGCCGCCCAGCGTCAGGTGCTCCGCGAGGCCCGCACCGTCGCCGTGCCGGGGTGCAACGTCACCGCCGTCACCCTCGCCCTGCAGCCGGGGGTGGGCGCCGGCGTCGTCGACCCCGGCGACGTCGTCGCCGTCCTGGCCAACGGCTACTCCGGGGCGGGCAAGTCCCTGCGCCCCCACCTGCTCGCCAGCGAGGGCCTCGGCTCCGCCGCCCCCTACGCCGTCGGGGGCACCCACCGGCACATCCCGGAGATCGAGCAGAACCTGCGCCGCGCCGGGGCGGCGGACGTGCGGCTGTCCTTCACGCCGACGCTCGTCCCCATGGCCCGTGGCATCCTCGCCACCGTCACCGCCCCGCTCGCGGCGGGCGCCGACGCGGCCGCGGTGCGCCGGGCCTGGGCCGAGGCCTACGCCGAGGAGCCGTTCGTCCACCTCCTGGCGGAGGGGCAGTGGCCGACGACCGCCGCCACCCTCGGCTCCAACGCCGCCCACGTCCAGGTCACCGTCGACGAGCGTGCCGGCCGCGTCGTGGCCGTGTGCGCCATCGACAACCTCGGCAAGGGCACCGCCGGTGCCGCCGTCCAGTCGATGAACCTCGCCCTGGGGCTGCCCGAGGGCCTGGGCCTCACCGCCGTGGGGGTCGCGCCGTGACCGTCACCGCCCCACGGGGCTTCCGCGCCGCCGGCGTCGCTGCCGGGCTGAAGAGCAGCGGGGGCAAGGACGTCGCCCTCGTCGTCAACGACGGCCCGTCGGCCGTCGCCGCCGCCGTCTTCACCACCAACCGCGTCGTCGCCGCCCCCGTCGTGTGGTCGCGCACCGCCGTCGGCGACGGGATCGCGCGCGCCGTCGTCCTCAACTCCGGCGGGGCCAACGCCTGCACCGGCCCGGAGGGCTTCGGCGACACGCACGCCACCGCCGAGCACGTCGCCCAGCGGCTCGACGTCTCCTCCGGCGACGTCCTCGTCTGCTCCACCGGCCTCATCGGCGAGCGGCTCGACATGCCCGCCCTCACCGCCGGGATCGACGCCGCCGTCGCCGCCCTCTCGCCCGACGGCGGTCCCGACGCCGCCGAGGCGATCATGACCACCGACACCGTCCCGAAGACCGTCCACGTCCGGGGCGAGGGCTGGTCCGTCGGCGGCATGGCCAAGGGCGCCGGGATGCTCGCCCCGGCCCTGGCGACCATGCTCTGCGTCCTGACCACCGACGCCGAGCTCGACGCCGCCCAGGCCGACGCCATGCTCCGCGAGGCCACCCGGCTGAGCTTCGACCGCGTCGACTCCGACGGGGCCATGTCCACCAACGACACCGTCGTCCTCCTCGCCTCCGGCGCGAGCGGCGTCCGCCCCGACCCCGCCGCCTTCCAGGAGGCGCTGACCGACGCCGCCCGGCAGCTCGCCCGGGCCCTGGTCGCCGATGCCGAGGGAGCCAGCCACGACGTCGCCGTCACCGTGACCGGCGCGACGTCCGAGGACGCCGCCCTCGCCGTCGCCCGTGCGATCGCCCGCTCCAACCTCGTCAAGGCAGCGATCTTCGGCAACGACCCCAACTGGGGCCGGATCATCGCCGCCGCGGGCACCGTGCCGGAGGAGGTGGCACCGTACGACCCGCAGCGGCTCGACGTCACGATCAACGGGGTCCAGGTCTGCCGCGGGGGCGGGGTGGGCCAGGACCGCGCCCTCGTCGACATGGCCGCCGCGCGCGAGGTCCACATCGAGGTCGCCCTCCACGCCGGGGACGCCCCACCGGTGACCCTGTGGACCAACGACCTCACCCACGACTACGTCCACGAGAACAGCGCCTACTCCACATGACCGACCTGCCCGACAACCTCCGCCCCGACCAGAAGGCCGAGGTCCTCATCCAGGCGCTGCCCTGGCTGCAACGCTTCGCCGGCACCCGCGTCGTCATCAAGTACGGCGGCCACGCCATGGTCGACGAGCGGCTCCAGCGCGCCTTCGCCGCCGACATCCAGTTCCTCCACCAGGTGGGGATGCAGCCGATCGTCGTCCACGGCGGCGGCCCGCAGATCTCCGCCATGCTCGACCGGCTCGGCATCGTGTCGGAGTTCCGCGGCGGGCTGCGCGTCACCACCCCCGAGGCGATGAAGGTCGTGCGGATGGTCCTCACCGGCCAGGTGCAGCGCGACCTCGTCTCCCTCCTCAACGAGCAGACCGCCAACGCGGTGGGCATCTCCGGCGAGGACGGCGGCCTGCTCCGGGCCCGGCGCCGCACCGCCGTCGTCGACGGCGAGCCGGTCGACATCGGGCTCGTCGGGGACGTCGTCGAGGTGCACCCCGCGGCCGTGGAGGACCTCCTCGCCGCCGGCCGCATCCCCGTCATCTCGACCATCGCGCCCGACGTCACCGACCGCTCCCAGGTGCTCAACGTCAACGCCGACACCGCCGCGGCCGCCGTCGCCATCGCGCTCGGCGCCCGCAAGCTCGTCGTCCTCACCGACGTCGAGGGCCTGTACCGCTCGTGGCCCGACCGCTCCTCCATCGTCCGCCGCATCACCGCCGGCGAGCTCAGCCTCATGCTGCCCGACCTCCAGGCCGGGATGGTGCCGAAGATGGAGGCGTGCCTGCGGGCCGTGCGCGGCGGGGTGCCGCAGGCGCACATCATCGACGGGCGCCGGCCGCACTCGGTGCTGCTGGAGATCTTCACCGACGAGGGCGTGGGCACGCTCGTGCTGCCCGACTGGACCGAACAGCTCCGCCAGGAGGAGGCACCGTGACCGAGATCGTCCCCGACACCCCACAGCCGGCCACCGTCTGGGCCGAGCGCTACGGCAACGCGCTGATGAACACCTTCGGGCCCCCGCAGCGCGTCCTCGTCCGCGGCGAGGGACCCTGGGTGTGGGACGCCGACGGCGCGCGCTACCTCGACCTGCTCGGCGGCATCGCCGTCAACACCCTGGGACACGCCCACCCGACGCTCGTCTCGGCCGTCTCGGCCCAGCTCGGCACCCTCGGCCACGTGTCGAACTTCTTCGCCACCCCCACCCAGGTGCACCTCGCCGAGCGTCTGCTCGAGGTCGTCGAGCGCGGCGGCGCCCCCGCCGGCTCCCGCGTCTTCCTCGCCAACTCCGGCACCGAGGCGATGGAGGGCGCCTTCAAGCTCGCCCGCCGGCACGGCGACGGCGCCCGGCCCCGCATCCTCGCCCTCGAAGGCGCCTTCCACGGCCGCACGATGGGCGCGCTGGCGCTCACCCACAAGGCCGCCTACCGCGACCCCTTCGCCCCGCTGCCCGGCGGGGTGGAGCACCTGCCCTTCGGTGACGTCGACGCCCTCGCCGCCGCGATGGGCGACGACGTCGCGGCGGTCGTCCTCGAGCCGCTCCAGGGCGAGGCCGGTGTGCGTCCCCTGCCGCCCGGCTACCTGGCCGCGGCCCGCGAGCTCACCACCCGCCACGGCGCCCTGCTCATCCTCGACGAGGTGCAGACCGGGGTGGGCCGCACCGGTCGGTGGATGGCCCACCACCACGAGCACATCGGCGGCGGCGTCGTACCCGACGTCGTCGTCCTCGCCAAGGGGCTCGCCGGCGGCATCCCGATCGGCGCCGTCGTGGCCCTCGGCGAGGGACCGGCCGGCCTGCTCGGCCCCGGCCAGCACGGCACCACCTTCGGCGGCAACCCCGTCGCCGCGGCCGCCGCCCTGGCCACGCTGCACGTCATCGAGCGCGACGACCTCCTCACCGCCGTCACCGAGCGCGGCCGCCAGCTGCGCGAGGGCGTCACCGGCCTGGGCCACCCGCTGGTCGCCGGGGTGCGCGGGGAGGGGCTGCTGCTCGCCGTCACCCTCACCCGGCCGGTGTCCAGGGAGGTCGCGCAGGCCGCGCTCGAGGCGGGGTACATCGTCAACCCCGTGGCGCCCGACGCCATCCGGCTGGCCCCACCGTTCATCCTCAGCGCGGAGCAGGCCGCCCAGTTCGTCGCCGACCTGCCCGCCGTGCTCGACGCCGGAGGTGCCGCGTGACCGCCCACCTCCTGCGGGACGACGACCTCGGCGTCGAGGGCCAGCGGGCCGTCCTCGAGCTCGCCCTCGCGCTCAAGGCGGGCAGGACGGCGCCGCGTCCGCTCGAGGGACGGTCGGTCGCCGTCCTCTTCGACAAGGCCTCTACCCGCACCCGTGTCTCCTTCGCCGTGGGCATCCACGAGCTCGGCGGCTACCCGCTCGTCCTGGAGTCCGCCGGCACCCAGGCCGGCCGCGGGGAGTCGGTCGAGGACACGGTGCGGGTGCTCGACCGGCAGGTCGCCGCCATCGTGTGGCGCACCTACGCCCAGGACACCCTGGACCGCGCGGCCGCCGTCAGCGCGGTGCCCGTCGTCAACGCGCTGACCGACGAGTTCCACCCGTGCCAGGTGCTCGCCGACCTGCAGACCATCGCCGAGCACCGCGGCGGGCTCGCCCCCGAGGGTCCGGCGCTGGCCGGGCGCTCCCTCGCCTACCTCGGCGACGGGGCGAACAACATGGCCCACTCCTACCTCCTGGGTGGCGCCGTCGCCGGGCTCGACGTCCGCATCGCCGCCCCGGCCGAGTACGCACCGGACCCGGCGGTCGTCGCCCGGGCCCGGGAGATCGCCGCGGAGACCGGCGGGCGGGTGCTCGTCACCACCGACCCGCACGCGGCGGTCGACGGCGTCACCGCCGTCGCCACCGACACGTGGGTCTCCATGGGCCAGGAGGAGCAGGCCGGGCAGCGGGGGACGCCCTTCGTCCCCTACCGCGTCGACGAGGCGCTCATGGCGCGCGGCGACGACGCGATCTTCCTCCACTGCCTGCCCGTCTACCGCGGCACGGAGGCCACCGCCGACGTCGTCGACGGACCCCGCTCGGTCATCTGGGACGAGGCGGAGAACCGCCGCCACGCCCAGAAGGCCGTCCTGCTCCACCTCGTCGAGGAGCGGACGTGAGCATCCCGGTGACCCGGGCGGCACGGCACGCGCTCATCGCCCGGCTGCTCAGCAGCCGGCGGATCTCCTCGCAGGCCGAGCTGTCCGCCGAGCTCGCCTCGCACGGGGTCCGGGTGACCCAGGCGACGCTCTCCCGCGACCTCGTCGAGCTGCGCGCCGGGAAGATCACCCTCCCCGACGGCAGCCAGGTCTACGCGCTGCCGGAGGAGGGGGCCGCCGGCGCGATGGCCCCGCCCGTGGCCCCCGAGGAGGGCCAGGGGGCCGCGCGCCTGGCCCGGTGGTGCAGCGAGCTGCTCGTCTCCGCCGACCGGTCCGGGGCGCTCGTCGTCCTGCGCACCCCGGCGGGCGCCGCCCAGCTGCTCGCCTCCGCCGTCGACACCGCGGTGCTGCCCGAGGTCATCGGCACCATCGCCGGGGACGACACCGTCCTCGTCATCACCCGCGACCCCGACGCCGGCGCTGCGCTCACCGAGCGGCTGCTGTCGCTGGCCGCCCCGAACACCAACGGTCGGACCGCGCCGCGGCCGGCCGACGTCCCGCACGAACCAGTGAAAGAGACCAACGCATGACTGAGAGCACCGCACCGTCCAGCACTTCGACCACCGGCAAGGAGCGCGTCGTCCTGGCCTACTCCGGCGGCCTGGACACCTCGGTGGCCATCGGCTGGATCGGCGAGCAGACCGGCGCCGAGGTCATCGCCGTCGCCGTCGACGTCGGCCAGGGAGGTGAGGACCTCGAGGTCATCCGGCAGCGCGCCCTCGACTGCGGCGCCGTCGAGGCCTACGTCGCCGACGCCCGCGACGAGTTCGCCGCCGAGTACTGCATGCCCGCCCTGCAGGCCAACGCCCTCTACCAGGACCGCTACCCGGTGATCTCGGCGCTCTCCCGCCCCGTCATCGTCAAGCACCTGGTCCGTGCCGCCCGCCAGTTCGGCGCGACGACGGTGGCCCACGGCTGCACCGGCAAGGGCAACGACCAGGTCCGTTTCGAGGTCGGCATCACCTCCCTCGCCCCGGACCTCAAGTGCCTCGCGCCCGTCCGTGACCTCGCGCTGACCCGCGACGTCGCCATCGACTACGCCCAGCGCCACCAGCTGCCGATCGAGACGACGAAGAACAACCCCTTCTCCATCGACCAGAACGTCTGGGGCCGGGCCATCGAGACCGGCTTCCTCGAGGACATCTGGAACGCCCCCACCAAGGACGTCTACAGCTACACCGACGACCCGGCGTTCCCGCCCGTGCCCGACGAGGTCGTCATCACCTTCGAGCAGGGCGTGCCCGTCGCGCTCGACGGCGTGCCGGTGACCCCGCTCCAGGCGATCCAGGAGCTCAACCGCCGCGCCGGCGCCCAGGGCGTGGGCCGGATCGACATCGTCGAGGACCGGCTCGTCGGCATCAAGTCCCGCGAGGTCTACGAGGCCCCCGGCGCGATCGCGCTCATCACCGCCCACCAGGAGCTGGAGAACGTCACGGTCGAGCGCGAGCAGGCCCGCTTCAAGAAGATCGTCGACCAGCGCTGGACCGAGCTCGTCTACGACGGCCAGTGGTTCTCCCCGCTCAAGCGCTCGCTGGACGCCTTCATCGCCGACACCCAGCGCTACGTCTCCGGCGACATCCGCCTCCTCCTCCACGGCGGCCGCGCCGTGGTCACCGGTCGCCGCAGCGACGCCAGCCTGTACGACTTCAACCTCGCGACCTACGACTCGGGCGACACCTTCGACCAGTCCAACGCCAAGGGCTTCATCGAGATCTACGGCATGACGGCCAAGCTCGCCGCGGCCCGGGACGCCGCCTTCGGCAACGCCGTGGACGTGGGCACCGGCACCCTCCAGGCGGCCGACCATGGGTGAGGCGCCGCTCAGCCTGTGGGGAGGGCGGTTCAGCGGCGGCCCGGCCGACGCCCTGACCGAGCTGTCCCGTTCCACCCACTTCGACTGGCGCCTCGCCCGGCACGACATCGCCGGCTCCCGGGCCCACGCCCGGGCGCTGGCCGCCGCCGGCCTGCTCGACGAGACCGACCTGGGCGGGATGCTCGACGCGCTCGACCGGCTCGAGGCCGACGTCGTCTCCGGGGCCTTCGCCCCGCAGCCCGACGACGAGGACGTCCACACCGCCCTCGAGCGGGGCCTCATCGAGCGGGCCGGTGCAGCCCTCGGCGGCAAGCTCCGCGCCGGCCGGTCCCGCAACGACCAGATCGCCACCCTCGTGCGGGCCTACCTGCGCGAGCAGGCCCGGCTCCTCGCCGGCGGGGTGCTCGACGTCGTGGCGGCGCTGGTCGACCAGGCCGCCGCCCACCCGGACGCGGTCATGCCGGGCCGCACCCACCTCCAGCACGCCCAGCCGGTGCTGCTGGCCCACCACCTGCTCGCCCACGCGTGGCCGCTGCTGCGCGACGTCGAGCGTTGGGTGGACTGGGACCGGCGGGCCGCCGTCTCGCCCTACGGCTCGGGCGCGCTGGCCGGGTCCTCCCTCGGGCTGGACCCCCGCGCCGTCGCCGCGGACCTCGGCTTCACCGACTCGGTGGAGAACTCCATCGACGGCACGGCCGCACGCGACGTCGTCGCCGAGTTCGCCTTCGTCGTGGCCATGGTCGGGGTGGACCTCTCGCGGATCAGCGAGGAGGTCATCGTCTGGGCGACCAAGGAGTTCGGCTTCGTCCGGCTCGACGACGCCTACTCCACCGGCTCGTCGATCATGCCGCAGAAGAAGAACCCCGACGTCGCCGAGCTCGCCCGCGGCAAGGCGGGTCGGCTCATCGGCGACCTCACCGGGCTGCTGGCCACGCTCAAAGGTCTGCCGCTGGCCTACAACCGCGACCTGCAGGAGGACAAGGAGCCAGTCTTCGACGGGGTGGACACCCTGTCCGTGCTCCTGCCCGCGGTCTGCGGCATGGTGGCGACGCTGACCTTCGACACCGAGCGGATGGCCGCCCTCGCCCCGCAGGGCTTCTCCCTGGCGACCGACGTCGCCGAGTGGCTCGTGCGCCAGGGCGTGCCGTTCCGGGACGCCCACGAGATCGCCGGCGCCTGCGTGCGGGTGTGCGAGGAGGCAGGCAAGGAGCTGTGGGACCTCACCGACGCCGAGCTCGCCGCGGTCTCCCCGCACCTCACCCCCGAGGTGCGCACGGTGCTCAGCGTCGAGGGGTCCATCGCCTCCCGCGACGGCCGCGGCGGCACCGCCCCGCAGCGGGTGGCCGAGCAGCTGGCCGCGGCACGCGCCGAGCTCACCCGCCTGCGGGAGTGGGCGGCCTCGACCACCGGAGGCCCGGCCGCGCGGTGACCGACCTCGACCTCACCGGCTCGTCGCTGGAGGTGGCCCCGCGGCTGCTCGGGGCCCACCTCACCGTCCGCGACGACGAGGGCGTGGTCACCGTGCGGCTCACCGAGGTCGAGGCCTACGACGGTGCCGGCGACCCGGGCTCCCACGCCTACCGGGGCCGCACGCCCCGCACCGAGGTGATGTTCGGCCCGCCGGGCCGGCTGTACGTGTACTTCACCTACGGGATGCACTGGTGTGCCAACGTCGTGTGCGGTGTGGAGGGCGCGGCCAGCGCGGTGCTGCTGCGGGGCGGTGAGGTCGTCGAGGGGCTGGAGCTGGCCCGCTCCCGGCGCCCGGCTGCGCGGCGCGACGTCGACCTGGCCCGCGGCCCCGCCCGGCTGGCCCAGGCGCTGGGCCTCACCGGCGCGGACAACGGGCTCGTCCTGGGCGCCGGCCGGGGCGAGCTGCACCCGCCGGAGCACCCGCCGAGCCGGTACGAGACCGGCCCCCGCGTCGGGGTCGCCGGACCGGGGGGCGACGGGCAGGTCTTCCCGTGGCGGTTCTGGCTGCCGGGTGAGCCCACCGTCTCCGCGTACCGCCCCGGCGTGCGGCGTCGTCGCCGCTGAGGTACGGGTACGGCCCCTGCCACCGGGGGGAGCAACAGGGGCCGTACACCCATGACCATCGGACGCCGGACGCCGGTGTTGAGACGTTCCGGCAGATCGACTTCCGGCCCGCTCCGACAGGGCGACCTCCGGCCCGTTCCGACAGGGCGACCAGGTCCGCTCCGGCAGGGCGTCCGCGCCGGAACCGGCGGGCGTGAGGTGCGCAGGGCGGTCACGACCCGCACCGCGGGCAGGGCACACTAGACCCCGGGACCGAACCGGGTCCCGACGACCAGGAAGGTGCGCAGACGTGAGTGACATCCTCGACGAGCTGGAGTGGCGCGGGCTCATCGCCCAGTCCACCGACCGCGACGCCATCGGCGCCGCCCTGGCCGCGGGACCCATCACGTACTACTGCGGCTTCGACCCGACGGCGCCCAGCCTGCACCACGGGCACCTCGTCCAGCTCATCGTGCTGCGCCACCTGCAGCTGGCCGGCCACCGGCCCATCGCCCTCGTCGGCGGGGCGACCGGGCTCATCGGCGACCCACGCATGTCAGGGGAGCGCACGCTCAACGACCGGGAGGTGGTCGCCGAGTGGACCGAGCGGCTGCGCGCGCAGATCGAACCGTTCCTCGACTTCGAGGGGCCCAACGCGGCCCGGATGGTCAACAACCTCGACTGGACCGCGGACCTCAGCGCCATCGACTTCCTGCGCGAGATCGGCAAGCACTACCGCCTGGGCACGATGCTCGCCAAGGACACCGTCGCCCGCCGGCTGGCCAGCGAGGAGGGCATCTCCTTCACCGAGTTCAGCTACCAGATCCTCCAGGGCATGGACTTCCTCGAGCTCAACCGCCGCTACGACTGCATCCTGCAGACCGGCGGCAACGACCAGTGGGGCAACCTGCTCTCCGGGGTCGAGCTCATCCGCAAGGCCGACGGGCGCACGGCCCACGCCCTGACCACCCCGCTCATCACCAAGGCCGACGGCACGAAGTTCGGCAAGACCGAGGGCGGGGCGGTGTGGCTGGCCCCGGACATGATGAGCCCGTACGCCTTCTACCAGTTCTGGCTCAACACCGAGGACGACGACGCCGAGCGCTTCCTCAAGATCTTCACCTTCCGCTCCCGGGAGGAGATCGCCGAGCTCGCCACCGCGGTGCGCGAGCGACCGCAGGCCCGCGAGGCCCAACGGGTGCTGGCCCAGGACGTCACGACCCTCGTCCACGGCGCCGCCGCCACCGAGCGGGTGGAGCGCGCCTCCCGGGCCCTCTTCGGCCGGGGGGACCTGCGCGACCTCGACCCCGAGACGCTCGGTCACGCAGTGGCCGAGCTGCCACGCGGCACCGCGGTGGTGGGGGAGTCCAACGTCGTCGACCTCCTCGTCGCGACCGGGCTGGCGAACGGACGGTCCGCCGCCCGCCGCACGATCGCGGAGGGCGGGGCCTACCTCAACAACGTCAAGGTCACCGACGAGGACCACGTGCTCGCGCCGGAGGACCTCCTCGCCGGCCGCTGGGTGCTGCTCCGGCGGGGCCGCCGGAACCTCGCCGTCGCCGAGGTGAGCGACACCTGAGCCACTGCCGGCGCTGATCGACCCCACGGCGCCCGACCGACGGACCCACGTCCGACGGTCGGGCGCCGTCGGCGTTCTCGGGCCGGGTGGCGCACCGATACCAAGCCGGTGGCGGAACGGGGGGAGGCACGCCGTGTGAACGACCTCTCAGGGTCGGTATCGGCGTCCGACAGGCCTCCGGAGACCCCTGACGAGGGATGAAACAGCAGGTCAGGGCCACAATCTGGGCACCCCGAGGTGGCGCTGCGGGCACGTTTGACGAAGCCCCGCCGGGCCCGTAATGTTTCCTCTCGTTGCCCCACAGGGAGGCACGGACACGAAGCGGCCGGCAGGCCGAGTGGCCGGTCCCGAAGCGGCAGCCCCGCACCCGATACAGCGCGAGTCACTCACGCCCGGGTGAGGGAGCCGAGAGGCGCAGATCACGTCAGCCGCAGGTTGATCACGCTGGGTCGCTCGAGTAGAGTGAGTCGCCGCCCCATGCCGGACTTGGTCCTGGTGGCTGGGTCTGGGTGGTGTGTGTCTGTTTCTTGAGAACTCAACAGTGTGCCAAGTTTGTGATGCCATTTGGCTCTGAGCCCCTTTTTTGGGGTTTGGGGTTGTTTGTTTGGTTATGCCTGCCTCGCTGCCTCGTCGGTGGGGTGGGTGTTTGCCTGGATTGCTCACTGCCGGTTGGTGGTGGGTTGTCTTCGTATGGTTGTTGCCCTGTGCCCTGTGTGGGTGTGGGGTGGCGTTGATCATTTACGGAGAGTTTGATCCTGGCTCAGGACGAACGCTGGCGGCGTGCTTAACACATGCAAGTCGAACGATGAAGCTCCAGCTTGCTGGGGTGGATTAGTGGCGAACGGGTGAGTAACACGTGAGTAACCTGCCCCTGACTTCGGGATAACCGCGAGAAATCGTGGCTAATACTGGATGTTCACACATGTCTGCATGGGTGTGTGTGGAAAGATTTATCGGTTGGGGATGGGCTCGCGGCCTATCAGCTTGTTGGTGGGGTGATGGCC
>NZ_CALGNQ010000122.1 GCF_937958535.1 uncultured Georgenia sp. | reverse complement strand
GAAGTCGGTGAGCACCGAGGCGCGGAACCCGGACCACAGCGTGTACAGCAGCACCCCCCCGGCGACGGCGACGATGCCCTGCTGGAAGCTGAAGGGAGAGAGCATCGCGACCAGCGCGCCGCCCGCGATGAAGTTGGAGGTCAGGCTGATGAGGCTGCCCAGCACGTTCGAGCCGGCGAGCATGAGCTGGCTGGAGCGGCCGTGCCGTGCGTACATCACCTCCGCCAGCGTGTGCGCCCGCGGGGCCACCTTCCGGATGCGCCGGCCGAAGGGGTAGATGAACAGGATCATCAGGGCGCCCCACAGCCCGTAGTGGATGGGGCCGGAGAGGCCGTAGGTGTAGCCCGAGGTCGCCGAGGCGTACATCGACGACGCCCAGATCCAGGTGGCAGTCATCGAGGCGGCCGAGATCCCGAAGCCGAGCTTGGAGCCGGCGGTCATGTAGCCGTCGGCGTTCTCCCGCTTCTTCCCGATCGCGAACGACATGAGGAGCGTGCCGCCGTAGAAGACGACGAGCAGCGCGATGATGAGGGGCGCGCCGAGCTGGCCCGCGGTTCCCTCCGACAATGGACATCCTTCCGTCGGCGGGCCGCCGGCGAGCCGCGCACACTTTCGGGGCATGCGCCGACCTCGTAGGGCGTCTTCCCGGCGGAGTCGTGCCGCACCAGGACATCCGGCTTGCGTTCGCAGGCGCATGCGGGGCCGGCGGCATCGGGCCGACCTGCCCCGTCGGCACCCCGGGCATGCTCTCCCGCCTGTCTGGTGCGAGGGCGCGGGGGCCGACCAACCTGCGCGAGATTACCAAAATTGGTCAAACAGACCTAAACGCCCGGCCTCGGCCGCGCCATGTGATGCCCTGTTTCCCGCATGCCCGTGGACCTTTCGGCGACGTGGCACCGCGCGCCCGGGGCAGCGCCTCGAGCACCGGTCGCCGGCGTGAGGGACACCACGTCCCCTCCTGGAACACCCGCAGCACATTGAAGGTTCAACTATTCGTACCGGGTCGGCTCGCGGCCCTCAGGTCCCAACCAAGGAGAACCATGACGAAGATCGCCATCGTGACCGGAAGCGTCCGCCCCGGCCGGCAGAGTCTCAACGTCGCGAACTGGGTGAAGTCCATCGCCGACCAGCGTCCGGACGCCGAGTTCGAGGTCGTCGACATCGCCGACTTCCACCTGCCCGTCTGGGACGAGGCCATGCCGCCGTCCATGGGCCAGGCCGAGAAGGCCCACTCCAAGGCCTGGTCGGCCAAGATGGCGGAGTTCGACGGCTACGTCTTCGTCGTCTCGGAGTACAACCACTCCATCACCGGCGCGCTGAAGAACGCCCTGGACTACCTCTACACCGAGCTGAACAACAAGGCCGCCGGCTTCGTCAGCTACGGCTCCGCCGGTGGCGCCCGCGCGGTCGAGCACCTGCGCGGCATCCTGTCGGAGATGCAGGTCGCCCACGTCCGCAACGCGGTGACCATGTCCCTCTTCACCGACTTCGAGAACTTCTCCACCTTCACCCCGACCGAGCCGGCCGCGGCCTCCGTCGAGCCGATGCTCGACCAGCTCGTCGCGTGGACGAAGGCGATGGAGACGGTGCGCGCGCCGCAGACGGTCGGCGCCGACGCCTGACCTGCCGCTGACGGGGGGCACCCGGTCCCACGCTGACCGAGTGCCCCCCGTCCGTCGTCCCCGGCTCCGGTGGAGCGGGTACCGGGTCTCCCTGTCAGCTGTTCCCGGTCACCCGGGCGACCACGGCGTCGGCCAGCCGCTCCACCGAGCCGGGGGCGAGCTCGGGGTAGAGGCGCGGCTCGACCGCCTCGAGCTCCATGAGCACGGGCGCTCCCTCCGGCCCGGGCACCATGTCGACCCGCGCGTACAGCGGGAGGTAGCCGAACCGGTCGCGCACCGCGGCGACGACGTCCGTCGCCAGCCGCAGCTCTGCGTCGTCCGCCTCACCCTCGGTCACGAGTCCCGGGTCGTACATCGCCTCGGCGGCGCCCACGCCGTCGTCGCGGACCGGCGCCACCTCGTCCGGACGGAGCACGGCACGCTTGTGCAGGACGTGGCTGACCGCGCCGTCGATCACGACCACGGCGGTCTCGCCCGCCCTGTCGACCGACGCCTGGTAGGGCTGGACCATCGCGGTGCGGCCGGAGGCGTTGATCCGCCCGACGAGCTCCCGGGCAAGGTCGTGGGTGGTCTGCCCGAACCGGCCGGTGTCCTTGGCACCGGCGGAGACGGTCGGCTTGACGACCACCTCCCCGCGCAGCTGCGGGAGCATGTCGCCCGGGGCGACGTACGTCGTCGGGACGACCGGCACGCCCGCCTCGGCCAGGTCGCGCAGGTAGGTCTTCTCGCTGTTCCACCGGACGAGCGCGGGAGCGTTGTGGAGCCGGTGGCCCACCCGGTCGACCCACGCGACGAACTCGGCGTGCCGGTCGGAGTAGTCCCAGGTCGAGCGGATCACGACGGCGTCGAACTCGTGCCACTCCACGTCCCGCGCGTCCCACGCGATGCGCGCGGCAGTGCACCCGCGGCGGGCGAGGGCCTCGACGAGCCAGCGGTCGTCGTCGAGGTCGTGGGGCAGGGCGGAGATGGTGGCGATGGCGACGTGCACGCCGCCGATGCTAGCCACCCGACCTCGGACCGCTCAGGCCTCCGAGGCCACGCGGTCGGTCGAGCCGCTGCTGCGTACCACCGTGTCGGACCCGGGGAAGAGGAGCGACTCGGCACCGGTGTCGTCCCACCGCACGAGGTAGGGCGGGCCCCCGTCCGGTCCGCGCGCGGCGACCACCTCGCCGTCCCGTTCCTTCCCACCGACGACGGTGGAGTACACGGTGATCCGGTCTCCGGGCTTCGCAGGCATGGCATTCACCTCCGTCACCTTCTCGGGCCGGTATCGTCCTCGGCTGCCGGCCGTCACTGGTCATGGTGCCTCAGGACGTGCGGCCTGTGAAGGGCCCAGCGAGCGGGTGTCGTGTCAGCGCGCGTCGCCGGCGCCGTCGGCCGCCTTCAGCCAGGCCCGGGCGGCACGGAGCGCCACGTGGGCGATCTGCTCGGCCTCGTGCCGGGTGAGGTTCCGCAGCCTGCCGCGGTCGTCGTGGACCTGGGCCTGTGGGTGGAGTCGCAGGTGCCGGGCGACGTTGTCCAGGAGCGCGGGGTCGGGCGCCGCAGCCGCGGCGGGTCGGGCCGCGACGTCGGTGGTGTCGTGGGGCGCGTCCTCCGGCTCCATGACGGCGATGGTGGGGGCGTGGTCGGTGTGCGTCATCGTGCTCTCCGGACGGCGGTGTCGGTCCCCCCACCGACGTGGTCGTTCTGGCGCGTCACCCCCCGGATCCGCGTCATCAATGGATATCGGCAGATGATGACAGGAGCTGAGGGCCGGCGGGACACGTTTCACCAGGCGAGTCGGGTTGACCGCTCACCGGGATGTCGTGTCGCACGGACGTCGAGCTCGCCGTGCCACGCCACCGGTGGCGCGAGCTCCTCGGCATCGGGCTCGTGACCTGGCCGCCAAGGCTTCCCCGGGCGACCTCGGCGGCGGGGACGACGAAGCGGCGGGCCCCGTGCGGGTCCCGCCGCTCCTGCTGTGCGCGAGGGGGGAGTTGAACCCCCACGCCCTCTCGGGCACACGGACCTGAACCGTGCGCGTCTGCCTATTCCGCCACTCGCGCATGCTGTGTGTACAGCGGGAACGAGATTAGCACGCGTCGGACCGGGACGACGACGCCCGGGCCGGCATCGAGAGCGGTGTCACACGCGGCCCGCACCGCGCCCGGGCGAGCCGCGGATGCGTCGGCGACGATGCAAGATCGTTACGATCAGGGGGGCTGTGGGGAGGAGGTGCACGATGGGAGCGCTCGAACGCTTCGAGAAGAAGGTCGAGAACGCGGTCAACAACGTCTTCGCCAAGGCGTTCCGCAGTGAGGTCAAGCCGGTGGAGATCGCCAGCGCGATCCGCCGCGCCATGGACGACCGCGCCGCCGCGGTCTCCCGCGGCCGCACCGTCGTGCCCAACGAGTTCACCGTGCGGCTCAGCCCCTCCGACCACGAGCGCGTGACGTCCTGGGGCGCCGACGCGCTGGCGGAGGAGATGGTCGCGGCGGCCACCGAGCACGCCGAGAGCCAGCACTACGCCTTCGTCGGCCCGGTCGTCGTCCGGTTCGAGACCGACGAGTCCATCGCCACCGGCCGGCTCGACGTCGACTCCGCCACCCGCCGCGGCAGCGCCGCCCCGGCAACCTCGGCCGCCACCTCCGCCCGCCACCCGATGATCGACATCGACGGCCAGCGCTACCTCCTCACCGGCCCGGTCACCGTCATCGGCCGCGGCACCGAGGCGGACATCGTCGTGGAGGACTCCGGCGTCTCCCGCCGCCATCTCGAGCTGCGCGTCACTCCGAACGGGACGGTGGCGACGGACCTCGGCTCCACCAACGGCACCTACGTCGAGGGCCACCGCGTCCAGGCCGCCACCCTGCTCGACGGCAACACCATCACCATCGGCCGCACCCGGATCCTGTTCTGGAACGCCGACGACGCGGCGGGCGGGTGAGCGGCCGATGACCGAGCTGGCCGTCACCCTCCTCCGGCTGAGCTACCTCCTGCTGCTGTGGATCTTCGTCCTGGCGGCGCTCAACGTGCTGCGCCGGGACATCTTCGGCACCAGGATCGTCCGCCGCCGGCCCCGCCGCGAGCGGTCCGCGCGCCGCCCCGCCGCCCAGGTCCAGCACCGCCCCAGCCGCAAGGCCCCCACTCGGCTCGTCGTCACGCAGGGTCCGCTGACCGGCACCACGCTGCCGCTCGGCCCCTCCGCCGTCATCGTCGGCCGCTCGCCGTCGGCCACCCTCGTGCTGGAGGACGACTACGCCTCCGGCCGGCACGCCCGCTTCTTCCCGCAGGACGGCGCGTGGTGGGTCGAGGACCTGGGCTCGACCAACGGCACCTATATCGGGGACCGGCGCCTGACCCAGCCCACGCAGGTCGCCCCCGGCACCCCGGTCCGCGTGGGCCAGACCGTCATCGAGCTGCAGCGCTGAGCCGCCCATGTCCCTGATCGTCAACTTCGCCGCCCGCTCCGACGTCGGTCTCGTCCGGTCGAGCAACCAGGACTCCGGGTACGCCGGACCCCACCTCCTCGTGCTCGCCGATGGCATGGGCGGCCCCGCCGGCGGCGACATCGCCTCCTCCGTGGCCGTCGCCCACCTCGTCCATCTTGACGAGGAGCAGCCCGCCGCGGACGACCTGCTCCCCAGCCTGCGCGAGGCGGTGACCGCCGCGCACGCCGACCTGGAGGAGCGGGCCGAGGCCGACCCCGAGCTCGCCGGCCTGGGCACCACGTGCATCGCGGTGCTGCGCTCGGAGAACAAGGTCGCCATGGTCCACATCGGCGACTCCCGCGCCTATCTGCTGCGCGACGGCGTCCTCATCCAGGTGACGACGGACCACACCTTCGTCCAGCACCTCGTCGACATCGGTCGGCTGAGCGCCGAGCAGGCCGAGCGCCACCCCCAGCGGTCGGTGCTGCTGCGGGTCCTCGGCGACACCGACGGCGACGTCATCCTCGACGAGTCGGTGCGCGAGGCCCGTGCCGGGGACCGTTGGCTGCTCTGCTCGGACGGCCTGTCCGGAGTGGTCAGCGCCGAGACCATCGCCGACACGCTCATGCGCGTGGCCGACCCGGGCCGCTGCGCCGAGGAGCTCATCGACCTCGCCCTGCGCGCCGGGGGACCGGACAACGTCACCTGCGTCATCGCCGACTTCCTCGACGGGGACAACCTGCCTGACGACGTCGTGCCGGCCACCACCCCGCAGGTGGTGGGCGCCGCGGCCGCCGCCGACCGGCTCCGGGGCACCCGCGGCACCGACAGCGCCGCCGGGCGGGCCGCCGCCCTCGCCCCCGCGCCGCCGCCGACCGACGAGGAGGACCACGACCCGCCGGCCCGGCGCCGCCGCGTCGGAGGCGTGCTGCTCGTCCTCCTCCTGCTCGCCGTCCTCGGCGTCGGGGGGTGGCTCGGCTACCGCTGGACGCAGACGCAGTACTACCTCGCCCCGGACGGCGACGTCGTGGCCATCTACCGGGGCATCCCCCAGGAGGTCGGCCCGGTCACCCTCTCCACCGTCCACACCCGCACCGACCTGCGGCTCGACGAGCTGCCCGGGTACGTCCGCGACCGCCTCGAGGCGACGATCACCGTCGCCTCCCTCGAGCAGGCCGAGGCACGGGTCGGGGAGCTGCGTTCCGAGGCTCGTGGCCCGGACCCTTCCCCCAGCCCGTCACCGACACCGTCACCGACGCCGACCACCACCCCACCGGCGTCACCCACCACCGAGCCGACGACGGACGGCGCCTGATGGCCATCATCGACCCGCAGGCCGGCCGCCCCGCACGCTGGGTGGAGCTCGGGCTGATGGTCCTGGCCCTCGCCATCGGCCTGTACGCCTACCTCCAGGTCGGGCTGGCGACGACGGGCTCCCCACCCAGCGGCATGGTCTCCCAGCTCGGCGTGCTCGTCGTCCTCGCGCTCGGCGTGCACGTCGTGCTGCGCTGGCGCGCGCCGTACGCCGACCCCGTCATCCTGCCCATCGCCGTCGCCCTCAACGGGCTGGGCCTGGCGATGATCCACCGCATCGACCACGCCGAGGAGACGGCCTTCGCCTCCCGCCAGGTGCTGTGGACGATGCTCGGGATGGCCGCCGCCGTCGCCGTCGTCATCGCCCTGCGCGACCACCGGCGGCTGCGGCGCTACACCTACCTGTCGATGGTCGGGGGCCTGGCCATGCTGCTCCTGCCGCTCATGCCGGTGCTCGGCCAGGAGATCAACGGCGCCCGCATCTGGATCACCCTCGGCCCGCTCTCCTTCCAGCCCGCCGAGCTGGCCAAGGTGCTGCTCGCGGTGTTCTTCGCCGGCTACCTCGTGACCAACCGCGACACCCTGGCGCTGGCCGGCCCGAAGCTCCTGGGCCTGCAGCTGCCCCGGATCCGCGACCTGGGTCCGATCCTGCTCGCCTGGGGTGTCGCACTGCTCGTCCTGGTCTTCCAGCGCGACCTGGGCACCGCGCTGCTGTTCTTCGCACTCTTCGTCGCCATGCTCTACGTCGCGACCGAGCGGCTCAGCTGGATCCTCATCGGGCTGCTGCTCTTCGGGGGTGGGGCCGCGCTGGCCGCGAGCGCCTTCGGGCACGTCGCCGCCCGCTTCGACGTGTGGCTCAACGCGCTCGACCCCGAGGTGTACTCGCGCGCAGCCGGCTCCTACCAGGTGGTCCAGGGCCTCTTCGGGCTCGCCTCGGGCGGGCTCATGGGGACCGGCTGGGGGCAGGGCCGACCGGACATCGTCCCCTACGCCAACTCCGACTTCATCATCGCCTCGCTCGGGGAGGAGCTCGGCCTCACCGGCCTGCTCGCCATCCTCCTCATGTACCTCGTCCTGGTGCAGCGCGGCATGCGGGCCGCGATCGGTGTGCGCGACGGGTTCGGCACGCTGCTCGCCTCGGGCCTGTCCTTCGTCGTCGCCTTCCAGTGCTTCGTCGTCGTCGGCGGCGTCACCCGGCTCATCCCCCTCACCGGGCTGACGATGCCGTTCCTCGCCCAGGGCGGCTCCTCGCTCGTCGTCAACTGGATGATCGTCGCCCTCCTGCTGCGCATCTCCGACGCCGCCCGCCGCCCGGCCGCGATGACCGGCGACCTGCCGATCGGGCCCATCGCCCCGACCGAGGGCGCCGACGCGGTGAGCCTCCGCCCCGCCGGTGACGACGCCAACCCCACCGAGGTGGTGAGGCTGCCGTGAACACCCCGGTGCGCCACCTCGCCACGATCGTCGCGCTGATGTTCCTCGCGCTCATGGTCGCCGCCACGTCGGTCCAGTTCTTCCAGGCGCCCTCGCTCAACGCCGACGGCCGCAACGTCCGCACGATCTACCGGGAGTACGGGCAGGACCGCGGCCCGATCATCGTCGCCGGGGAGGCGATCGCGTCCTCCGCCCCCGTCGACAGCCCCTACGGCTACCAGCGCAGCTACGCCGAGCCGGAGCTCTACGCCCACGTCACCGGGTACTTCGCGGCGGCGCTCAGCTCGATGACGGGGATGGAGCAGGCCGCCAACGACGTGCTCGGTGGGACGGCGGACTCCCTCGTCGTCCAGCGCCTCCAGGACCTCGTGACCGGGAGGCAGCCGCAGGGCGGCTCGGTCGAGCTCACCATCGACCCCGACGCCCAGCGAGCCGCGTGGGACGCCCTCGGGGACGCCCGCGGCGCCGTCGTCGCCCTCGACACGCGCACCGGTGCCATCCTCGCCATGGTGTCCAAGCCGAGCTTCGACCCCAACACCCTCGCCGTGCACTCCGGCACCGCGGCCGGTGAGGCCTACGACGCCCTGCTCGCCGACCCCGCCGACCCGCTGGTCAACCGCGCGATCGCCGGGGACCTGTACGCCCCGGGGTCCTCCTTCAAGGTGGTCGTCGCCGCGGCCGCGATCGAGGAGCTCGGCCTGGAGGCCGACGACCCGGTGCCCTCCCCCGCCCAGCTCCAGCTGCCGCTGTCCAACCGGGTGGTCGGCAACCCGGGCGGTATCCAGTGCACCGGCAACGACACCGCCCCCTTCCGCTACACCATGGAGCAGTCCTGCAACACCACCTTCGCCCAGCTCGGCATGGACCTGGGTGAGGACGTCCTGCGCGAGCAGGCCGAGGCCTTCGGCTTCGGGCAGGAGCTGGCCATCCCGCTGCGCGTCACCCCGTCCCGCTTCCCGGAAGGGATGGACGCCGCCCAGACCGCGATGTCGTCCATCGGCCAGTTCGACGTCCGGGTCACCCCGCTGCAGATGGCGATGGTCTCCCAGGCGATCGCCAACGGCGGGCGCCAGATGCAGCCCTACCTCGTGGCCACCGAGCGCAACGCCGACCTCGAGGTGGTGGCGACCACCGAGCCGACCGAGCTGCGCCGGTCCATCTCCCCGCGCACTGCCGAGGTGCTCACCGACCTCATGACGAGCGTGGTGGAGAACGGCACCGGCCGCCACGCCCAGCTGCCGGGTATCGCGGTGGCCGGCAAGACCGGCACCGCGCAGTCCGGCACCGACGCCCCGCCGCACGCCTGGTTCACCTCCTTCGCCCCGGCGGACGACCCGCGGGTGGCTGTCGCCGTCGTCGTCGAGCACGGCGGCGTCGAGGGCGACGTCGCCTCCGGCGGCACGACGGCGGCCCCGATCGCGCGCGAGGTCCTCGCCGCGCTGCTCCAGGAGTAGGTATGGCGGTCGCGGCCGGACACGTCCTGCGGGAGCGTTACGAGCTCATCTCCCGCATCGCCGTCGGGGGGATGGGTGAGGTGTGGCGCGCCCACGACCGACAGCTCGACCGCACGGTGGCCGCCAAGGTGCTGCGGCCCGACCTCGTCGGCGACACTGCGTCGCTGGCCCGGCTGCGGGCCGAGGCGCGCAACGCGAGCCGGGTGATCCACCCGAACGTCGCCGTCGTCCTCGACCACGGCGAGCGGGACGGCACCGGCTTCCTCGTCCTGGAGTACGTGCCGGGCGAGCCGCTGTCGCGGCTGCTGGGCCGTGAGGGAACCGTGCCCGCGCACCGGCTGCTGCCGCTCCTCGCGCAGTGCGCGCGCGGGCTGCACGCCGTGCACGAGGCCGGGGTCGTCCACCGGGACGTCAAGCCCTCCAACGTGCTCATCACCCCCGACGGCACGGTCAAGCTCACCGACTTCGGCGTCTCGCTGGGCACCGGCCAGCCCGCGCTCACCGCGGCCGGCATGGTCATGGGCACCGCCCAGTACCTGGCGCCCGAGCTCGCCCTGGGCCGCCCGGCGTCGCCCGCCTGCGACATCTACGCCCTGGGTGTGGTCGCCTACGAGGCGCTCGTCGGGCGCCGCCCCTTCACGGGGCGGACCCAGGTCGACATCGCCATGGCGCATGTCGACACCCCGCTGCCGCCGCTCCCCGACGCCGTCCCCGCGGCCGTGCGCGACCTCGTCACCGCGATGCTCGCCAAGGACCCGGCCGACCGGCCGGCCACCGCCGCCGACGTCGCCGAGCGGATGGAGCGGGTCGTGCACGACGCAGCAGCGCCGCCACGGCCCGCAGCCGCGTCCGTCGGGTCGCCGCCACCGGCACGGGCCGCGCGTCGGGCGGTGCGCCGTCGCGCACCGGGACGCTGGAGGTTGCCCACCCTGGCCGAGCTCGCCACGGACCGGCGTTGGCTCACCGCCGTCGGCGTGGGCGTGGCCCTGATCGTCGTGCTCGTGCTCACCCTCGGTACCCTGGCCCTGGGCGGGGACCGGCCGGCAGGCGGTGCCCCCGGGACGCTTCCAGCCGATCGACTGACAGTGAGGAACCCCTAGTGGTGGACGAAGTACCCAAGGTGCTCGCAGGGCGCTACGAGGTCCGCGAGCTCATCGGTCGAGGCGGCATGGCCGAGGTCTACATCGGCTACGACAACCGGCTCTCCCGCACCGTGGCGATCAAGGTGCTGCGCTCCGACCTCGCCCGGGACCCCACGTTCCAGGCCCGCTTCCGGCGGGAGGCGCAGTCCGCCGCCTCGCTCAACCACCCGGCGATCGTCTCCGTCTACGACACCGGGGAGGACGACGTCGTCACGGCGAGCGGCCAGCCCGCCCACGTGCCGTACATCGTCATGGAGTACGTCGAGGGCCACACGGTGCGCTCGCTGCTCAGCGACGGCACCGCGGTGCCCATCGACGAGGCCGTCGAGATCGTCATCGGTGTGCTCTCCGCGCTGGCCTACTCCCACCGCGAGGGGATCGTCCACCGGGACATCAAGCCGGGCAACGTCATGCTCACGCCCACCGGGCAGGTCAAGGTCATGGACTTCGGCATCGCCCGGGCGATGGCGGACTCTGCCGCGACGATGACCCAGACACACGCCGTCGTGGGCACCGCGCAGTACCTGTCGCCGGAGCAGGCGCGCGGCGAGGTGGTCGACGCCCGCTCGGACATCTACTCCACCGGCTGCCTGCTGTACGAGCTGCTCACCGGACAGCCGCCGTTCAGTGGCGACTCCGCAGTGGCTGTGGCCTACCAGCACGTGCGGGAGACCCCGAAGCCGCCGAGCGAGGTGGCCGCGGACATCCCCGAGGCGCTCGACAGGATCGTGCTCAAGGCCCTGGCCAAGGACCGCGAGGAGCGCTACCCGGACGCGGCCGCGATGCGCTCGGACCTCGAGGCCGCCATGCGCGGTGGCGCGGTGAGCGCGCCGGCCGTCAGCTCCTGGGCCGCCGCCGCGGCCGCCGGGGAGAAGACCTCGGTGCTCGGCACCCCCGCGACCCCCACCCGGGCCATCCCACCGACCACCCGCACCCCCGCGCCCGTCGCGGCGGAGGAGGACGAGGAGCCGAAGAAGCGCTCCCCGTGGTGGGTGTGGGTGCTCGTCCTCGTCGGGCTGGTCGCCGCGATCGGGGCGGTCTACCTCCTGCTCACCAACGACCGTGAGGAGGAGCCGCCGACGCCGACCACGGTCACCGTGCCCGAGCTCGCGGGGATGGACCAGACCCAGGCCCGGGAGGCGATCGAGGCGGCAGGTCTCGTCTTCGCCATCGGCGACCCGGAGTTCTCCGCCGAGGTCGACGAGGGGCTGTTCGTCAGCTCCGACCCACCGGTCGGCGCCGAGGTCGAGGAGGGCCAGACCGTCACGGTGCGCTTCTCGGCCGGCCCGGAGGCGGTGGAGATGCCCGACGTCGTGGGCCTGAGCCAACGCCAGGCACAGGACCAGCTCTCCCAGGACGAGCTGGGCATCAGCGTGCGGATCACCTACCAGCCGATCAACGACCCCGGCTACGAGCAGGACCGCGTGGCCCGCACCGAGCCGGAGGCCGGCGCGGCGCTCGAGCCCGGAGCCGAGGTGGTGCTGCACATCGCCACCGGCATGGTCGACGTGCCCGACCTGCGCGACCAGCACATCGACGCCGCGACCGAGACGCTCGGTGAGCTCACGCTCAACGTCCGCACCGTCGAGCAGCCCTCGGGCGACTTCGAGCCGGGGACCGTGCTCGACCAGGACCGCACCGGACCGGTGCCGCGGTTCAGCACCATCGAGCTGACGGTCGCCGTCGAGGCTCCCACGCCCGACCCGACCACCGAGGAGCCGACCGACGAGGAGCCCACGCCGCCGGACGAGACGCCGTCCGACGAGCCGAGCGACGAGCCCCCCGGCGACGGCGACGGGGACTAGGCGGAGGCACGAGGGCCGGCCGGGCCGAGAGGTCCGGTCGGCCCTGCTGCGTCCCGGCCGCGGCGACTGCGCCGGGATCTGGCCTCAGCGGTGGACGAGCGGGGCCATGCCGGCGCTGCGGGCCGGGGCCTCGGTGTCGCCCGCCACGGCGAGCCAGTTGGCCAGCAACCGGTGGCCGTGCTCGGTGAGGACCGCCTCGGGGTGGAACTGGACGCCGTGCAGCGGCAGCTCGCGGTGGGCCAGGCCCATGACGATCCCGGACGGCGTGCGGGCGGTGACCCGCAGCTCCTCCGGCACCGTCGCGCTGTCCACGGCGAGGGAGTGGTAGCGGGTGGCCGTGAACGGGGAGGGCAGCCCGGCGAACACGCCGGTGCCGTCGTGCTCCACCGGGGACGTCTTGCCGTGCATGAGCTCGGGGGCGTGGGTGACCGTCGCCCCGAAGAGCTCACCCAGCGCCTGGTGGCCGAGGCACACCCCGAGCAGCGGGACGCGCAGCTCGGCGCACCGCTCGATGACGGCGAGGCTCGCCCCGGCCTCCTTCGGGGTTCCCGGGCCAGGGGAGACCAGCACGCCGGCGAAGTCGCCGGGGTCGGCGGTCACCTCGTCGTTGCGCTGGACCACGGGCTGGGCACCGAGCTGTTCGAGGTACCCGACGATGGTCCAGACGAAGCTGTCGTAGTTGTCGACGACAAGGAGCCGGGTCATGCGCCGTCCTCGATGGTCATCTCGTTGAAGGGCATGTGCGGTGCGATCTGGGGGAAGAGCCAGGTGAAGCAGACGTAGACGACCACCGCCGCCAGGATGAGCAGGAGGATGACCTTGAACCACGCGGGCCCGGGCAGGATCCGCCACAGTGCGCCGTACATCAGCGTCCCTCCTCGAGCAGCTCGGCCGGCTTGCCCTCGTTCTTGTCGATCCAGTACTGGAAGGTGCCGTAGGTGATCCACCGCTCGGCGGCGGAGAACAGCGGGTGGCACGTGGTCAGCGTGATCATCCGCTCGGTCGGCGCCACCCCCGGCTCGTTCGGCACCGGTGCGATGACCTCCACTTGGCTGGGCAGCACGACCTCGGTGTCGACCACCTCGTAGACGATGTAGGCGTCGGCCGTCTCGACGATGAGGGAGTCCCCCACCACGACCTGCTCGATCTCACGGTAGGGGGCGCCGTAGGAGAGACGGTGCGCCGCGGTGGCGAAGTTGCCCACCTCGCCGGGCAGCTGGGTGTCGGGGTAGTGGCCGATGTAGCCCCGGTTGAGGACGTCGTGCATCCCCACCCCGTGGGCGATGGAGAACCGGTAGTCCTGGCCGAGGCGCGGGATCCACATCGTGCCGATGATGTCGCCCTCGGCGCTCACCTCGGGCACGGGTGGCGGGTCGGTGCGCCGCTCGGCCTCCTGGTCGGGCGCGGCGACGACGTCCTCCCGCCCGTCCCACTCCGCCAGCACCTCGGCCTGGTGGCCGTGCGCCTCCACGTCCGTCCACCACACCTGCCACACGACGAAGAGCCCGAGCAGCACACCCGCGGTGATCATCAGCTCACCGACGATACCGACGAGGGTGGAGACGAACCCGCGGCGCCGCTGCCGCGGGCGGCGTGGGCGGTCCGGCTCCTCCTGCTGCCAGGGCAGCCCGTCGAGGTGGTCGACTCTGGTCGCCATCGGTGTCCTTCGGTCCGTGGGAGTGTCAGGACGAGCGTAGTTCACCCGGCCTGCACGTGGTCCAGCCGCAGCGAGCCCGTGTAGGCGGGCATGTCGATGCCACTCTCCTCGCGCAGCGACCAGCCCAGCCCGACCGTCTCGACGTACTGGAGGTAGATCTGCACCCCGGGTGCGCTCTCCACGGCAGCGCGCAGCGCCGCCGGGTCCCCGATCGCCGAGATGCGGTACGGCGGGGAGTAGTGGCGCCCGTGCAGCAGCAGGACGTTGCCGACACAGCGCACCGAGGACAGCGAGGTGATCCGCTGGTCCTGGACCATGAGCGCCTCGGCGCCGCCGGCCCACAGCGCGTTGATCACCGCCTCGAGGTCCTGCTGGTGGACGACGAGGTCGTCCGGGTGCAGCCCGCTGGCGGCGAGGTCGGGAGGTGCCGGCGCGTCCCACAGCTCGACGACGACGCCCGGCCCGGTCACCGGGGTGCGGCCGGCGGCGAGCGCGGTGAGCTCGGACTCCTCGGGGTCGACCTCCGGCATGGGCTGCCGGGCGGCGACGAGCTCGTCGCGGCGGCGGCGCAGCTCGGCCACCTCGGCCTCGTTCTCCTCCAGGCGTGCGGTCTCCACCCGGGCCAGGTCGACGAGGTCGGTGGGGGTGCGGGAGGTGTCGTCGGCGAAGAGGCTGGCGTTGGTCGCGAAGAGCACCCCGGCGAGCGCGGCGACGAGCCCGACGGCGACCGACCCGAAGCCGCGCCGCCTGTACTGCTCCATCATGACACCTCCTCCCTCTCGTGCACCCGTGGCCCCCGGGTGTCTTCCGCCCACTACGCTATGGGAGGTGCCGTGCGCCTCGCAGCGACGCCACAACCGTACCGAGGTACCGCCCGCCCGGGTGGAACGCCGAAGGAGAGCTGACAGTGCCGGAGTCCAAGCGCCGCAAGAAGAAGGCGACGTACACGCCCCCGCCTGCCCCTGCCCAGCCCAAGGAGAGCCCGCGCTGGTGGGTGCCCACCGCCGTCGTCCTCATGGTCGTGGGCATGCTCTGGGTGGTGGTGACCTACATCGTCGAGGCGAGGGGCCCGGTCCCCGGCATCGGCAACCTCAACCTGGGGATCGGGTTCGTCGTACTGCTCGCCGGCTTCCTCATGACCCTGCGCTGGCGGTAGCCTCCCCTGTCCTCAGCGAAGCGCCGGTCCGAGGTGGCCGGCGCTTCGTCGTCTCCGGTGCACGGCGATACCCACACCTGTGCACACACCTGTGGAGAACTACACGGGTGTAAGTCCACACCTGTGCACACACCTGTGGAGAACTACATCGGTGTGATTCAGGTGAGCAGCGCGTACTTCGCCACCGCCAGGGCGACGACGACCACCGTCACGGCGAGGGTGGCGACGACGCCGACCACGGTGCTGCGCGTGCGCGGTGCGGAGACATAGGCGGCGGCCAGCACCACCCCGGTGACCAGCCCGCCGAGGTGGGCCTGCCAGGCGATGTTGGGGACGGTGAAGCCCAGCACGGTGTTGATCGCGATGAGGACGAGGATCTGGGTGGCGTCCCGGCCCGCCCGCCGCAGGGCCAGCGCCACGGCCCCGAACAGCCCGAACACCGCCCCGGAGGCGCCGACGACGGCGCCCCACCACTGGTCCTGGACGGCAGGCGAGGCGAAGAGGAGCACCCCGACGGAGCCACCGAGGGCACTGACGAGGTAGAGGGAGAGGAAGCGCCATCGGCCGAGTGCCGGCTCGAGGACGGAGCCGACGATCCACAGCGCGTACATGTTGAGCGCGAGGTGGAGGAAGCTGCCGTGGAGGAAGGCGGCGCTGAGGAACCGGTGGGGCTCCACCGCACCGAGTCCGGGGACGAAGAACAGCGCGGTGTTGACGCCCGGCGTCACGCGCTGTGCCGCGAAGACGATGAGGCACAGCGCCACGATCGCGATCGTCACCACCGGACGGCCGTCCCGGGCCCGGCCGCCGAAGACGGTACGACGGGCCGGGACGGCGGCCTGGGCCCGGGCGACGCAGTCCACGCACTGCACCCCCACCGGTGCAGGGCGCTGGCACTCCGGGCACACCGGCCGCTCGCAGCGCTGGCAGCGCACGTAGGAGACCCGGTCAGGGTGCCGGGGGCAGACCGGCGGGACCGCTCCACCGCCGGCCTGCCCGTAGGGACGTGCGGTCATGCCGTGCCGTCAGTCGGTGATGGTGATCGAGGAGATGACGATGTCCTCGACCGGGCGGTCGTTGCGGCCGGTGGGGGTGGCGCTGATCTTGTCGACGACGGCGCGGCTCGCGGCGTCCGCGACGCGGCCGAAGATCGTGTGGTTGCCCTGCAGCCAGGTGGTGGGGGCGGTGGTGATGAAGAACTGCGAGCCGTTGGTGCCGCGCCCCGCGATCTTCCCGGCGTTCGCCATGGCGAGCACGTAGGGCTGGGTGAAGTCCAGCTCGGGGTGGATCTCGTCGTCGAAGGTGTAGCCGGGGCCCCCCGTGCCGGTACCGATGGGGTCCCCGCCCTGGATCATGAAGTTGGGGATGACCCGGTGGAAGAGGACGCCGTTGTACAGCGGCTCGTTCATCTCCTGCCCGGTCTGCGGGTGGGTCCACGTCCGCTCTCCCTTGGCGAGCGCGACGAAGTTCGCCACGGTCTTCGGGGCGTGGTCGGGGAGGAGCTCGAGGACGATGTCCCCGAGGTTCGTGTGCACGGTTGCTTCCATGTCGTGATCCTTTCACGGCGGGACCGCACCCCGCAGTCGGGCCGGCCGGGTGACCCGAAGTCCTCTCGCACCGGCCTGCGGATACAGGAGAATCAACCCTGGGGATGGTGCGTTCGCCACCCCGGGGTGGGACGATGGTCGGCACGTATCTGGAAAGCCACGAGGGAGAGCACATGTCGCGCAAGCAGAAGATCAGCGAGGTCGACGCCGAGAAGATGCGCCAGCAGGCGGTGGACCTCGGTCATGTCCTCAGCGAGCAGGCCGCCAAGGCCGGTGAGATCGCTGCATCCCTCGCGGAACAGGGGAAGGTGTGGGCCACCGGAGTGGCCGCTCCCCGGCTCGAGCAGGCGTGGCGGGACGGGGTGAAGGTGGCCGCCCCGAAGATCGAGGCGGCTGCCGAGAAGGCACGTCCCGCCGTCGACAGCGCGCGTGACAAGCTCGTCGACGACTACCTGCCGCGGGTCCAGAAGGCGATGCACGACGCCGCCGAGGCGGCCGCCAAGGAGAGCGGCAAGAAGGGCAAGGCGGTCAAGGCCGGCAAGGCGGCGCAGAAGGCGCTGGCCGCCAAGCCGAAGAAGCGGGGCGCGGGCAAGACGCTGGGCTGGGTGCTCGTCGGCACCGCCGCGGCCGGCACCGGCTACCTGCTGTGGCGCCGCACCCAGCCGGTGGACGACCCGTGGGCCGAGGAGTACTGGGAGGACACCACCGTGACCACCCCGTCGGAGGTGTCCACCGCCCCGGCCGGCACCGAGGACGCCGAGCCCGCCGCCGACGCGGCGCAGGTGGCGCAGGAGTCGACCAAGGACGCCGGCTCGACGGAGTCGACGACCGAGCCGGTCGACACCGGACGCGGTGAGACCGACGTGGACACCACCCGCAACGCCTGAGGCTGCACATGCGACGACGCCCGGGGCCGACAGGGCCCCGGGCGTCGCGTGTCTCGGGTCAGGTCACCACAGGATCATCGTGTCGAAGGCGATGTTGTAGTACATCCCGATGTGGGTGTAGAAGCTCAGTGCCACGACACCCCAGGGCAGCCCCTTCCCCACCCGGCTCCGGACCGGTCTGACGCTCCTCGAGGAGCGGGGCCTGCCCGGCGGGACAGCCTTCCTGCGCTACCGCGTCACCCGCTGACCCGGACGGCGTCACGCTCGGCCCCGCTCCGGGCTCCCGGCGAGCACGGCAGCCTCCGCCTCCTCGGCCTGCTCCCGGGCCCGCTGGGCAGCGCGCACCGCCTGCGCTCTCGGCAGCGCGCGGCTGGCCAGCACGACGACGCCGAGCCCCACCCCCGAGACGACCACCGAGGCGCGCAACGCAGCCACCGTGTTGGCTGCCGTCCAGTCGGCACCCACGGCGCCGAGGAACACCGTCATCGAGACGGCCACCCCGACAGCCGCACCCAGCTGCTGGAAGGTCGACAGGGTGCCGGAGGCGGCGCCCGCGTCGTCCACCGGTACGGCGGCCAGCGCGACATCGACGAGCGGCACGACGACAGCGGCGAGCCCGATCCCGGCGAGCGCCATGGGCAGGATGCCGTCCCGGGCGGTGTACGCGGCCCCCTCGGCGGCGAGCGTGGCGTAGGTCCAGAGGAACCCGGCGGCCATGAGCACCGCCCCGATCGTCACCAGGTTCCTGCCCAGCCGCGCGACGAGCGGGACGACCGCCCCGGTCGCCAGCATCGAGCCGACGCTGAAGGCGAGGAGGTTGAGCGCGGCCCCGAGGGCCGACCTGCCGAGGCTCAGCTGCAGGTAGAAGAGGAACGGCAGGGTGAAGGCGTTCATCGCCGCCTGGAAGCCGGCCTGGGTGACGACCCCCGCGCTGAAGCCACGATTGCGGAACAGCGTGAGGGGCAGCACCGCCGAACCGTCCCGCACCTGGCGCCGCAGGCAGTGCCGGACGAACACCGCGAGGAGCACCACCCCGGCGGCGACGGAAACCAGGAGCCACACGGGCCAGCCGAGCGTCCGTCCCTCGACGAGCGGCACGAGCAGGCAGAGGAGGGCGGCGCTGAGCACCAGCACACCGGGCAGGTCCACCCCCAGCGGGTGCTGGGAGCGCGTCTCGGGCACGAGGACGCTCGCCAGCGCCAGGATCACCACACCGACCGGCGCGTTGATCAGGAAGATGGTCCGCCAGCCGAGCCCCCACAGGTCGGCGTCCACCAGCGTCCCGCCGAGGACGGGGCCGATGACCGCGGCGAGCCCTGTCACGGCCCCGATCACGCCGTACCAGGGGGCACGCTCACGCGGGGCGAAGAGGCTCTGCACGGTGGCGAGCAGCTGCGGGACCATGACGGCGGCGAACAGCCCCTGGAGCACGCGAGCGGCGACGAGCACGTCGACCGTCCAGGACGCCGCGCACAGGCAGGAGGCCGCGGTGAACCCGCCGACGCCGACGAGGAACATCCGTCGGCGACCGGCGATGTCGCCGAGCCGGCCGCCTGTCACCAGGGCGACGGCGAAGGCGAGCAGGTAGCCGGACACCACCCACTCCAGGGAGTCTCCCGGCGCCTCGAGGTCGGCACCGATCGCGGGAAGTGCCACCTGGACGATGGTGACGTCCAGCAGGTCCATGAAGGCGGCGAAGAGCAGGATACCGACGGCAAGTCCGCGGCGTGGTTCGGTGACCATGGGGTCCCCCATCCCTAGACTGACTTTGTCTCCATCACGCGATATCTCCATAGCGGAATTGTTCCGCAGTGGAGAGACTAGGAGGGTGCGCCCATGACGTCAAGCAGGGCGGCGACCACCGCGCGCATCCTGCGCCACTTCGAGGAGCTCATCGCCTCCTCGGTGCTGACCAACGACCGCATCGCCCGCTCGCTCGGGATGAACGTCGTGGACTGGCAGGCCTTCGGGGTCATCGTGCGCAGCGGCAGACACCTCACCGCGGGGGAGATCAGCGCCCTCACGCAGTTGCCGACGAGCACGACGACGCGCGTGCTCGACCGGCTGGAGCGGGCCGGGTTCGTCGAGCGCACGAGCGACCCGGCCGACCGCCGGCGGGTGGTCGTCGTGCCCCGGCCGGAGGTCGTCGCCCGGTTCAGATCGGACGGGGAGGACAATCCCTACTCAGCCATCACCGGCCGCATGGAAGAGGTCCACGAGGGGTTCACCACGGAGGAGCTGGCCGTCGTGGAACGCTACCTCCGCGCGGTCAACGAGGCCTTCTGACGACGCCGGCAGAAAGGGAGAGGGCCAGGGTCGGTCCCTGTCCGTCGAGTGGAGCCAGCGGGACTCGAACCCGCAACCCCCTGCTTGCAAAGCAGGTGCGCTACCAATTGCGCCATGGCCCCCGGTCCGACCCGGGGCCGGAGAGTGAGACGGTCCGTGCGCCCGCTCAGCGAGCGGGGGTCTCCGCGGCCGGCTCGGGGAAGGTGTTCCCACCGAAGCTGTCCGTGACCTCCGCCCAGAGCTCGCGCTCCTCGCGGTCCGCCTTGACCTTGGTCCAGACGGCGTATCCCGCGGCCGCCAGCACGGCAAGTCCGAGGAACTTCTTCATGGTTCCCCTCCTCGGGGTCGTGGTCGGGGTGGGCCTAACTGGACTCGAACCAGTGACCTCTTCCTTATCAGGGAAGCGCTCTAACCGTCTGAGCTATAGGCCCGGGGCACCTCGGCTGTTCCCCAGGGTGCCGAAGCAGACTACCCCAGCCCGCGGGCCGTTCCCAAACCCGCGGAGGGGGTCGGCGACGTCATGTTCGCCACACTCAGTCGTCGGTCAGGGTGAGGTGGATGCCGCCGACCAGCGCCGCGACGATGTTGTAGAGGAACGCCCCCAGCGTCGACAGCGCGGTGAGCAGCAGGATGTCGACGACGGCGATGATCGCGGCCGCGGAGATCACCCGGTCGAACTGCACGTAGTCCATGAGCTGGAGGAAGTTCTCCGAGTCGAGGGTGACGAGGAGCTCCTCGATGTCGGCGAAGACGTGCATCGAGTCCAGGACGAACCACATGGCCGCCGCGGCGACGACGATGCCGATCCCGACCGCGATCGACAGCAGGAAGGACAGCTTCATGACCGACCACGGGTCGACGCGGGCGATCGACAGGCGCACCCGCCGGGGCCCCGCGGAAGCCGGCCGGGCAGCCGCGGTCCGTGCCGGGTCGCCGGCGCCGGCAGCCGGGCGTGACGTGGCCGGCGGCGGGGACTGGCCGGCGGCGGCCCCGTAACGGGGCACGGTGGCGGTCCCGCCGGACACCCCACCGGGGCGCACCGGGCTCGACGTCCCGGCACCGCTGGGTGCGGTGTCGTCCGGACGAGGCACCACCGGGTGCTCGGCGACGCCCTTCGCCGCGGCGAACCGCTCGGCGAGGCTGGTACGGATCGCCGTGCGGTCCTGCTGCGGGCGGGCCTGCTGCTGCGACTGGGCGGGTACCTGCTGGGTGGCGTCCTCCGCGGCACCCTGCCCGGGCGTGGTGCTGCTCATGCGTGTCCTCCATCGTCGCCCTCGGCGGACGGCTGCTCCGCCTCCTCGGCGGTGGTCTCCACCTCGTCAGCAGGCTCGGCCGCCTCCTCCGGGGAAGACGCTACGCCATCGGCGTCCCGTTCCGCGTTCCGTGCCACGGCGATGACGCGGTCTCCGGGGTCGGGCTTGGCGAAGATGACACCCTGGGTGTTGCGTCCGGTGAGGTTGACCTCGGCGACCGAGGACCGGACGATCTTGCCGCTCTCCATGATGACCATGACCTCGTCCACCGGGCTGGTGAGCAGCGCCCCGACGAGATCGCCACGGGCCTCGACGAGGTTGGCGACCTTGATCCCCAGGCCGCCGCGGCCCTGGACGCGGTACTCCTCGACGGCGGTGCGCTTGGCGTAGCCCCCCTCCGTGACGACGAACAGGGCGGCGTCCTCGTACCAGGGCCGCACGACGTCCATCGCGAGGAGCTCGTCATCGCCGCGGAACTTCATGCCGGTGACGCCGGAGGTGGAGCGGCCCATCGGCCGCAGCGCCTCGTCGGTGGCGGTGAACCGGATCGACTGCCCCTTGCGGGAGACGAGCAGGAGGTCGTCCTCGCTGTTGACGAGCTGGGCGGAGACCACCCGGTCCCGCTCACCGTCGGCCGTCTCGCGCAGGTTGATGGCGATGATGCCGCCGGTGCGGTTGGTGTCGTACTCCCGCAGCCGGGTCTTCTTCACCAGGCCGGAGCGGGTGGCCAGGACGAGGTACTCGGCGTCGTCGTAGCTGCGCAGCGCGAGCACCTGGGCGATGCGCTCGTCGGGCTGGAAGGCGAGGAGGTTGGCCACGTGCTGGCCCTTGGAGTCGCGCCCGCCCTCGGGCAGCTCGTAGCCCTTGGCCCGGTAGACCCGGCCCATGTTGGTGAAGAACAGCAGCCACTGGTGGGTGGTGGTGACGAAGAAGTGCTCGACGATGTCGTCCTCACGGAGCTGGGCCCCCCGCACACCCTTGCCGCCGCGCCGCTGGGACCGGTAGTTGTCGGTCCGGGTGCGCTTGACGTAGCCGCCGCGGGTGATGGTGACGACGACGTCCTCCTCGGGGATGAGGTCCTCGATGGACATGTCGCCCTCGTAGGGCACGATCGTCGTGCGTCGCTCGTCGCCGTACTTGGCGACGATGGAGCCGAGCTCCTCCGAGATGATCGTGCGCTGCCGCTGGGGCGAGGCGAGGATCTCCTTGTAGTCCCGGATCTCGGCCTCGATCCGGTCGTGCTCGTCGATGATCTTCTGCCGCTCGAGGGCGGCGAGGCGGCGCAGCTGCATCGCCAGGATGGCGTCGGCCTGCACCTCGTCGATGTCGAGCAGCTCCATGAGGCCGACCCGGGCGGTGTCGCCGCTCTCCGAGGCGCGGATGAGCGCGATGACCTCGTCGAGCATGTCCAGCGCCTTGAGCTGGCCACGCAGGATGTGGATGCGCTCCTCGGCCCGCTTGAGGAGGAAGCGGGTGCGGCGGACGACGACGTCGATCTGGTGGGTCACCCAGTGCCGGACGAAGCCGTCGAGGCTGAGCGTGCGGGGCACGCCGTCGACGAGGGCGAGCATGTTCGCCGGGAAGTTGTCCTGCAGCTGGGTGTGCTTGTAGAGGTTGTTGAGGACCACCTTCGGCACGGCGTCGCGCTTGAGCACGATGACGAGGCGCTGGCCGGCGCGGCCGGAGGACTCGTCGCGCATGTCGGCGATGCCCTGGATCCGCCCGTCGTTGACGAGCTGGGCGATCTTCGTCACGAGGTTGTCCGGGTTGACCTGGTAGGGCAGCTCGGTGACGACGAGGCACTGGCGGCCCTGGATCTCCTCGACGTTGACGACGGCACGCTGGGTGATCGAACCACGTCCGGTGCGGTAGGCCTCCTCGATGCCGCGACGGCCGAGGATGGTGGCGCCGGTGGGGAAGTCGGGCCCCTTGATCCGCACCATGAGCGCCTCGAGCAGCTCCTCGCGGGTGGCGTCGGGGTTGTCGAGGAACCACTGGACCCCCTCGGCGACCTCGCGCAGGTTGTGCGGCGGGATGCGGGTGGCCATCCCGACGGCGATCCCCTCCGAGCCGTTGACCAGGAGGTTGGGGAAGCGCGCCGGGAGCACCATCGGCTCCTGGTTGCGGCCGTCGTAGTTGTCCTGGAAGTCGACGGTCTCCTGGTCGATGTCCCGCACCATCTCCATGGCGAGCGGGGCCAGCTTGCACTCGGTGTACCGCGGGGCGGCAGCACCGAGGTTGCCGGCGGAACCGAAGTTCCCCTGCCCGGCGACGAGCGGGTAGCGCATCGACCACGGCTGGACCAGCCGCACGAGGGCGTCGTAGATCGAGGCGTCGCCGTGCGGGTGGTACTGGCCCATGACCTCGCCGACGACGCGGGAGCACTTGCTGAACGCGGCATCGGGGCGGTACCCGCCGTCGTACATCGCGTACAGGACGCGGCGGTGCACCGGCTTGAGGCCGTCACGGACGTCGGGCAGGGCACGACCGACGATGACGCTCATCGCGTAGTCGAGGTACGAGCGCTGCATCTCGAGCGTCAGGTCGACCTGCTCGACGTGGTCGATGGGGGGCTGGGTCACTGTCGTCCTTCTATCCGTCGACTGGGAACGTGCGGTGCAGGCGGACTAGATGTCGAGGAAGCGCACGTCGCGGGCGTTGCGCTGGATGAACTCGCGCCGGGACTCGACGTCCTCACCCATGAGCACCGAGAAGATCTCGTCCGCGGCCGCTGCCTCGCCGACGGTCACCTGACGCAGCGTGCGGGTGTCGGGGTTCATCGTCGTGTCCCAGAGCTCCTGCTCGTTCATCTCGCCCAGGCCCTTGTACCGCTGGATGCCGCTGTCCTTGGGCAGTCGCTTGCCGGCCGCGGCGCCCTCGGCGAGGAGGGCGTCCTTCTCGCGGTCGCTGTAGACGTACTCGTGGGGCGCGTTGGACCACTTGAGCCGGTACAGCGGCGGCTGGGCGAGGTACACGTGGCCGTTCTCGATGAGCGGGCGCATGTACCGGAAGAGCAGGGTGAGCAGCAGGGTGGTGATGTGCTGGCCGTCGACGTCGGCGTCGGCCATGAGCACGATCTTGTAGTACCGCAGCTTGGAGATGTCGAAGTCCTCGCCGATGCCGGTCCCGAAGGCGGTGATGAGGGCCTGGATCTCCTGGTTGCTCAGTGCCTTGTCGAGGCGGGCCTTCTCGACGTTGAGGATCTTGCCGCGCAGCGGGAGGATCGCCTGGGTCTCGGGGTCGCGTCCCTGGACCGCCGAACCACCGGCGGAGTCCCCCTCGACGATGAATATCTCCGACCGCGTGGCGTCGCGGCTGGAGCAGTCCTTGAGCTTGCCGGGCATCGAGGCGGACTCCAGCGCCCCCTTGCGGCGGGTGGCCTCGCGGGCCTTGCGGGCGGCGAGCCGGGCGGCGGCCGCCTGCTGCGCCTTGCGGATGATGTCCCGGGCCTCGTTGGGGTGGGAGTCGAGCCAGTCACCGAGGTGGCTGTAGACGACCTGCTGGACGTAGGTGCGCGCCTCGGTGTTGCCGAGCTTGGTCTTCGTCTGGCCCTCGAACTGCGGCTCGCCGAGCTTGACCGAGATGACGGCGGTGAGACCCTCGCGGATGTCGTCCCCGGTGAGGTTCTCGTCCTTGTCCTTGAGGATGCCCTTGTCCTTGGCGTACCGGTTGATGAGGGAGGTCAGCGCCGACCGGAAGCCCTCCTCGTGGGTGCCGCCCTCGGAGGTGTTGATCGTGTTGGCGTAGGTGTGGACCGACTCGGAGTAGGCGCTGGTCCACTGCATGGCGATCTCGACGGAGATCCGCTTCTCGGTGTCCTCGGCCTCGATGCTGATGATCTCGGGGTTGATGAGGTCGACCTTCTTGGCGGAGTTGAGGTGGCGGACGTAGTCCTGCAGCCCGTTGGCGTACTGGTAGGTGACCTCGCGGTGGCCCGGGTGGGCGTCGTCGGCGCTGCCCTCGTCGTCACCGGTGACCTCGTCGCCGGCGTCGGTGACCCCGGCGCGTTCGTCGGTGAGGGAGATCCGCAGGCCCTTGTTGAGGAAGGCCATCTGCTGGAACCGGGCCCGCAGGGTCTCGAAGTCGAAGTCGGTGGTCTCGAAGATGTCGGCGTTGGGCCAGAACGTCACCGTCGTCCCGGTCTCCTGGGTGGGGCCCACGTTGGCCAGCGGGGCGGTGGGCACGCCGTCCTGGTAGCTCTGCCGCCAGATGGCGCCGTCGCGGCGGACCTCGACGTGCAGCCGGGAGGACAGCGCGTTGACGACGGACACGCCCACGCCGTGGAGGCCGCCGGAGACGGCGTAGCCGCCACCCCCGAACTTACCGCCGGCGTGGAGGACGGTGAGGACGACCTCGACGGCGGGCTTGCCCTCGGACTCCACGACACCGACCGGGATGCCGCGGCCGTCGTCGACCACCCGGACGCCGCCGTCCTCGAGGATCGTCACGTCGATGCTCGTCGCGTGGCCGGCCAGCGCCTCGTCCACGGAGTTGTCGACCACCTCGTAGACCAGGTGGTGCAGCCCGCGCTCACCGGTGGAACCGATGTACATGCCGGGCCGCTTGCGGACTGCTTCCAGGCCCTCGAGAACCGTGATGTTCGTTGCGTCGTAGCCGGCGTCCTGCGGGCTCGTCCCGGTGCTCGGGGGCATCTCGTCAGCCACTGTCTGGGGCTCTCCTCGTCGTTACGTCGCGCGCAGCACCGCACCGTCGCGAGTTCGGGACGGTGCACCTGGCACCACGGTTGCCCGGGGCACGACTCCAGCCGACGCCCCGCGGGCGGGGTCACCCGATTCTACTGTGCCGATGCCCGTTTCACCGCATATCCACAGCTTCATCCACAGTGTGGTTCCCCGCCCCCGGCAGGTCTTGACAGGCCTGTGGCTCACCCGTACGTGTCCCGCGGGCCCCGGCCGCGCACCGACCGCGGGCCGCGGGTCCAGCTGGGCCCGGCAGGGCCGCGGATGACGATCTGCTGGACGACACCCTCCCCGACCTCCTCCGCCAGCCGGCGCTCGAGCTGGGGCTGGAGCAGGCGCAGCTGGGTGGCCCACGCCGTGGAGTCGGCGCGGACGACGAGGACGGCGTCGTCGAAGGTCTCCACCTGGCAGTGGTCGGCGAGCTGGTCGCCGACGATCTCGCGCCAGCGGCCCACGACACCGCCCATGCTCACCGGGGCGCTCCAGCCCCGTTCGGCCATGAGCTTGTCGACGATGGGGCCGAGCAGCTGTGGGTCGCGCCGGGAGGGGGCGGAGCCGCTGCCGACGTCGCCCAGGCCGGGACCGGGACGGAAGCGGCGGGCTCCCGCGGGCGGGCGGCCGGGCGCGGTGCGCCGCAGCCCCTTGGCGGCGGCAGCCGCGCGGGCCCGGGCCAACGCCTGGCGGGCGGCGTCGCCGGTGTCCTCGCCGTCCACGGGCGGCTGCTCACTCACGGGTGACCTCCCCGCCGGCGACCGTGTACCGCGCACCCGCGAGCGTGGCCGGGACGTCCTCGGGGACGGCGGCGGTGATGAGCACCTGCTCGGCCCCCTCGACCATGGCGGCAAGCCGGGTGCGCCGGCGGGCGTCGAGCTCGGCGAAGACGTCGTCGAGGATGAGCACGGGGCTGCCGTCGGCACCGTCGTCGCGCAGCACCTCGTAGGACGCCAGCCGCAGGGCGAGGGCGAAGGACCAGGACTCGCCGTGGCTCGCGTAGCCCTTGGCCGGCAGCCCACCGAGGGTGAGGACGAGGTCGTCGCGGTGGGGTCCGACGAGGCTGACGCCACGCTCGAGCTCCCGGCCCCGCAGCCGGGCCATCGCCGTGACGAGCCGGTCGGTGAGTGCGGGGACGTCGGTGAGCGCCGCCTCGTCCTCGGGGGCGGCGAGGCCGTCGCCGTCGCCCTCCGCGGCCAGCAGGGCCGACCGGTAGCCCAGGGTCGCCTCGCTCTGGCCGGCGCTCACCTCCTCGTAGGCGCGGGTCACGTGCGGCCGCAGCCGCTGGACGAGCTCGACGCGGGCGGCGACGAGCTGGGCGCCGGCGGCGGCCAGGTGCCCGTCCCACACGTCGAGCGTGGACAGGTCGGGCCCGGGGCCGCCCCGGCGCCGGGCCGCGCCGGCCGACTTCAGCAGCGCGCCACGCTGCCGCAGGATCTTGTCGTACTCGCTGCGCACCCCCGCGAGGCGGGGGGTGAGCAGCACGAGCAGGTCGTCGAGGAAGCGGCGGCGGGCCTGCGGGTCCCCCTTGACGAGCTCGAGGTCCTCCGGCGCGAAGACCACACTGCGCACGATGCCCATGACGTCGCGGGTGCGGTTCACCGGGGCCCGGTTGAGCCGGGCTCGGTTGGCGCGGCCCGCGACGATCTCCAGCTCGACGAGCGTCTCGCGGCCGCCCCGCACCGCCTTGGCGCGGATGACGGCACCACCGGTGCCGTGCCGGACGAGCGCGGTGTCGGAGGCGACGCGGTGGCTGGAGAAAGTGCCGAGGTAGGCCACCGCCTCGACGATGTTGGTCTTGCCCTGCCCGTTGTGGCCGACGAACGCGGTGACGCCGGGTTCCAGCGCGAGCACGAGCTCGGTGTAGGACCGGAAGTCGTGCAGGGAGAGGTTGGAGACGTACATCCTCAGCGCTCGTCGGCGCGTCGGACCGCGTGGCCCCCGAACTGTTCCCGCAGCGACGCGACGGCCTTCATCGCCGGCGACTGCTCCTGCCGGGAGGAGAAGCGGGCGAAGAGCGCGGCCGCGATGGTGGGGGCCGGCACCGAGTTGTCGATGGCCTCCTCCAACGTCCAGCGGCCCTCCCCGGAGTCCGCGGTGTAGTCGTCGATGCTCGCCAGCCCGGGGTCCTGCTCGAGGGCGTCGACGAGCAGCTCGAGCAGCCAGGACCGCACGACGGTGCCGCGCTGCCAGGCCCGGACCACGGCGGTGACGTCGGGGACGAGGTCACCGCGGGAGGCCATGATCTCGTAGCCCTCGGCGTAGGCCTGCATGAGGCCGTACTCGATGCCGTTGTGGACCATCTTGGCGAAGTGCCCGGCACCCACGGGACCGACGTGGACGAACCCCTCCTCCCGAGGGCCCTCCGGTCGCAGCGCGTCGAAGATCGGCATGAGCCGGGCGACGTCCTCGGGGCTGCCGCCGACCATGGTGCCGTAACCGTACTCGCGGCCCCACACGCCGCCCGAGATACCGGCGTCGACGTATCCGATGCCGCGCTCGGCGAGCACGGCGGCGTTGTCCTGGTCGTCGCGGTAGTAGGAGTTGCCGCCCTCGACGACGAGGTCTCCGGCGGACAGCACCTGCCTCAGCTCGGCCAGCACCGACACGGTGGGTGGGCCGGCGGGCACCATGATCCACACGACGCGCTGCCCGGCGGTCATCGCGGCGGCGAGGTCGGCGAGTGTGGGGACGTCGCTGATCGCCGGGTCGGTGTCGTACCCGGTGACGGTGTGTCCCGCGGCCTCGATACGAGCGCGCATGTTGCCGCCCATGCGGCCCAGACCGACCATGCCGATGTGCATGAGAGCTCCTCTCGCGCTGCTGTGACCGTACTCGCGGCCGGGCGGCCCGGCGAACGGTGGTTACCCGGCGAACCGGATCGGCATGAGGAGGTAGCGGAAGTCGTCCGTGCTCTCCCCCTCGAGGCTCTCCTGCCCGGTGAGCACGGCGGGCTTGCTCGGGTGGGTGAAGGACATGCGGACGAAGTCGGTGGTCAGCGCGCCCAGGCCGTCGAGCAGGTAGCTCGGGTTGAACGCGGTGACGATGTCCTCTCCGACGAGCGTCGCCTCGAGGACCTCTGAGGCCTGCGCGTCCTCCCCCTGCCCCGCCTCGAGGACCACCTGCCCCTCGGAGAAGCTCAGCCTGATGGGGGTGTTGCGCTCGGCGACGAGGGCCACACGGCGGGCGGCCTCGATGAGCGGCCCGGTGGCGACGACGGCGTGTGTCGTCGTCTCCTCGGGGAAGAGGCGGCGCACCGGCGGGTAGTCGCCCTCGACCAGGAGGGAGGTGGTCTGGCGGCCGCCGGCGGCGAACCCGATGAGCGAGGCGGAGCTGTTGCCCAGGGCGACGTCGACGCTGCCCGCGCTGGTCAGTGACTTGGCGACGTCGGACAGCGTGCGGGCCCGGACCAGGGCGACGGCGGAGAAGGACGGGGAGCTGGGGTGCCAGCTGAGCTCGCGCATGGCCAGCCGGTAACGGTCGGTGGCCATGAGGGTGAGCTTCTCGCCCTCGATCTCCACCCGGACGCCGGTGAGGAGCGGGAGGGTCTCGTCGCGGCTGGCGGCGATGGTCACCTGGTTGACCGCCTCGGTGAGCACGTCGGCGTCGATGGTGCCGGAGAGCTCGGGCATCTGGGGCAGGGCCGGGTAGTCCTCCACCGGCATGGTCAGCAGCGTGAACCGGCTGGCGCCGCAGCGGAGCACGACCTTGCTGCCGTCGAGGGACAGGTCCACCGGCTTGGCCGGCAGTGCCTTGGCGATGTCGGCGAGCAGCCGGCCGGAGACCAGGACCACCCCGGACTCCTCGACGGCGGCGGGGATGGTCGAGCGGGCCGAGACGTCGTAGTCGAACGTCGAGAGGGTGAGCGTCCCGTCACTGGTGGCCTCCAGCCGGACCCCGGCGAGCACCGGGACCGGAGGACGCACCGGAAGTGAGCGAGCTGTCCATGCGACGGCCTCGGCAAGGACGTCCCGTTCGACCCTGAGCTTCACGATGGCTGACCCTCTCTCGGAGCGTGACGGCACAGCGGCCTGCTGCTGCGCACGAGAAACCTTACGCGAGACGACGGGCCCGGGGTGTCGAGAGCGGGCACGGGCAGTGCAGCGGCCGGGTTCTTGTTATTCACAAGTCCTCTCCAAGAGAAGTGCCGTCATCTTCATCGGTCGTGTGGACACTGTGGAGATCCGTCGTTCGTGCAGGTCAGCGTGGTAGTCCGGGTGTGGGGAGCGGTGCGGACCGGCCTGGGGGAACTCGCCGCCGGCAGTGGATGGGTGTCATCCGCCCGCTCTCCGTCCACGGGTCGGGGACGGTCTGTCCACTGACAAGTTTGCGCTGTCCACGGCAATCCACAGACTTGTCCACAGCTGTGCATTGCGTCGCGGTGCCGGAAACGTGGCCCTGGCGGCATCGTGCGGGACGTCCGGTGCGTGGCATGCCACAGCGGCGCCGGGTCCGGGGAGGTGGGCATGCCACAGCGCGCCATGTCCCGTGCGTGGGCATGCCGCAGCACCGCCATCGCGCGGCGCGGGCGGTGCTCCGGCGGGAAGCGGCGGGTCGAGCGGGGATACGGTCAGGCGCCGCCGGTGCGGGCCTTCTGCTTGATCCGGTTGGTGAGCTCGGTCACCTGGTTGAAGGTCGAGCGCTTCTCGGCCATCTGCTCACGGATCTTGCGGTTGGCGTGCATCACGGTGGTGTGGTCGCGGCCGCCGAAGAGCTGGCCGATCTTCGGCAGCGACAGCTCGGTGAGCTCACGGCACAGGTACATGGCGATCTGCCGGGCGTTGACGAGCACGCGGGACCGGTCGGCGCTGCACAGCGCCTCGATCGAGACCGAGAAGTAGTCCGCGGTCTGTCCCATGATGAGCGCGGGGGTGATGTCCTCGCCGTCGGTGTCGGTGATGAAGTCCTTGAGCACCATGACGGCGAGCGACTCGTCGACCGGCTGCCGGTTGAGGTTGGCGAAGGCGGTCACCCGGATGAGCGCCCCCTCGAGCTCACGGATGTTCGTCGTGATCCGCGAGGCGATGTAGGAGAGCACCGCGTCGTCGATCTCGAGGTTCTCGTTGTTCGCCTTCTTGCGCAGGATCGCGATGCGGGTCTCCAGGTCGGGCGGCTGCACGTCGGTGAGCAGCCCCCACTCGAAGCGGGAGCGCATCCGGTCCTCGAAGCCGTTGAGCTGTTTGGGCGGCATGTCGGAGGTGATGACCACCTGCTTGTTCGCGTTGTGCAGCGTGTTGAAGGTGTGGAAGAACTCCTCCATCGTCTGTTCCTTGCCCTGGAGGAACTGGATGTCGTCGATGAGGAGGACGTCCACCTCGCGGTAGCGGCGCTGGAAGGCCTCGGCCTTGTCGTCGCGGATGGAGTTGATGAAGTCGTTGGTGAACTCCTCGGAGTTCACGTACCGCACGCGCACACTCGGGTCCAGGCTGCGGGCGTAGTGGCCGATGGCGTGGAGCAGGTGGGTCTTGCCCAGCCCGGAGCCGCCGTAGATGAACAGCGGGTTGTAGGCCCGGGCCGGTGCCTCGGCCACGGCGGTGGCGGCCGCATGGGCGAAGCGGTTGCTCGACCCGATGACGAAGGTCTCGAAGGTGTACTTCGGGTTGAGGCGCGCGGCGTCGGCCTCGGCGTCGGCGGCGTTGCGACGTGCGGCAGCGGCGGGGCGGGCCGAGGACGGCGAGGGCGGAGGTGCGTCGTCCGGGGTCGCCGCGGAGGGGACGCGCGGCGTCACCTCCTCGAGGGTCGGGTCCACGGTGACGGCGAAGCGCACCGGCGAGCCGGCGGCCGCGGAGAGCGCCTCGGTAAGTCCGACACGGGCCCGCGTCTCGAGGAAGTCCTTGGCGAAGTCGCTCGGGACCGCGAGCAGGAGCGTCCCGTCGACAGCACCGAGAGGGCGGGTCAGCCGGATGAAGGCCCGCTGAGCGCCGCCGATGTCACCGTTCTCGGTGAGGATCTCGACCGCGCGCGCCCAGATGTCGGTGATCTCGTCGTTCTCCGGCACAGCGGTCCTCTCATCTCGGGGCACAAACATCCATGAGTGTCGCACTCTGCCACGGAATCCACACAGTTATCCACAGATGTGCAGAAGGGGCGTGAGTGACGGCACAGTCGCCGTGCCGGAGCCACGGATTGACCGTGCCTCGCGCCCTCGCGTATCGTGACCAAGCCGTCCTGACGGCTCTTCCGTGGTGCCTGCACGCCAGTGGCGATGCGGAGGAGCGGCCGCGCCGCGCATCAGCTGCCCCGGGCAGCACGACGACAACCGACGTTTTGGAGTACTGCCGTGAGCAAGCGGACTTACCAGCCGAACAACCGGAAGCGTGCCAAGGTGCACGGGTTCCGGCTGCGCATGCGTACGCGCGCCGGCCGCGCCATCATCAGCGCCCGCCGCCGCAAGGGCCGCGCCCAGCTCTCGGCCTGACACGTGCTGCCGCCGCAGCACCGGATGCGTCGGTCGGAGGACTTCACCGACGCGGTGCGCGGTGGTGCCCGCAGCGGCACACGCCGGCTCGTCGTCCACCTCAAGACACCGGACGACGGCGCCACCACGGACCCGCCCCGGGCGGGTCTCGTCGTTTCCACGGCCGTGGGCAACGCCGTCGAGCGCAACCTCGTCAAGCGGCGGCTCCGTGGCCTCCTGGCCACGCGGATGAGCCGGCTGGGCGAGGGCGAGAAGCTCGTGGTCCGGGCGCTGCCCGAGGCCCGCGACGCCTCGAGCTCCGAGCTCGGGGCCGACCTGGACAGCGCCCTGGAGCGGGCGCGCCGGCGTCGGGAGCGACGGTGACCCCCTCCCCCGGGCGACTGGTCGGTCGTGGGCTGGCCCTGCTCGTGCGGGGCTACCAGCTGGTCGTCTCCCCGTGGTTCGGGCCGCGGTGCAGGTACTACCCGTCCTGCTCCGCCTATGCGGTCACCGCCCTGCAGCGGCACGGCGCGGTGCGCGGCCTGGGGCTGGCGAGCTGGCGGCTGCTGCGGTGCAACCCGTGGAGCGACGGCGGGGTGGACCACGTCCCGGAGCTCCACGAGCTGATGCCCTGGTCCAGGAGTGCCGCACGGGCACGTACCCTCGGTGTAGCCGCCGGTGGGGCGACGTCGGACGACGCGCCGGAAGACCTCTAGGAGACAGCCCTCATGGGTGCCTTTGACACGATCCTGTACCCCATCAAGTGGGTCGTCGCGTGGATCCTCCATCTCTTCCACGAGTTCTGGAGCTTCGTGGGCCTCGACCCGACGAGCGGGTGGTCGTGGGCGCTGTCGATCGTCGGCCTGACCGTGGTCATGCGGGTGCTGCTCATCCCGCTCTTCTTCAAGCAGATCAAGGCCTCTCGCGGCATGCAGATGCTGCAGCCGGAGATGCAGAAGATCCAGAAGAAGTACAAGGGCAAGAACGACCCGGCGTCTCGGCAGCAGATGCAGGCCGAGATGATGGCGCTGTACCAGAAGCACGGGACCAACCCGTTCTCCTCGTGCCTTCCGATCCTCGCGCAGTCGCCCATCTTCTTCGCCCTGTTCCGCGTGCTGTACTCGATGCCGCAGATCGCGGCGGGTGAGTACCGCGACGGACAGCCCCTCGGGCCGATCGACGCGGCGGCCGCGGCCCAGTTCCAGGAGTCGACACTCCTGGGTGCCCAGCTCTCCGACACCTTCCTCCAGGCGTCGACGACGAACGTCCGTGTCCTCGCGATCGTCATGATCGTGCTCATGTCGGTGACGACGTTCACCACGCAGCGGCAGCTGACGATGAAGAACATGCCGCAGAGCGCGCTGGACAACCCGATGGCGCGTCAGCAGCGGATGCTCATGTACGTCCTGCCGCTGGTCTTCGCCTTCTCCGGCGTCTACTTCCCGATCGGTGTGCTCATCTACTGGCTTACCACCAACCTGTGGACGATGGGCCAGCAGTTCTACACGATCCGGCGGATGCCGGCGCCCGGCTCCGAGGCGGAGAAGCGGTTCAAGGAGCGGGAGCGCGCCAAGCTCGAGCGGAAGGCCGCACGGAAGGGCGTCCCCGTGGAGGAGCTGCTTCCCGAGCCACCGGAGCCGGAGCGTCCGGTGCAGCGCGGCCAGCGGGTGCAGCCCAAGCGCAAGGACCGGCAGAAGAAGTCCGGGGGCCCGCGTCCGGCGACCCCGGGCGCCGTCGGGGGCTCGGCCGGGACGGCGACCTCGGCTGCCAGCGCCGACTCTGCCGCGGCGGGCTCGGGTCCGGCGGCGGGCGCGGGCGGCAAGAGCGGGAAGAAGGGCGGCGGCTCGGGCGGGTCCAAGGACGGCAAGACGCCCCAGCAACGGGCCGCCGAACGACACGCGAAGCGGGCGGCTCAGCGACGCGCCGAGCTCGAGCGGCGCGGCGGCAAGGGCCCGGGCAAGTCGGGCAAGTAGACCTAACCTGTAGGCGCCCGCAGCGTCGGGCGGAGAGAGAAGGACGAGGCGTGAGCGAGCAAGATGTTGTGCCGGCACCCAAGGAGACGGCCCCCGTGGACATGGACGTGCCGGAGGAGAGCACGCCGTCAGGTAAGTCATCCGTCTCTGCGACGGTGAAGCGGCTGGAGGAAGAGGGCGAGATCGCGGCCGACTACCTCGAGGAGCTCCTCGACATCGCCGATCTCGACGGTGACATCGAGCTGTCGATCGACCACGGACGGGCGCTCGTCGAGATCATCACCGAGGGCGGTGAGGACCGTGATCTGCAGCGACTCGTGGGCAAGGAGGGCGAGGTGCTCGATGCCCTGCAGGAGCTGACCCGGCTGGCGGTCCAGGCTCGCACAGGCGAGCGGAGCCGGCTGATGCTCGACATCGCGGGCCACCGGCGACGCCGTAAGGCCGAGCTGACGGCGGTCGCGCAGGAGGCGATCACCAAGATCAAGGGTGGGGCGGAGTCCGTGTCGCTCGAGCCGATGAACCCGTTCGAGCGGAAGGTCGTTCACGACGTGGTCGCTGCCGCCGGCCTGACGAGCGACTCCGAGGGCGTCGAGCCGAACCGGCACGTCGTCATAACCCGCTAATCGTCACGTGTAGATAAGTGTCGGACACAGAGCGTGGGACGGTGGAGGAGGCCCCTGCTGCCGCAGCGGACTTCTTCGCCGACGCGTGGCCGAACGTGCGGCGGTTCGCCGACATGCTCGTGGCCGAAGGCGAACTCCGTGGGCTGATCGGCCCGCGTGAGCTTCCCCGGCTGTGGACGAGGCACCTGCTGAACTCTGCTGCCGTATCGTCGTTCGTCCCGCGGGACGTGCGTTTCGCTGATATCGGGTCCGGGGCCGGCTTTCCGGGTGTCGTCGTTGCACTCATGCGACCCGACCTGGAGGTGCACCTCGTCGAGCCGATGGAGCGCCGCACCACGTGGCTCAGTGATGTCGTCGAACGGCTGCATCTTGAGAACGTCACCGTCGTACGCGCTCGCGCCGAGGAACTCCACGGGCCGGCGCGATTCGACGTGGTGTCTGCACGTGCCGTGGCGGCGATGAAGAAGCTGGTCCCATGGGTCGGTCCCCTGATCAGCCCCGGTGGCAAGTTGCTCGCTCTCAAGGGGGAACGGGCGCAGCAGGAGGTCGACGACGCAGCGAAGGTGCTGCGAAAGTACAAGCTGCGCGCGGTGACTGTGCACGAAGTTGTTGTGCCTGGCACTGATGAACCCACGCGCGTCGTCGAAGCAGTGCGGTCTGCCTGAGTCTTTCCGGGGCGAGACACGCGTTGTTCCACGTGAAACGGCGACGTCGCGTGGCGTCGCGCGATATCACCGAGCACGCAGTCCGCCGTACGAGAACGGCCCTCGCTACACCGGCCGCAGTCCGGCTTGTCTATTCATGCGTCCAGGTTTGACGGTAGTTCTCCGCTTGGAAGGCGACCGGTGGCGGGTTGTCATCTGGGAGCACGAACGTGCGCCGGCGACGAGAGGTGTCAAGCGCCAGTAGCCTACGGCGCGTTGCGGACGGAGAGACAGAAATCGGGGCAACACGGTGCGTCCGCGGGTGCTCTAGGTGTACTGACCACGGAGGTTGGGTACGAGGCCGGGGTGTCGACGTGACATGAGGAAGACCTCTGAGTGGGGTGTGGTGCTGTCGAGGAACCACGCCTGAAACACCCGGAGGTCTTCATGTCCCACGCTAACGCCCCGCTGACCCCGACCGGTCGTCTGCGTCTGGCCAGATGCGTCGTTGAGGACGGGTGGCCGCTGCGTCGGGCCGCCGAACGGTTCGGGGTCTCGGTGACCACCG
>NZ_CALGNQ010000121.1 GCF_937958535.1 uncultured Georgenia sp. | reverse complement strand
CCACCGACAGCTGAGTTGCCACCGACGGCTCAGCGGCAACCAGCCCCGCGCCCCGCGCCCGGCGAGCCGCTGCTCTCCGCCCGGGGCCTCCACGTCAGTTACGGCGCCGTCCACGCCCTGCGCGGGGTCGACCTCGACCTCCACGCCGGCGAGGTCACCGCCGTCATGGGGCGCAACGGCTCGGGCAAGTCATCGCTGCTGTGGGCGCTGCAGGGCTCCGGTGCCCGTGCGGCGGGGCATGTCCGCCTCTCGTCCGCGCCCGGGGCCCCGGACCCCGCGACCCTCTCCCCCGCCGCGGCCCGCCGGCGCGTCGCGCTCGTCCCGCAGACCCCGTCCCACCTGCTGTACCACGAGTCGGTCGCCGCCGAGTGCGGCGCCGCCGACACCGACGCCGGGGCCCCTCCCGGCACCACTGCCTTGCTCCTCGACCGGCTCACCCCCGGCATCTCCCCGGCCGCCCACCCGCGCGCGCTGTCCGAGGGCGGGCAGCTGGCACTCGCCCTGGCCGTCCAGCTCGCCGCCGCCCCGCCCGTGCTCCTGCTCGACGAGCCCACCCGCGGCCTGGACTACGCCGCCAAGGCCCGGCTCGCCGCGGTTCTCGCCGAGCACGCCGCCCAGGGCGGGGCGGTCGTGCTGACCAGCCACGACGTCGAGTTCGTCGCGGGCTGCGCCACCCGGGTGGTCACCCTGGCGCAGGGCGAGGTCGTCGCCGACGGGCCGGCGCGCGAGATCCTCGTCGCCTCCCCCACCTTCGCACCGCAGACGGCCAAGGTGCTCCACCCGCTCGGCTTCCTCACCGTCGCCGAGGTCCGTGAGTCCCTCGGGGTGCGGACGTGACGGCCGTCCCACTGCCCACCCGCACGCTGGTCGCCCTGGCGGTGACCGGGGTGGTCGGCCTCGTCGTCTTCCTCTGGCCGCTGTTCCTCACCGAGACGGCGAGCGCCGACGTCGTGCACGTCCCGGTGGTCCTCGGGGTGGTGCTGCTCCTCGTCCTCGTCGTGCTGCTCGTCGCGGTCACCGACGGGGGGATCGACGTCAAGGCGGTGGCGCTGCTCGGGCTGCTGTCCGCGGTGGGGGCGGTGCTCCGCCCGCTCGCGGCGGGCACGGCGGGGATCGAGACCGTCTTTCTCCCGCTGGTGCTCGGCGGGCGGGTGCTCGGGCCGGGCTTCGGCTTCGTCCTCGGCTCGACGACGCTCTTCGCCTCGGCGCTCCTCACCGGCGGCGTCGGCCCGTGGCTGCCGTACCAGATGCTCGCCGCCTCCTGGCTGGCGATGGGCGCCGGGCTCCTGCCCCGGAGGGTGCGCGGGCGGGCGGAGATCGCGCTGCTCGTGGGCTATGCCGTCGTCGCCTCCTTCGCCTTCGGGCTGGCGATGAACTTCGCCTTCTGGCCCTTCCAGCTGGGGCTGGGCACCGAGCTGTCGTTCGTCCCCGGCGCACCCGCCGGGGACAACCTCCACCGCTTCCTCCTCTACTCCCTGGCCACCTCCCTGGTGTGGGAGATCGGCCGGGCGACGACGACGGCGCTCGGCATCGTCCTCCTCGGACGCCCGGTGCTCTCCACCCTGCGCCGCGGCGCGGCCCGGGCAGGGTTCGTGCCGGCGGCGACCGGCGGGCCGGAAGCGGTGACCGGCGGGCCGCACGCAGTGACCGGCGGGTCGGCGCGGACGCCGCGCGACGTGCCGTCGGGGTGAGACACTCGCCTGCCATGTCCCCCTCCGTGCGCCGCGCCGTGCTCGTGCTCGCCGTCCTCCTCCACCTCGCCGTGCTCTACGCCCCGACGGTGCCGGACGCCGGTCCCACCGCGGTGCCGGGTGCCGACAAGGTCGCGCACGTCGCGGTCTTCGCCCTCGTCGTGACGGCGGCGCTGTGGGCCGGTCTCCCGGCCCGGGTGGTCGTGCCGCTCGGGCTGGGGCACGCCGTCGTCAGCGAGGTGGTCCAGCACGTCGCCTACCCGGGACGGTCGGGGGACGTGTGGGACGTCGTCGCCGACGTCGTCGGCGTGGGGCTCGGCTGGGGCGCGGTCGCCCTCGTCAGGGCGCGACGCGGCGTGCGACCACCATCCGCTCCCGGCCGGTGAGGTCAGGCACGGTGTGGACGTCGGTGAAGGCGCCGGTCGCGGTGACCTCGGCGCGGACGGCGGCGGCCTGCACCTCGGCGTGCTCCATGACGACGACGCCACCGGGCCGCAGGAGCCGCGCCGCGGTGCGCAGCACGGCACGCGGGACGTCCAGGCCGTCCGCACCGCCGCCGTAGAGCGCGAGGTGGGGGTCGTGGTCGCGGACCTCGGGGTCCTGCGGCACGGCGTCCGGCGGCACGTAGGGCGGGTTGGAGACGACGACGTCGACCGTGCCGTCGAGCT
>NZ_CALGNQ010000120.1 GCF_937958535.1 uncultured Georgenia sp. | reverse complement strand
ATCTGTGGCGCCGGGGCGGCCGGCGGCACCGGGACGGCCCGGGCGGGCCCCCGCCGGGCGCCCGGTCGACGGACGCGCGGCTCCCCCGGTGCCCCGACGACCGTTCGGGCGGCGCGCTGTCATGCCGACCATCGTCCCTCACGGTGCGGGCTGGGTCCGGCAACGCGCCCACGTGAGTCGGGTGTTGGGGCGGGGTGCGTCACCCCACACACACCGGGCGTCCGCTCCGGGCGCGGTACCCGGCAGTGCCCGGGGCCCCCTCCACGCATCGTGCGCCCGCTCCGGGCGCCGGTACCCGGCTGCGCCCGGGCCCCCTACACGTACAGTGCGCCCCCCGGCCCCCGTACTCCCGGCAGAGCGGGGCACGGTGCAGGAGCGGGCGCACGGAGGAACGGACCGGCCCGGCCCCGCTGCGAGGGCCGGGCCGGTCGCTGTCAGGCCTGGGCGCGCGGGAAGGCCGAGCGGCCGGCGTAGACGCCGGCGTCGTCGAGCTCCTCCTCGATGCGCAGCAGCTGGTTGTACTTGTTGATGCGCTCCCCGCGGGCGGGCGCGCCGGTCTTGATCTGGCCGGCGTTCACCGCGACGGAGAGGTCGGCGATGGTGGTGTCCTCGGTCTCCCCGGAGCGGTGCGAGACCATCGCGGTGAAGCCGTTGCGCTGGGCCAGCGAGACGGCGTCGAGGGTCTCGGTCAGGGTGCCGATCTGGTTGAGCTTGACGAGCAGGGAGTTGGCCGCCTTGAGCTCGATGCCCTTGGCCAGCCGCTCCGGGTTGGTGACGAACAGGTCGTCACCGACGATCTGGGTACGGTCCCCGATGGCGGCGACGAGCTGGGCCCAGCTGTCCCACTCGTCCTCGCTCAGCGGGTCCTCGATGGACACGAGCGGGTAGTCCGAGACGAGCTGCTCGTAGTAGGCGACCATCTCCTCCGGGGTGGTCGCCTTGCCCTCGAACTGGTAGGCGCCGTCCTGGAAGAACTCCGTGGCCGCGACGTCGAGCGCCAGGGCGATGTCCTCCCCCGGCTTGTACCCGGCCTTCTCGATCGCCTCGATGATCAGGTCGAGCGCGGCGCGGTTGGTCTCCAGGTTCGGGGCGAAACCGCCCTCGTCGCCCAGGCCGGTGGCCAGGCCGCGGCCCTTGAGCACCGACTTCAGCGCGTGGTAGGTCTCCGTGCCCCAGCGCAGCGCCTCCTTGTAGGTGGCCGCGCCGACGGGGGCGATCATGAACTCCTGGATGTCGACGTTGGAGTCCGCGTGCGAGCCGCCGTTGAGGATGTTCATCATCGGGACGGGCAGCACGTGGGCGTTGGGGCCGCCGACGTAGCGGAAGAGCGACAGGCCGGCGCTGTCGGCGGCGGCGCGGGCCACGGCGAGGGAGACGCCGAGGATGGCGTTCGCGCCGAGCTTGCCCTTGTTCGGGGTGCCGTCGAGCTCGACGAGGGTCTGGTCGATGATCCGCTGCTCGCTGGCCTCCAGGCCCAGGATCTCGGCGGCGATGTCGTCGACAACGGCGTTCACGGCGTCCTGCACGCCCTTGCCGAGGTAGCGGCTCTTGTCGCCGTCACGGCGCTCGACGGCCTCGAACGCACCGGTCGAGGCACCCGAGGGGACCTCTGCCCGGGCGACGGTGCCGTCGTCGAGCGCGACCTCGACCTCCACGGTGGGGTTGCCACGCGAGTCGAGGATCTCGCGTGCTCCTACGGCCTCGATGCTGGCCACGGATGTCTCCTTCATGTCGACGTGATTTGTCGGGTCCACGATAGTCGCGCCGCGTCCGGAGGCATCGGGACCTCCGTCAGGTGGGCAGCGACTCCAGTCGGCGGAGGTGGGCACGCAGCGCGGCCTCGGCGTCGAGCCCGGCCGCCTCCGCCCGCAGCACGAGGGCCATGAGCTCGCGGCCGAGCGTCCGCTCGTCGGCGGGAGCGGCGGCCACCCCGGGGTCGGTGGTGCCGGCGTCGCCGGTGGTCGGGGATGTCCGGGGAGCGCTGTGGTCCGCGAGGAGGACGTCGTCGGTCACGCCTTCGCGCCGCAGCCGACGGGCGACCTTCTGCGCCCGGGCGAGGGCCGGCAGCGCCCGCGGGATGCCGGCGAGCACGTCCGCGCCGCCGCGTTCGCGCTTCTTGATCTCGTGCCAGGCGGTCTCCACCTCGGCCGCCGAGCGGGCCTCGCCGTCGGCGAAGACGTGCGGGTGGCGCCGGAGGAGCTTGTCGTGGAGCACCCGGGCGACGTCGTCGAGGGAGAAGGGGTCCTCGGGGTGCTCCTCGGCCACCCGGGCGTGGAACACCACCTGCAGGAGCAGGTCGCCCAGCTCGCCGCGCAGGGCGGCACGGTCGTCGGACTCGGCCGCCTCGGCCAGCTCGTAGGCCTCCTCGATGGCGTAGGGCGCCAGTGACCGGTGGGTCTGCTCGGCGTCCCAGGGGCAGCCGCCCGGTGAGCGCAGCCGGTCCATCGCGGCGACGACCGCCGCGAGCGCCTCGCCGGACCGGGCCTGGGTCACTGCCCCGAGACGATCCAGGGCAGCTCGTCGGCGAGCACCTCGCCGGCGGCCGGGTCGAACTCGCCGTACCGCGGGCTGACTTCGATGTCCGCCTCGGCGATCCGGGCGTTGACCTCCTCGATCGCCGCGTTCGCGTCCGGCGCCATCATCATCTGCTGGTTGACGATGACGACCTTCGCCACCTGGATGACGCCGTCGCTGTACTCCTCCGGCGGGGTCTCGCCGGCGGCCTCCAGCTGGCCGTCGAGGAGCTGGGCGGCCTCCTCGTCGGAGGCAGCCACGCCGTAGTCGGCGGCGACCTCGAGGATGGCGGGGGCGACGATGAGGGTGCCGAGCAGCTGGCGCGCCTCGACGGGCTGCCCGACCACGGTGGAGAAGTCGGCGACCGTGCGGGCGAGCTCCTCCTCGGAGATTCGCTGACCGTCCACGACGGCCGCGGCACCGGGGTTCGCCGAACAGCCTCCCAGGGCGAGCCCGGCCAGCAGGGCGGCTGCGGCGATGCCGCGGCTCAGCCTCGTCGATGTCACCGTGATACCTCCCTCGTCGTGCCGGCGGTGCACCGGCCACGGACCATCGTACGGGAGCGGGCGGGTCCCCCGGGCACCCGCGTGTGCCACCCTGGGGCCGACCGGCACACACCGCGAGGGGGCCCGGATGGGCGGCACGTCAGGGCAGGTACGGGTGCGGCCCGCGACGGCGGAGCGCTGGCCGGACGTCGTCACGGTCATGGGGACCCGAGGCGACCCCGCCGGGTGCTGGTGCCAGTACTACCGGCTGCGCGGCCGGGACTGGGCCGGTGCCTCGGTGCCGCAGCTGCGCGCCGCCCTGCGCGAGCAGGTGAGCTCCGGCCCGGTGCCGCCGGGTGTCCTCGCCTACCGGGACGGGGAGCCGGTGGGGTGGTGCGCGGTGGGGCCCAAGGAGGACTACCCGCGGCTGCTCGCGTCCCCGGTGAGCCGCGGCGAGGTCGCCGGGGTCTGGTCGGTGAGCTGCTTCGTCGTGCGGGTCGGCCACCGACGCCAGGGCGTGGCCCGGGCGCTGCTCGACGGCGCCGTCGAGCTCGCGCGGCGCCATGGCGCGGCCGTGGTCGAGGCCTACCCGGTCGACCCGTCCGCCCGGCGCTCGCTCTCCTCCGCCGAGCTCTTCCACGGACCGCTCGGGCTCTTCCTCGACGCGGGCTTCACCGAGGAGGCCCGCCCCTCCCCGGCTCGCGCGGTCGTCCGGCTCCCCTGCGGCTAGCGCAGGTCGTGGTCGGTGGCACCGCAGCTCTCGCAGAAGAGCTGGCGGGTGCGGCTCCAGGCCTCCGCCTCGGGGCAGTAGACCTCGATCCCGTCACGGTCGACGTCGTCCGGGGTGGGCGCGTGGGGCGCGGGTGCCGCCGGTGCTGCCACGGCGTTGGGCCGTTCGGCCAGGACTGCGGTCATGGGGCCTCCTCTCCTCGTCCCCACTGTCACACCGGCCACCGACATCGTCCGTGACGCCACGCCGTCGCCCGCCCAGGAGGGCGGGGACCGGGCCGGACCGGCGCGGACCGCCCGGTGTCTGCCCACAGTCCCCTCCACAGGGTGACGTGGGCTTTCGCCCGTTATCCACAGACCTGTGGGCGAAAGTTGTGGACGGGCGGCCCGCCTACGTCGTCGCCACCTGCGCGGCCGCGGCGACCGACCCGCTGAGCACCGCCTCGATGAGCTCCCCCGCCCACACCAGCAGGGCCGCGTCGTGCAGCGGTTTACCGCCCACCTTCGCCGTCCGCGGGAAGGGCACGAGGATGGTGCGGATCGCCGGCTTGAGCACCGTGCCCGGGTAGAGCCGCTTGAGCCGCAGCTGGGCGGACTCGGGCAGCTCGACCGGCGCGAACCGCACGTACCTGCCCTGCGCGGTGATGTCGGTCAGCCCCACCGCCCGGGCGCGGGTGCGCAGCGCCGCCACCGCGAAGAGGCGCTCGACCTGCTCGGGGATCGGCCCGTACCGGTCGACGAGCTCGGCGCGCACCGCGTCGATCGCGGCGTCGTCGTCCGCGGCGGAGATCTTCGCGTAGGCCTCCAGCCGCAGCCGCTCGTGCTCGATGTACTCGTGCGGGATGTGGGCGTCGACCGGCAGCTCGATCTTGACCTCGGTCTTCTCCTGCTCCTTCTCCCCCCGGAACTCCGCGACGGCGTCGGCGACCATCCGCACGTACAGGTCGAAGCCCACGCCCGCGATGTGCCCGGACTGCTCCCCTCCCAGGAGGTTGCCTGCGCCGCGGATCTCCAGGTCCTTCATCGCCACCTGGATCCCCGCCCCGAGCTCGGTGTGCGAGGCGATGGTGGCGAGCCGGTCGTGGGCGGTCTCGGTGAGCGGCTTCTCCGGGGGGTAGAGGAAGTAGGCGTAGGCACGCTCGCGGCCACGCCCCACCCGTCCGCGCAGCTGGTGCAGCTGGGACAGGCCGAAGGCGTCGGCCCGCTCGACGATGAGGGTGTTGGCGTTGGAGATGTCCAGGCCGGTCTCGACGATCGTCGTGCAGACGAGGACGTCGTACTCCTTGTTCCAGAAGTCCTGGATCACCCGCTCCAGCTGGTGCTCACCCATCTGCCCGTGCGCGACGGCGACCCGCGCCTCGGGCACGAGCTCGGCGAGCTTGGAGGCGGCGCGGTTGATCGAGGAGACCCGGTTGTGGACGTAGAAGACCTGCCCCTCGCGGAGCAGCTCGCGGCGCACCGCGGCGGCCACCTGCTTCTCCTCGTACGGGCCGACGTAGGTGAGGATCGGGTGCCGCTCCTCCGGCGGGGTGGCGAGGGTGGACATCTCCCGGATGCCGGTGATCGCCATCTCCAGTGTGCGCGGGATCGGGGTCGCGCTCATCGCCAGGACGTCGACGTTGGTGCGCAGCTGCTTGAGGGTCTCCTTGTGCTCCACACCGAAGCGCTGCTCCTCGTCGATGATGACCAGACCGAGGTCCTTGAAGCGGACCTCGCCGGTGAGCAGCCGGTGGGTGCCGATGACGACGTCGACCTTCCCGGAGCGCAGCCCCTCCTTGACCTCGGTGGCCTCGGCGTCGCTCTGGAAGCGGGACAGCGCCCGCACCTCGACCGGGAAGCCGGCGTACCGCTCGGAGAAGGTGTCGTAGTGCTGCTGGACGAGCAGCGTCGTCGGGACCAGCACGGCCACCTGCTTGCCGTCCTGGACGGCCTTGAACGCGGCGCGGACGGCGATCTCCGTCTTGCCGTAGCCGACGTCCCCGGAGAGCAGGCGGTCCATGGGCATCTCGCGCTCCATGTCCGCCTTGACCTCCTCGATGGTGACGAGCTGGTCGGGGGTCTCGACGTACGGGAAGGCGTCCTCCAGCTCGCGCTGCCACGGGGTGTCGGGGGAGAAGGCGTGCCCCTTGGTCGAGGCGCGGGCCGCGTACAGCCGGACGAGCTCGGCGGCGATCTCCTTGACCGCCTTGCGCGCCCGGCTCTTCGTCCTGGCCCAGTCGGCCCCGCCCATCTTGTTGACGGTGGGCGCCTCCCCGCCGGAGTACTTCGTCACCTGGTCCAGCGCGTCGGTCGGCACGAAGAGCCGGTCCCCCGGCTGGCCGCGCTTGGAGGAGGCGTACTCGATGACGAGGTACTCGCGGGTGGTGGCGTCCGGCCCGCGGCCCACCGTGCGCTGGACCAGCTCGATGAATCGGCCCACGCCGTGCTGCTCGTGGACGACGTAGTCGCCGGCCTTGAGCGCCAGCGGGTCGACCACGCCGCGGCGGCGCGAGGGCATCTTGCGCATGTCACGGGTCGAGGTGCCGGCGCGGCCGGTGATGTCCGTCTCGGTGACGACGGCGAGCTTGAGGTCGGTGGCGACAAAACCGCGCGGCACGGCCGCCGTCGTGACGAGGACGACGCCGGCGGGCGGCTCCTCCACGACGTCGTCCACCAGTCGGGCAGGGACGTCGGCGTCGGTGAGCTGCTCGACCATGCGGCGGGCGGGCCCGGGGCCCTGGGTGGTGATGAGCAGCCGCCACCGGTCGTGGGTGAGGTCGCGCAGGTCGGCGAGCGCCTTCGGGACGTCACCGCGGTAGGGCTCGACGTCCCGGGCGACGACGGCGGAGGTCTCCGGGGCGTCGTCCTCGGCCTCGGGGGCCGCGTCCGGGGCCGCGGGCATCTCCGCGGAAAGGGTGGTGAGCTCCCACCAGCCCAGGCCGCGTCGGGCGGCGAGCTCGCGGGTGTCCTCCAGGGTGTGGAACGAGGCGGAGCGCAGCTCGAGCGGGGTCTGGCCACCGGCGGCCGCCGAGGCCCAGGCCGCGGCGAGGAACTCCTCGGTGGTGGCGACGAGGTCGTGGGCGCGGCGGCGGATCCGCTCGGGCTCGGACATGAGGACGAGCGCGTCCTCGGGCACGCGGTCGAGCACCGGCTCCATGCCGTCGACGAGGAGCGGCGCGAGGGACTCCATGCCCTCGACGGCGATGCCCTCGCTCAGCCGTTCGAGCATGTCGGCCGCGCCGGGCATCCGCTCGATGAGGGCCTTCGCGCGCTCACGGACGGCGTCGGTGAGGAGCAGCTCGCGGGCGGGCGGGGCCCACAGCCCGCGGTCGGCGACGTCGAGGCTGCGCTGGTCGGCGACGGAGAACCACCGGATCTCCTCGACGGTGTCGCCCCAGAACTCGATGCGCATCGGGTGGTCCTCGGCGGGCGGGAAGACGTCGAGGATGCCGCCGCGGACGGCGAACTGGCCGCGCGCCTCGACCATGTCGACCCGGGTGTAGGCCGCCGCCGCGAGCCCGGCCGCGACGTCCTCCAGGCTGCGCTCGTCCCCGACCTCGAGCTCGACCGGCTCGAGCTCGCCCAGGCCGCTGATGACCGGCTGGAGCAGTGCCCGCACCGGCATGACGAGCACCCGGACCGCGCCGGCGCGTCCGTCCTTGCCGGGGTGCGCGAGCCGCCGGAAGACGGCGATCCGCCGGGCCACCGTGTCGCTGCGCGGGGAGAGCCGCTCGTGCGGGAGCGTCTCCCACGCCGGCAGCACCGCGACGTCGTCCTCGGGCAGGAAGTTGCGCAGCGCGGCAGCGGCGTCGTCGGCCTCCCGACCGGTCGCGGTGACGACCACGACGGGACGCGCGCCCCCGCCGAAGTCGGGGCTGGTGATCGCCGAGACGAGGGCGGCGCGCACCCCGAGCGGGACGCTCACCGTGCGCTCGCCGCCGTGCGCGGCGGCGGAGACGGCCTGGGCGAAGGCGGGGTCGGCGAGGAGCGGCGGGATGAGTCCGGTGAGTCGCATGAGTCCTGGGGCAGCTGGGCAGCACAAGCGCCCCGCGTCCTGCAGGCAGGGGCGGGGACCACGCGATTCTACGGCGCACCGCCGGGGCGCCGCGCGGGCGGCTCCGGGCTGACGAGCGCTGTGGGCTGCGGCACACTGACCGGATGGCCCGGTATGTAGAGCTCCATCCTCAGGACCCGCAGCCCCGGCGGCTGTCGCAGGTCGTCGACGTCCTGCGCGACGGCGGGCTCATCGCCTACCCCACCGACTCCGGGTACGCGCTCGGGGCGCGGCTGGGCAGCAAGGACGCGATCGACCGGATCCGGGCGATCCGGCGGCTCGACGACAAGCACCACTTCACGCTCATGTGCGCGACGCTGGCGCAGGCGGGCAGCTTCGTCATCCTCGACAATGCCGCGTTCCGGCTGGTGAAGTCGCTGACGCCCGGCCCGTACACGTTCATCGTCAAGGGCACGAAGGACGTTCCGCGGATGATGCTCCAGCCGCGCAAGCTCACCGTCGGGGTGCGCGTGCCCGACCACCGCGTCGCGCTGGCGATCCTCGCCGAGCTGGGCGAGCCGATGCTCACCTCCACCCTCATCCTCCCCGGCACGGAGGAGCCGATGTCGGAGGGGTGGGTCGTCGACGACGAGGTCGGTCACCTGGTCGACGTCGTCGTCGAGGCGCCGGTGGCCTCGGTCGAGCCGACCACCGTCGTCGACCTCACGTCCGGTGCACCCGAGGTGGTGCGCGAGGGGGCGGGCGACACGTCCCGCTTCGGGTGAGGGACGGGCCGGTCCGGGGCGGCCGGCGCGGGCGCCGCCGAGGCCGCCGTCAGCCCGGGCCGGCCCGGTGCCGTCAGCTCGGGCGCGGTGCGGGTGCGGTGGGCGGCCGAGTCACCGTCAGACCGTGTGCAGCTGGTGCTGCGCCTTCTCCAGCCCCTTGGTGACGACATCCTCGACGGCGTCGGCCGCCTGTTCCAGGGTGACGAGGACGTCGGCGCGCTCGGAGGGGGCGAAGTCGCGCAGCACGTAGTCGGCGGCGTCCATCCGACCGGGGGGACGGCCGATGCCGACACGGAGCCGCACGTAGTCGCGGGTGCCGATCGCGGCGGAGATCGACCGCAGCCCGTTGTGGCCGCCCTCTCCCCCGCCACGCTTGAGCCGCAGCGTGTTGGGCGGCAGGTCGAGCTCGTCGTGGACGACGAGCAGCCGCTCGGCGGGGATGTCGTAGAAGCGCAGCAGCGCGCTCACCGGCCCGCCGGACAGGTTCATGTACGTCCCGGGGATGGCGAGGACGACCTTCGGCCCGGGCGCACCACCGGGCAGCACACCGAGCCGGGCGTCGGCCACGTGGGCACGGGCCTTGTGGCTCGTCAGCGTGACACCGGCGCGACGGGCCAGGGTGTCGACGACCATCCGGCCGACGTTGTGGCGGTTGCCGGCGTACTTCGGCCCCGGGTTGCCGAGCCCGACGACGAGCCAGGTGTCGCTCATGACCTCTTCCTCAGGAACGCGTGTGCCCACGCCGCGTCGCGCTCACGGGCGACGACGCGGCGTGGGCGGGGAGTCTCAGCCCTCGGTGGACTCCGGGGCGCCACCCTCGGCACCAGCGGCGGCACCCGCCTCGGCGGAGGCCTCGTCCGCGGCCAGGTCGTCGGCCGAGACCCGCGGGGTGGAGATGACGACGACCTCGTGCTCCGGGTCGTCCTCGATGGTGGCGTCCTCCGGGCGCGGGATGTCGCGCACGCGCACGACCGTGCCGTCCTCGAGGCCCTCGATGTCGATGTTGATGGTCTCCGGGATGCGGGTGGCCGGGACCGTGACGGTCAGCGTCATGATCTCGATCTGGTGGATCGTGCCGGGCGCGGACTCGCCGACGACGTGGACCGGGACGTCGACGGTGACCTTCTCGCCGGCGCGGACGATGACGAAGTCGACGTGCTCGATGGTGCGGCGGACCGGGTCACGCTGGATGTGCTTGGTCAGGGCCATCTGCTGCTCGCCCTCGACGTCGAGGGTGATGACCGCGTTCGGGTTGTCCTTGAGGACGAGGAACGTGTCGTGGGACGGCACGGCGAGGTGCTTCGGCGCCTCACCGTGGCCGTAGAGGACCGCGGGGATCTGGTTCGCGCGGCGGGTGCGACGGGCGGCACCCTTGCCGAACTCGGTACGGACCTGGGCGGTGAGGGTGGGCGTGTCGGGCGTCTCGGCCACGGGGATCTCCTGTGTTGGCGTCGGGCTAAGCGGCAGCGCCTGGGCGGGACGACACGCGGGCGCCCACCGGCGCCACCGCGTCGATCACGGAGCCGTTCGATCCGGTCTCCCTCGCCGAGGCAACCGGTCGATGATACCCGACTCCGGCGCGCCCCCGCGAGAGCACCCCCTCACGGGCGCCCGGCCCCGGATGCCGACGGCCGGGTGCGGGCCAGGTCGCCGGCGGTCCGGACCGCCGGGGTCACCACGGTGGGGTCAGGAGGCGCCGTCGAAGAGGCTGGTGACCGAGCCGTCCTCGAAGACCTCCCGGATCGCGCGCGCCAGGAGCGGGGCGATCGGGAGCACGGTGAGCTGGGCGAACTGCTTGTCGGCGGGGATCGGCAGGGTGTCGGTGATGACGACCTCGCGCGCGCCGCACTCGCTGAGCCGCTGCGCGGCCGGGTCGGAGAGCACTCCGTGCGTGGCCGCCACGATGACGTCGCGGGCGCCGGCCTCGCGGAGCACCTTGACCGCCTCGGCGATCGTGCCACCGGTGTCGATGAGGTCGTCGACGAGGACGCAGTCGCGACCCTCGACCTCACCGACCACCCGGTTGGCCACCGCCTGGTTCGGGCGGGTGATGTCCCGGGTCTTGTGGATGAAGGCGAGCGGTCCGCCGCCGAGCTTCTCCGCCCACATCTCCGCCACGCGGATGCGGCCGGCGTCGGGCGAGACGACCGTGACGTTGCTCGTGTCCACGCGGGTGCGGACGTAGTCGGTGAGGATCGGCATCGCCCACAGGTGGTCGACCGGGCCGTCGAAGAAGCCCTGGACCTGGGCGGCGTGGAGGTCGATCGACATGAGCCGGTCGGCGCCGGCGGTGTGGAACATGTCGGCGATGAAGCGGGCGGAGATCGGCTCGCGGCCCCGGTGCTTCTTGTCCTGCCGGGCGTAGGGGTAGAAGGGCGCGACCACCGTGATCCGCTTGGCCGAGGCCCGCTTGAGGGCGTCGACCATGAGCAGCTGCTCCATGAGCCACTGGTTGATCGGCGTGGTGTGCGACTGGAGGACGAACGCGTCGCAGCCGCGCACACTCTCCTCGAACCGGACGTAGATCTCACCGTTGGCGAAGTCGTAGGCCGTCGTGGGCACGAGCTCGGTGCCGAGCTCCTGGGCGACGTCGCGGGCGAGCGCGGGGTGGGCTCGTCCGGACACGAGGACGAGTCGCTTCTCGCCGCTTGAGGTGATGCCAGTCATCGCTCGGTGCTGCTCCCGGTCGTGTCGGTGGTGACGCCGCCGTCGCGCGGGGCGCCGTGGTTACCACGGGCCAACTCGGCCCGAGCCTGTGGGGAGAGCTCGCTCTCGGCACTGGCCTCCAGCGCCTTGCGCGCCGCCTCGGCCGACGGTGTGCCGGGGCGGCGCCGCAGCACCCAGCCCTCGATGTTCCGCTGGGTGGTGGTGTTGATCGCGAGCGCACCGGGCGGCACGTCCTTGAGGAGGACGGTGCCCGCGCCGGTGTAGGCGCCGTCCCCAACGGTGACCGGTGCGACGAACATGTTGTCCGAGCCGGTCCGCGCCCCGTGGCCGACCTTCGAACGGTGCTTGCGCACGCCGTCGTAGTTGACGAAGACGGAGGCGGCGCCGATGTTCGTGTCGTCGCCGATCTCGGCGTCCCCGACGTAGGACAGGTGCGGGATCTTCGAGCCGGTGCCGATCTGGGCGTCCTTGGTCTCGACGAAGGTGCCGATCTTGCCCTCGTCCCCGAGCACGGTGTCCTGGCGCAGGTAGGCGAACGGCCCGACGGTGGCCCGCGCCCCGATCCGGGCGCTGAACCCGTGGGTGCGCACGACCGTGGCCTCCTCGCCGACGACGACGTCGCGCAGCGTGGTGTCCGGGCCGATCTCCGCGCCGTCGCCGACGGTCGTGGAGCCGTGCAGCTGGGTGCCCGGGTGGATGGTGACGTCCCGGCCGAGGCGCACGTCGAGGTCGATCCACGTCGATGCCGGGTCGACGACGGTGACGCCCTCACGCATCCACTCGGTGACGATCCGGCGGTTGAGCTCGGCACCGACCGCGGCGAGCTGGGCGCGGTCGTTGACGCCGGTGACGAGCCACGGGTCCTCCACGAGGAGGGCGCGCACCCGCTTGCCCGCGCGGTGGGCGAGCGCGACGACATCGGTGAGGTAGACCTCCCCCTGGGCGTTGGCGTCGTCCACCTGGGCCAGCGCCTCGCGCAGCACCGCGGCGTCGAAGACGTACACGGCGGCGTTGATCTCGTCGATGGCGCGCTGCTCATCGGTGGCGTCCTTCTCCTCGACGACGGCGACGACATCACCGTTCTCGTCGCGCACCACGCGCCCGTAGCCGTACGGGTCCTCCATCCGGGTGCTGAGGAGGGTCACCGCGTTGCCGTCCGCCTCGTGGGCGGCAACGAGCTCGCGCAGCGTCGCGGAGTCGAGCAGGGGCACGTCGCCGGCGGTGACGACGACGGCGCCCTCGATCTTGCGGCCGGTCGCCGAGCCGACGGCGCCGGAGAGGAGCGCCGCACCGGCCTCCTCCTTGGCGTCGAGCACGCCGAGGGCGCACTGGACGGCCCGGCCGGTGCCGGGGATCGCGTCCTGGTCGACGACGAGCACGCCCGGCAGCTCCTCCTCGGCGTGCGCCGCGACGGCGTCGCGCCCGTGCCGGACGACCACGGCGAGGCGCCGCGGCTCCAGCTCGGCGCCCGCGCGCAGCGCGAAGCCGAGCAGGCTGCGACCGGCGATGCGATGGAGGACCTTGGGGGTCCGGGACTTCATCCGGGTGCCCTCACCGGCGGCGAGGACGATGACGGCGGCTGGCTGGGCACTCACGCGTGTCGGCTCCCTCGTCGGGTCCTGCTCGGGGGAGGTCCCCCGGGCTCGTGCGCTCCCCACTCTAGCGGGGGCCGTCGCGTGGGGGCGCCGCGGGAGACGGGCCGTCCGGGTGAGCTCCGCCCCCAGGATTCGAACCCGGACCTCGAGGCACCAAAGGCCTGCGTGCTGCCGTTACACCAGGGCGGACCACGTTGCCGCGGCAACGCAGCGTCCAGTCTGCCAGGCCCGCGGGGCGGCACGTGCCGACGTCCACGGCATGATGGGTGGGTGACGAGTGACCGAAATCGCCCCTCGCGGGCCCGGATGACCGCCGGGCAGCGGCGTGAGCAGTTGCTCGACGTCAGCCGTGCCCTGTTCGCCGAGAAGGGGTTCGAGGGGACGAGCGTCGAGGAGGTGGCGGCGCGGGCGAAGGTCTCCAAGCCGGTCGTCTACGAGCACTTCGGCGGCAAGGAGGGCATGTACGCAGTCATCGTCGACCGCGAGCTGCAGCACCTCCTCAAGGCGCTGAGCGGGGCACTGCGGACCGGCGGGCACCCCAAGCGGATCGTCGAGCGCACCGCGCTCGCGCTGCTCGAGTACATCGAGACGAACACCGACGGCTTCCGGATCCTGGTCCGCGACTCCCCCGTCGCCCAGGCCACCGGCACCTTCTCCTCCCTCATCGGCGACGTCGCCACCCAGGTGGAGCACCTGCTCGCCGAGCAGTTCCGCCGCCGCGGGCTGCCCACGCAGGCCGCACCGATCTACGCCCAGATGCTCGTCGGGATGATCGCGCTCACCGGCCAGTGGTGGCTGGAGGCACGCAGCCCGGACCGCGAGACGGTCGCCGCGCACCTCGTCAACCTCGCCTGGAACGGGCTGCGCGCCCTGGAACCCGCGCCCCGGCTCACCGGCCTGCCCGACGCCCGCGAGCGCTAGCCCAGCAGGCCGCCGCCGCCCGGTGACTACACTCGCGGCTGTCACCACGCCCATCGCACGGAAGAGACCATGGCCCAGCTGGAGTTCGACCATCTCAACAAGGCGTACGGCTCACTCCGTGCCCTCACCGACCTGACCTTCTCCGTCGCCGCCGGTGAGATCTTCGGCTTCGTCGGCTCCAACGGCGCCGGGAAGACGACGGCGATGCGCATCGCGCTGGGCGTGCTCGCCCCCGACTCCGGCGAGGTGCGCTGGCGCGGCCGCCCGCTCGACCTCGACGCGCGCCGCCGCGTCGGCTACATGCCCGAGGAACGCGGCCTCTACCCGAAGATGAAGGTCGGCGAGCAGCTCGTCTACCTCGCCCGGCTGCACGGCATGGACGCCCCGGCCGCCACCCGGGCGATGGAGCAGTGGACCGAGCGGCTGGGTGTCGCCCCGCGCCGCGCGGACCACGTCGAGAAGCTCTCGCTGGGCAACCAGCAGCGGGTCCAGCTCGCCGCCGCGCTCGTCCACGACCCCGAGGTGCTCGTCCTGGACGAGCCGTTCTCCGGCCTCGACCCCGTCGCCGTGGACGTCATGAGCTCGGTGCTGCGCGAGCGCGCCGCCGCCGGGGTCCCGGTCATCTTCTCCTCCCACCAGCTCGACCTCGTCGAACGGCTCTGCGACCGCGTGGGGATCATCCGTGCCGGGCAGATGGTCGCCCTCGGCACCCAGGACGAGCTGCGCCGGACCAAGAACGCGCGCTGGCGCGCCGTCGTCGAGGGCGCCGCCGCCGGCTGGGCCCGCGCGGTACCGGGCGCCTCCGTCGTCAGCGACGACGGTCGCGAGGTCGTCGTGGAGCTGACCGGCCACGACGCCGGCGTGGAGCAGCCGTTCCTCCGGGCCGCCACCGCCGCCGGGCAGCTGCGCGAGTTCGGCCCGGTGGTCCCCACCCTCACCGACCTCTTCCGCGACGTCGTGACCGAGAGCGACGAGAAGGACGCAGCATGAGCACCCAGCAGTCCCCGCGGTCCGGCCGCACCGGCACCTTCGCCGCCATCGGCCTCGTCGCCCGGCGGGAGGTCAAAGCCCGCTTCTTCACGAAGTCGAACCTCATCTCGCTGGCCGTGCTGCTCGTCGTCATCGTCGCCGGCATCGTCGTCCTCGACTACTTCGTCGACCGCGACGACGACGGCGCCGCCGACTTCACCCTCGCCGTCGACAGCTCCGTGGGCGTCCTCGAGCCGCAGCTCACCGCGGCCGGGACGGCGCTGGGCACCACCGTCGACGTCGAGGAGCTCAGCCGGGAGGAGGCCGAGCCGCGGCTCGGCGACGACCTGGACGCCTTCCTCAGCGGCGACCCCACCCGTCCCGAGATGCTCGTCGAGACGACGGCTGACCCGCAGCTGCTCGGTCTGGTCACCAGCGCCGTGCAGGCGCACGCGCTCGCCATCGAGGTCGGCGAGCTCGGCGGCGACCCGCAGGCGGTCAGTGCGGCGCTGGCGACGGCTGCCCCTCAGGTGGCGACGGCGGACACCGAGGAGGGTGACGAGGCCGAGCAGTTCGGCCCGCAGTACCTCGTGTCGATCCTGGCGATCTCGCTGCTGCTCTTCGCCCTCATCAGCACCGGATCGATCATCGCGATGGGTGTCGTGGAGGAGAAGACCTCCCGGGTGGTGGAGATCCTGCTCGCGACGATCCGCCCCGCGGAGCTGCTCGCCGGCAAGATCCTCGGCATCGGGATCGTCGGGCTGACCCAGGTGGTCCTCCTCGGCGGCGCGGCCGGTGGCACGATGGCGGCCACCGGACTGCTCGCCGGCTTCGAGATCGACCTCGGCTGGACGATGCTCCTCACCCTGGTGTGGTTCCTCCTCGGCTTCGCGGTCTTCGCACTGCTCTTCGGGGGCTTCGCCGCGCTCGTCTCGCGTCAGGAGGAGATCGGCGCCGTCACCACGCCGCTGATGTTCCTCATGTTCGTCCCGTACTACCTGGCGATGTTCATGGTGTCGGCGGACCCGGACACCACGGTGGTGCGGGTGCTGTCCCAGGTGCCGTTCTTCTCCCCGTTCATGATGCCGGTGCGTGAGGTGTACGGCGGGGTCGAGGGCTGGGAGATGGCGCTGGCCATCGTCATCGCCCTGGCCACCGTGCCGCTCCTGGTGTGGATCGCCGGGCGCGTGTACCGGCGCGGTGTGCTCCACACCGGTGGGCGGATGAAGCTGTCCGAGGCGCTGCGCGGCTGACCGCAGCCGGTCGCTGCCGGCCGCTGCGCTCCCGCCGGCGGCCGGCCCCGTGCGACGTCCGGCGCGGGTGGCAGCAGAATTATCTTGATGTCGAGTAATCTCGGGGGATGGTGTCAGTGAGCGGCGCCCTCGAGGACCAGGACGAGGTCGACCGGATCGTCGCGGCGTGGGAGCGGGAACGACCCGATCTCGACCCGCGGCCGCTGCACGTCTTCTCCCGCGTCTCCCGGCTCTCCCGGCGGCTCGACCTCGCCCGGCGCCGGGCGTTCATCGACCACGAGCTCGAGGGCTGGGAGTTCGACGTCCTGTCGGCGCTGCGGCGCGCCGGGGAGCCCTACGAGCTGACCGCCGGCCGCCTGCTCAACGAGACGCTCGTGTCGTCGGGGACGATGACGCACCGGATCGACCGGATGGTCGCCCACGGACTGGTCGTCCGGGCGGTGGGCGCGACCGACCGGCGGGTGGTCCTCGTCCGGCTCACCGCACTGGGCAAGGCGAAGGTCGACGCCGCGATGGCCGACCTCCTGGAGTCGGAGCACCGGCTGCTCGCCGAGCTCACACCGCAGGAGGCCGAGCAGCTCAGCGGGCTGCTGCGCCGGCTGCTGCTGCCGCTCGACCGCTGACCGCGGCGCCGGGCTACGGCGTGATGTTGTGGTTCGCCCGGAAGACGTTGTCCGGGTCGTAGCGCCGCTTGACCGCGCGCAGCCGCGCGAGGACCTCACCCGGGTAGGCCGCGGCGACGTCGTCCGGGGTCGCCGTGGACATGACGTTGACGTACCCGGCAGCGCCGAGGCCGAGGGCGGGGGCCGTGCGCTCCACCCACGCGGAGGCGGCAGGGAGGGCCGTCTCCTCCGGGGTGATCGCCCCGACGGAGACCATGACGGCCCGGTCGCGGTGGGCGAAGGCGGTGGCGTCGGGGGCGGTCCGGGCGACCGCCCCGCCGAGCGGGCGCAGGCTGACCGCCGCCATCGGCGACGCCGCGCTCGCGAGCGACCCGACCGCGTCGGCCGCCCAGGCCTCGTCCACGCGGTCGACGAACCCGGTGCGCATGACCGGGTGGAGCACCATCCCGCTGCCGGGCGGCCCCTGGAGCAGCTCCGGGTACGGGCGCGCGGCGACGTCGTCGAACAGCGGCTCGCCGAGGGCGCGGAGCGGGGCGAGGGCCGCCTCGGCCTCCTCCGCGGGGCCGGACCAGCACGGCACGAGCATGAGCACCGGCCGGCCGTGGACCGCCTCGGGGAGCATCGGCATGGGCGGGGCGACGAGCACGTTGACCAGGGCGCTGAGCCCGTCCGGTGCGGCGAGGACCGCCTCCACGGCACCGGCGACCGCGGCAGGGGTCGGCTCGAGGATGAGCAGGCCGCCGGTGACCACGGGGGTGGGCTGGAGACGGAACGTCAGCGACGTGACGACGCCGAAGTTGCCTCCCCCGCCGCGCAGCGCCCAGAAGAGGTCGGGCTCGTGCCGCTCGTCGGTCGTGACGACGCGGCCGTCGGCGAGGACCACCTCGGCGCCGAGGAGGTTGTCCACCGTGAGCCCGTCGCGGCGGCTGAGGAAGCCGCTGCCGCCGCCGAGGGTGAGGCCGGCGATGCCGACCGTGGGGGTGTCGCCGAACCCGGTGCCCAGCCCGTACTGCGCCGCGGCGGCGCTGTACGCGCCGGCTGTCGCGCCGCCCTCGGCGAGTCCGAGACGCCGTTCGGGGTCGATCGTGACGGCGTCCATCCGGCGCAGGTCGAGGACCAGGGCGTCGGCGGCCAGGGCGTGGCGGGCGTAGCTGTGGCCGCCCGCACGGACGGCGACCGGCAGGTCGTGGTCGCGGGCGGCGCGGACGGCGGCGGCGACCTCCGCCGTCGTCGTGACCTGGGCGACGGCCGCCGGGATCCGGTCGAAGGCGCCGAACTCGACCCGGGCCGCGTCCTGGAAGCCGGGCGACCCGGGGACCAGGAGCCGGTCGCCGAGGAGGTGCTCGAGACGGGTGAGCGTGGCGGTCATGGTGACCTCACTTCGCTGCATCGGGTAGTGGGTGACCCGACGATAGGCAGCCGGCCCGCCGGTGCCCACAGGTTTCTTCGGGCCTCCCGGCACTCAGTCCCGTGCCGCGCCCGATGACCGCGGCTACCCGACCTGCTCGGAGAGCTCGAGCCAGCGCTCCTCGAACTCCGCCACCTGCCCCTCCAGCGTGCGGAGCTCCTCGGTGAGGGCGGCGAGACCCTCGTAGTCGCTCGGGTCGTGCGCGGCCATCCGCTCGTGGACGTCGGCCACCTGGGCGGAGAGCCGGTCCAGCCGGCGCTCGGTGGCGGCGAGCTCCTTGCGGGCGGCGTGCACCTCCGCGCCGCGGGGCTGCTCGCGCGACTCCGGTGCGGCGGGCGCTGCGGGGGCGGCGGCCCGGCCGCGCCGCAGGGCGAGGTACTCCTCCACCCCGCCGGGCACGTGCCGCAGCCGCCCGTCGATGATCGCGTACTGCTGGTCGGTGACCCGCTCGAGCAGGTAGCGGTCGTGGGAGACGACGATGAGCGTGCCGGGCCAGGAGTCGAGGAGGTCCTCCATGGCGGCGAGCATGTCGGTGTCGACGTCGTTGGTCGGCTCGTCGAGGATGAGGACGTTGGGCTCGGCGAGCAGGATGAGGAGGAGCTGGAGGCGGCGCTTCTGGCCCCCGGACAGCTCCCCCACCCGCGCGGAGAGGTGCGCACGGGAGAAGCCGAGCCGCTCGAGGAGCTGGGCGGGGGTGAGCTCCTTGCCGTCGACGACGTAGCTCGCCCGGGTACGGGCGAGCACGTCGCGGACACGGTCGCCGGCGATGTCGGCGAGCTGGCTGAACTGCTGGTCGAGCATGGCGACCCGCACGGTCTTGCCATGCTTGACCCGCCCCGCGTCGGGTCGCAGCGTGCCGGCCACCAGGGCGAGGAGGGTGGACTTCCCGGCCCCGTTGGCGCCGAGGATCCCGGTCCGCTCCCCCGGCGCGATGCGCCACTCGATGTCGCGCAGCACCGCGTTCTCCCCGAAGCTGACCGAGACGTCGAGCAGGTCGACGACGTCCTTGCCCAGGCGGGCGGTGGCGAGTCGGGACAGCTCGAGCCGGTCGCGCAGCGGCGGCACGTCGGCGATGAGCTGGTTGGCCGCCTCGATACGGAACTTGGGCTTGGACGTGCGGGCCGGTGCGCCGCGGCGGAGCCACGCCAGCTCCTTGCGCAGGAGGTTCTGCCGCTTGGCCTCCGCGGCCGCGGCCTGCCGGTCGCGCTCCACCCGCTGGAGCACGTACGCCGCGTAGCCGCCCTCGAAGGAGTCGACGGTGCGGTCGTGCACCTCCCACGTCGTCGTCGCCACCTCGTCGAGGAACCAGCGGTCGTGGGTGATGACGAGGAGCCCGCCCGCGGTGGGCGCCCAGCGTCCCCTGAGGTGGTCGGCCAGCCAGCTGATGCCCTCGACGTCGAGGTGGTTGGTCGGCTCGTCCAGGGCCAGGACGTCCCACTCCTCGACGAGCAGCGCCGCGAGCGCCACCCGCCGTCGCTGGCCACCGCTCAGCGTCCCGACGGGCCGGTCCCAGCCGACGTCCGGGACGAGCCCGCCGATGACGTCGCGCACGCGGGGGTCGCCGGCCCACTCGTGCTCGGCCCGGTCCCCCACGATGGCCGCACCGACGGTGGCGGCGGGGTCGAGGGTGTCGGCCTGGTCGAGCACACCCACCCGCAGCCCGCCCCGCCAGGTCACCCGGCCGCCGTCGGGCTCGATGCGGCGGGCGAGCAGACGCAGGAGGCTCGACTTGCCCTCGCCGTTGCGGCCGACGATGCCGATCCGGTCGCCCTCGTCCACGCCCAGGCTCACGGAGTCGAGCACGACCCGTGTGGGGTACTCCAGGTGCAGGGCCTCGGCCCCGAGCAGATGTGCCACGGTCCCAGGGTAGGTCGGCCACCGCGCGCGCCCCTGCCGCCGTCAGGCGTCGTCGTAGATGTGCTCCAGCACCCGCGCGCCGGGGGCCGGGCCGGTGACGACGAGGACCTCGCGGGCCACCTGCGCCTGGGCCATCACCGCCGCGACGGAGCGGGCGTGGCGCTCGTCGAGCGCCAGGGCGGCGACGGTGGGGCCCGAGCCGGACAGGACGGCGGCCAGGGCCCCGGCGCGGTCAGCGGCGGCGAGGACGTCGCCGAGCTCGGGGCGTAGGTCGAGCGCGGGCTCCTCCAGGTCGTTGACGAGGTGGCGGGCCAGCGCGTGGGGGTCACCGCTGCGCAGCGCGACCATGAGCGCGTCGTCGAGGTGCGGTGCCGGGGCGGTGGTGCCGCCGAACTCGTCGAAGGTGGCGAAGACCTGCGGCGTGGACAGGCCCTCGTCCTGGACGGCGAGCACCCAGTGGTAGTGGCCGCCGACCATCGCCGAGGTGAGGACGTCGCCGCGGCCGGAGCCGATGGCGGTGAGCCCGGTGAGCGCGAACGGGACGTCGGCGCCGAGCGTGCGGGCGAGGGCGACGAGCTCCTCCCGGTCGAGGCCGGCGTCCCACAGCTGGTCGCAGGCGAGCAGCGCGGCGGCGGCGTCGGCGGAGCCGCCCCCCATGCCGCCGGCGACCGGGACCTGCTTGACGATGCGCAGGTGGGCGCCGGCGGTGGTGCCGGTGTGCTCGCGCAGCAGTCGCGCGGCGCGCAGGGCGAGGTTCGAGTCGTCGGTGGGTACCCGGTCTGCGTCCCGGCCCTCCACGGTGACGGTGAGGTCGGACGCGGCCCGGGCGATGACGTCCTCGTGGAGCGACACCGCCTGGAAGACGGTGGCGAGCGGGTGGTAGCCCTCGTCGTCGGGAGCCCCGACCCGCAGCGCGAGGTTGATCTTGCCCGGGGCACGGACCTGGACCGCGACAGGGGTGGTCATCGCCCCTCCGGACCGTGCTCGGCGATGCGGGCGAAGTCGGTGATGGCGAGCCGCTCCCCGCGCAGCCGCGGGTCCAGCCCGGCGGCACGGAGGGCCGCCTCGGCGCGGTCGGCAGACCCGGCCCAGCCGGCCAGGGCCGAACGCAGGGTCTTGCGGCGCTGCCCGAAGGCGGCGTCGACGACGGCGAAGACCTCCTCGCGGCTCGCCGCGGTGGCGGGCGGCTCACGGCGCTCGAGCCGCACGAGCGCGGAGTCCACGTTGGGCACCGGCCAGAACACCGTGCGCCCGATGGTGGCCGAGCGCTGCGCGGCCGCGTACCACGCCGTCTTGGCCGAGGGCACGCCGTAGGTGCGTGAGCCGGGCGGGGCGGCGAGCCGGTCGGCGACCTCGGCCTGGACCATGACGAGGCCGTGCCGCAGGCTGGGCAGCCGCTCCAGGAGGGTGAGGAGCACCGGGACGGCGACGTTGTAGGGCAGGTTGGCGACGAGCGCGTCGGGACGGGCGGGGCCCTCACCGGGGAAGGCGGGCAGCGCGGTGACGTCCATGGCGTCGGCGGTGACGACGAGGAGCCGGTCGGCGGCCTCGGGCATCCGGGCCACGACCGTGCGGGGCAGCGCCGCGGCGAGCACCGGGTCGATCTCGACGGCGACGACGCGCGCCCCCGTCTCCAGGAGGGCGAGGGTGAGGGAGCCGAGCCCCGGGCCGACCTCGAGCACGACGTCGTCCGCGGTGACGCCGGCGGTGCGGACGATCTTGCGCACGGTGCCCGGGTCGATGACGAAGTTCTGGCCCAGCGTCTTGGTCGGGCGGATCCCGAGCTCGCCGGCGAGCGCGCGGACGTCCGCGGGGCCGAGCAGCGGGTCGGTCGGCGCGGGGTCGTGGGTCACGCCGACGAGCCTAGCCGCGCAGCGCCCGCCGTCGGGACAGCGTCGGCCGCGCGGGGCGCGGCGACATGGGCGCCCCGCGTCCCCGCTCGGCCCGTGAGACGCGGACCTGCGACGACGTCCGCGACACGCCGCGGCGAGCCGCCGGGTCGGGCCGGCTCGCCCGAGATCGTGGCCGGTCGGCTCCCGCCCGGCCACGGACGGCGACAGCCCGGCTCCCGTGGGGAGCCGGGCTGTCTCCGAGGTGGTTGCTCGGGTCAGCGCAGGCCGAGCTTGGCCGAGCAGGCGGGCCACTGGCCCCAGCCGCTGCGGGCCTGGAGCATCTGGGCACGCTTCGTCTGCTCCGCCGGCGAGGCCTGGGAGGGCAGGCCCGAGCCGCCGACCGACTGCCACGTGGACACGGAGAACTGGTACAGGCCGTGGTAGAGCCCGTTGGCGCTGACGATCGAGGGGTTGCCGCCGGACTCGCACTGGGCCAGCGCGGCCCACACGTCACCGGACACGCTCGACCCGCCGGAGCTGCCGCCGTCGTCCGAGCTGCTCGAGCCGGACGAGCCGCCGGAGCTGCTGGAGCCGGAGCTGCTGGAGCCACCGGAGCGCGCGGGTGCGGCCGGCGCGGGCCGGGGGGCGGGACGCGGCTTGGTGCCGACGGCCACGATCTCCTCCACCGGCTCGCTCACCGTGTAGTAGCCGCTGGGCTCGCTCGCGGACTCCTGCCCGGCGGCGTTGACGACGAGCGTGGCGCGGACCCGGCGGCCCTCGACGCCCTCCTGGAGGACGCGACGTTCCCCGACGTAGAGCGCGTCGTCCTCGCGCTCGACAGTCTCGAAGGGCAGCGTCTCGGCCTCGGTGCGCAGCTCGTGCGTGCCGCGGGTGATCGTCACCGAGACGACGCCGTCCTGGCCGGCGCCGACGACGACGTCGTCGAGCTTGCCGACGGACACGCCGGCGAGGTCGAGGACGTCCTGGAGGTAGGCCTCCCCGATCGGCTGCACCCGGACGGTCTCGTCGTCGACCACGACGTCCACCGGGGCGCCGTTCACGAGCGGCATGTCGAGGGCCTCGCGGCTGCCGTCGCGGGAGCGGGAGGCGGCGACGGTGATCTGTCGGCCGGCCTCGCCGAAGGACTGGATGGCCTCACCGGTGGTGGGGGCGGTGGTCCACATGGCCTGCTGGACGCCGTCGACGTCGACGCGGATCTGCCGGGCGCTGCGGACGACGACGAGCATGCCGTCGTCGAGCGAGGCGTCGAGGTCGGGTCCGACGGCGTCGTGCTCGCCCACGGTGATGTCCTGCTCGGCGAGCAGCCCCTCGACGGAGCCGGCGAAGGTCGAGACGGTCTGCTCGACACCGTCGACGTCGAGCTCCACGGTCTTGTGGGCGGCGGCGACGGCGATGCCTCCGCCGGTCACCAGCGAGGCCGCGGCGAGCGTGGCGATGAGGGCCCGACGGCGACCGCGCCGCTGCGGCGCGGGGTCGGGGGTGGGGTCGGTGGTTGCGGGCTCGGCGTCGTTCGAGAGCACGGCTTCCTTCGGTTGCGCGTTCCCGGCACAGACGAGGTGGCTGCCCGAGGGCGGCCGGCACGGCCCGAGGGCCGCGGGAGGGTCTGATCCGGCTGGGTGCGTCACCTGGGGCGACACGGGCGGACCGAGTAGGTCCGCAGGCGACTGTAACCGAATCGTTACGTGTCGGTCCAGGTGACGCCGCTCACCCCGTGGTAATGGGAGGTCGACTCAGTACCAGCCGACCGAGTTGCTGTGGGCCAGCGCACCGCAGGGCGTGCCGTAGCGGCCGCTGATGTAGTTCAGGCCCCAGGTGATCTGGGTGGCCGGGTTGGTCCGCCAGTCCGAGCCGACAGAGGCCATCTTCGAGCCGGGCAGCGACTGCGGGATGCCGTAGGCGCCCGAGCTCGGGTTCTGCGCGGTGGGGTTCCAGTTCGACTCGCGCTCCCACAGGGTGTCGAGGCAGCTGAACTGGTCGCTGCCCCAGCCACGTGCGGCAACCATCTCGGCGGCGATGGCCTTGGGGTCACCGCCGGTGACGGCCGGTGCGGAGCTGCCGCCGTCGGAGCCACCGGAGCCGCCCGAGCCGGACGTGCCGGAGGTCGGCGCGGAGGAGCGGCGCGGTGCGACCGGCTCGGCGGTGCCGACGCGCACCACCTCGTCCACCCGCTCGGAGACGACCGCGCGGGCGACGAGCTCGCGGGCGGTCTCCTCGCCGCCGGTGGTCGTGACGCGGAAGGTCGCGGCCGTGATGCCGTCGACGCCCTCGGTGACGACGCGCCGCTCGCCCCGTGGCAGGCTGTCGTCCTCCTCCTCGACGGTCCGGTACTCGTCGGTCTCGGTGACGTGCTCGTCGACCGTCTCGACGGTGGTCACCTCCACCGTCATGCCGGCGAGGACCGGACTGGCGAGCGGGAGGGAGACGATGTCGTCGTGGTCGACGACCACGCCCACCTCGTCGAGCAGCTCGGCGACCGTGACGGCCGACGTCGTCACCTGCCGGCTCTCGCCGTCGACGACGAGCTCGACAGAGGCACCCAGCGGGGCCCGCGACTCGAGTCGCGAGGCGACGAGTGCCGTGCGGTCGATCGCGGCCGCGCCGGAGGCGTACTCGGCGGCGTCCGCGCTGAGCGGCGCCGCGGGGGAGTCGTCCGGCGCGGTGGCGCCGACGAAGGCGACGGTCCCGCCCGTGATGACGGCAAGAACGAGGGTGTGCAGGCCGCGCTTGGCGACGGTGCGGACGTGGTGCTGAGGCGGCTTCACGTCGCGGTGACGCGCACGCCGGGTGGTTTCGGGCACTACAGGGTCCTGTCTGGATGGAGGGCCGTCCGGAGCGGTGTGCGCCGCACCGGTCGGTGACTGACCTCGGGCGACCGTAACCGATTTGTTATCTGATGGGAACTCCAGCGTCCCGAACTGTGGGACCGCTCACCGCCCGGCGACCGGTGCCACACCCCTCACCAGGTGCCGTAGACGACCTCGGTGTTCGCCGCGATCCGGCGGCACAGGGCCGCCAGGTCGCTACCGGTCTCCTCGGCCAGCCGCCGCACCGTCGTGGGCAGCATGTACGGCGCGTTCGGCCGGCCGCGGTGCGGGGCGGGGGTGAGGTACGGGGCGTCGGTCTCGACGAGGAGGAGCTCCAGCGGCACCTCCCGCACGGCCGTGCGGAGCGGGTCGTTCGCCTTGAAGGTCACCGGGCCGGCGACGGAGACGTACCACCCGTGCTCGGCGCAGGTGCGGGCGAGCTCGACGTCACCGGAGAAGCAGTGGAAGACGGTGCGCTCGGGGGCGCCGTCGGCCAGCAGCACCTCGACGACGGCCGCATGGGCCTCCCGGTCGTGGATCTGCAGCGGCAGGCCGAGCTCCTTGGCGAGCGCGATGTGGTCCCGGAAGGCCGCGCGCTGCACCGCCCGGGCCCGCTCACCGCCGCGGAAGAAGTCCAGGCCGGTCTCCCCGATGGCACGCACCCGCTCGTGGCGGGCGAGCTCGGCGACCCGGGCGACGGCGTCGTCCAGGGACGTCTCGTGCCGCGGCGCGACGGCGGGGTCGAGCCCGTCCGGCGCGACCTCCCGGACGCCGGCGTGCAGCGGCGCCTCGTTCGGGTGGATCGCCAGCGCGGCGACGATCTCCGGGTGCTCCTGCGCCAGTGCGACGCTGCCCTCGAGGGTGTCCAGGTCGCAGCCGACCTGGACCATCCGGTCGACCCCCACGGCCGCAGCCCGCGCGATGTGCTCGGCGACGGTCAGCGGGTCGCTCCCCTCGCGGACGCCCGGGTCGTCGTCGGCGCCCACCGGCAGGTGGGTGTGGTTGTCGACGACGGCGACGGGCAGCGGCTCGGGGGCGGGCGGCCGGCCGCGCTCCCGGGCGCTCACGGGGCGACGCCCAGGCGGGCGAGCTCCTCCTCGACGACCGAGTCGTCGAGCTTGGTGAAGATCGGCGTCGGCTTGGCGACCGGGGCGCCCACCCGCACCGGGCGCCGTCCCCACGCCGGCACGCCGGTGTAGTCGCCGGTGATGACCGGGTAGCCCGGTCCGCCGTCGAGGTCCTCGACCTCCTCCACCCGGGGCAGCGGCGCCACGTCGCCGGTGCCGCCGATGGCGGCGTCCACGGTGTTGGCGCTGTGCGGGACGAAGGGGCTGAGCATGACGTTGAGGTCGCTCACCGCCTGCGCGGCGACGTGGAGGATGGTGGCCCGCCGCTCCTGCTGGGACTCGTCCTTGAGCTTGTAGGGCTCCATCTCGGTGATGTACTTGTTCGCCTCGCCCACCAGCCGCATCGCCTCGGAGATCGCGGCGCGCTGGCGGTGGCGGGCGATGAGGTCCCCGACCGTGTCGAAGCCGCCTTCGACGGCGTCGAGCAGGGCGCGGTCGGCGTCGCTGAGGTCACCGGCGGGCGGGACCTGCCCGATGTTCTTGTGGATCATGGAGGCGGTCCGGTTGACGAGATTTCCCCACCCGGCGACGAGCTCGCCGTTGGTGCGGCGGACGAACTCGGCCCACGTGAAGTCGCTGTCCTGGTTCTCCGGGCCGGCGACGGAGATGAAGTAGCGCAGCGCGTCGGCCTGGTAGCGCTCGAGGACGTCGCGCACGTAGATGACGACGCCGCGCGAGGAGGAGAACTTCTTGCCCTCCATCGTGAGGAACTCGCTGGAGACGACCTCGGTGGGCAGGTTGAGCACGCCGTAGTCACCGGGGGTGCCGCCGCGCGCCCCCTCGCCGTTGTAGGCGAGCAGCTCGGCGGGCCAGATCTGGGAGTGGAAGACGATGTTGTCCTTGCCCATGAAGTAGTAGGACAGCGCCTCCGGGTCGTTCCACCAC
>NZ_CALGNQ010000119.1 GCF_937958535.1 uncultured Georgenia sp. | reverse complement strand
GGTGGCGGTGCTGCAGGACGAGCCGCGGTGGGCGCGGTGGTTGGTGGCCGGGTCGTCGACGGCGGCCGTCGCCGTCGCCACGTGGGGTTTCCGGACGCTCGGGCGCAACCGGTACCAGGCGTTCCAGGTGCTGCGCCGGGCGTTGCTGCTCGTCCTGCTCGTCACGCTCGTCGGGCTGTACCGGCTGGCGCCGTGGGAGGCGACCGCGGTCATGGTCGTCGCGCTGCTGGCGCTCGGTGTGGTGGCCGCCGAGAAGGTCCGGCTCGAGCAGGCGGGCGAGGGGGCCGCGCACTGAGCGGGCCGGTACCACGTGGCGCGTGGTGACGCAGCACCAGGCGGAGGGAGCGCCTGGTGCTGCGCGCGGTGTGACGCCACGCACAGGGGTGTCGCGGAGTACGGTCGGGGCCCGAACCTGCGGTATCCTCGTTCAGGTTCGTTCGCGAGCCAGACGGGCTGTGGCGCAGTTTGGTAGCGCACTTGACTGGGGGTCAAGGGGTCGTGGGTTCAAATCCCGCCAGCCCGACAGATGTCCTGAGGCCCGGACCGCAGAGCGGTCCGGGCCTTTCGCATGTCACGCCGGGTGCGGGGGCACGCCACGGCACATGGTCGCCCTCAGGTGCGGACGGGTGTCCGGCGAGCCTGCGGGTCAGGGGGCGCCGGGGCGGATAGCCATCACGAACGACCGGCGGTACCGGGGGCCGTCAGCGGCGCAACGGGCAATGTCGGTGGTCGTATGTAGCGTGGATCACATGGACGCAGCGACCCGGGACGGCACCCAGCAGGCGGCGGAGCAGACCGCCGCCGGGCCGGTGCCCGGGGCCGTGCCGGCTGCAGGGCTGCCGGCCACGGCTGTGACCGTCCGGGAGCTGGCCCGATGGCGGGAGGCGCTGGCGGAGATCGACCGGGACGTCACGGACGCCGAGCGGGTCGACCAGCTCCGGGCGTTGGAGGAGCTGAAGGCCGCGGCCGCTGCCGCGCAGGCGCGCATCGCTGTCGACCTCGACGTCTCGCAACGTGAGGAACAGGCCCGAGCCGGCCTGCCCGCCCGCGAGCGGGGTAAGGGAGTCGGTGCCCAGGTTGCGCTCGCCCGTCGCGAGTCACCGCACCGCGGCGGCCGCCTCCTGGGGCTGGCGAAGGCCCTCGTCCGGGAGATGCCGCACACCCACGCCGCGCTGACGGCGGGGGTGATCAGCGAGTGGCGGGCGACCATCCTGGTCCGTGAGTCGGCGACGCTGACGCTGGAGGACCGGAGGGCGTTCGACGTCGAGGTCGCCGCGGACCGGACAGAGCTCGAACGGCTGGGCGACCGGCAGCTCACCGCCCGGGCCAAGCAGGTGGCCTACCGCCTCGACGCCGAGTCGGTGGTCCGCCGGGCCCGGCGCGCGGAGGGGGAGCGGTGCGTCACGCTGCGCCCGGCGCCGGACACGATGAGCTACCTCACCGGCCTGCTCCCGGTGGCACAGGGCGTGGCCGTGCTGGCCGCCCTCACCCGGGCGGCCGACGCCGCCCGCGCCCAGGGTGATCCGCGCAGCCGCGGGCAGGTCATGGCCGACACCCTCGTCGAGCGTGTCACCGGGCAGTCCACGGCCGACGCCACACCCGTCGAGATCCAGCTCGTCATGACCGACCGCACCCTCCTGCGGGGCGACGGCGAGCCCGCCGTGGTCCCCGGGTACGGGCCCGTCCCCGCCGGTTGGGCACGGCGGCTCGTCGGCGACCGCCTCGGCGGCCGGCAGGCCGACCACAGCACCGAGCTCTGGCTGCGCCGACTGTTCACCAGCCCCACCACAGGGCAGCTGGTGCAGATGGACTCCCGTCGCCGGACCCCACCGTCGGGGCTCGCCCGCTTCGTCGACGCCCGGGACCAGGGCTGCCGCTCCGCGTGGTGCGGAGCGCCGATCCGGCACCACGACCACATCGTCCCCTTCGCGGAGGGTGGGCCCACCAGCGGGGAGAACCTCGAGGGCACCTGTGAGGCCTGCAACTACGTCAAGGAGGCGCCGGGGTGGCGGGCCCGCGCCGGACCTGGGGACGGCCATGTCGTGGAGGTCACCACGCCCACCGGCCACCGGTACGTGTCGGTCGCGCCCGCTCTTCCCGGGCGTCACCGGGACGACCCGGACATCACCCCCATCGGTGACGAGCGGCGCGGGTCGCTCCCGTACGGGTGGACCGTCATCCGGTCCCGGGCCGCCTGACACCGCTGCCCGGCCCGGACGGTCGCCCGGCCGGGCACGTTGGGTAGCCTGCCGTGGTGTCGGTGGAGGCGTCTGACCCGTTCGTGCGCGTGCGGGGTGCGAGCGAGCACAACCTGCGCAACGTCGACGTCGCGATCCCGCGGGACGCGCTCGTCGTGTTCACCGGTGTCTCGGGCTCCGGGAAGTCCTCGCTGGCGTTCGGCACCATCTACGCCGAGGCACAGCGCCGGTACTTCGAGTCGGTGGCCCCCTACGCCCGCCGGCTGCTTCAGCAGGTGGGTGCGCCGCGTGTCCGCGAGATCACCGGGCTCCCGCCCGCCGTCGCACTCCAGCAGCGACGGGGCGCACCGAGCGCACGGTCCACCGTCGGCACCATCACCACGCTCTCCAACCTCCTGCGGATGCTCTACTCGCGGGCAGGCACCTACCCCGAGGGCGCCGAGCGGCTCGATGCCGAGGCCTTCTCACCGAACACGGTGGCCGGGGCCTGCCCGCGCTGCCACGGGCTCGGGGTGGTGCACGACGTCACCGAGGACCTCCTCGTCCCCGACCCCTCGCTCAGCATCCGCGACGGCGCCATCGCCGCCTGGCCCAGCGGCTGGCAGGGCCGCAACCTACGTAGCGTCGTCACCGGTCTCGGGATCGACGTCGACCGACCCTGGCGCGAGCTCAGCCCCGAGGACCGCCACTTCCTCCTCTTCAGCGACGAGCAGCCGACCGTCGTCGTCGCCCCCGAACCAGACCGGCTCGAGCACGGCTACCGCGGGCGGTTCCGGAGCGCCCGCAAACACGTCATGCACGTGCTCGCCGGCTCCAGGAACCAGCGGATGCGGGACCGAGCCATGCGCTTCGTCCGGAGCGTCACCTGCCCCGACTGCAGGGGCAGCCGGCTCCGTGCGGAGCCGGCCGCCGTGACCTTCGCCGGTCGCACCATCGCCGAGGTGAACGACCTGCCGCTCACCGAGGTCGCCGAGCTGCTGCGCCCCGTGGCGGAGTTCACCGAGCCGGAGGCCGCCACCCCCACCGCTGAGTCCGGTGAGTCCACCGAGGTCGCGGTCCGGATCAGCGCCGACCTGCTGCGGCGGATCGAGGTGCTCCTCGACCTCGGCCTCGGCTACCTCAGCCTCGGGCGGTCCTCGACCACGCTCTCACCCGGGGAGACGCAGCGGCTGCGGATCGCCACACAGCTGCGCTCGGGGCTCTTCGGGGTCGTCTACGTCCTCGACGAGCCGTCCGCCGGCCTCCACCCGGCCGACTCCGAGGCGCTCATCGACGTCCTCGAGCAGCTCAGGGCGGCGGGCAACTCGCTCGTCGTCGTCGAGCACGACATGGACGTCGTGCGTCGCGCCGACTGGCTGGTCGACATCGGGCCCGGGGCAGGATCCGGTGGGGGACGGGTGCTCCACAGCGGTCCGGTGGAGGGCCTGGCCGAGGTCGAGCAGTCGGCCACCCGCCCCTTCCTCTTCGGCGAGGCACGGCCCCGTGAGCGACGCAGGCGCGTCACCCAGGACTGGCTGCACCTACGCGGTGTCACCCGGCACAACCTGCGCGACGTCTCCGTCGACGTGCCGCTACGCATCCTGACGGCGGTGACCGGAGTGTCCGGGTCCGGGAAGTCGACCCTCGTCACCCAGGTGCTCGCCCAGCTCGTGCGCCGACACCTCGGCAGCACCCCGGAGGAGGACACCACCGACGGCGACGTCGGCCTGGGCGCCGCCACCGGCCTGGACACCGTCGACCGGCTCGTTGTCGTCGACCAGCGACCGATCGGCCGCACCCCACGCTCGAACCTCGCGACCTACACCGGGCTCTTCGACGTCGTCCGCCGGCTCTACGCCGCCACCGACGAGGCTCACGCCCGCGGCTACACCGCCGGCCGGTTCTCCTTCAACGTCCCCGAGGGGCGGTGCGAGACGTGCCAGGGCGAGGGCTTCGTCGCCGTCGAGCTGCTCTTCCTCCCCGGGACGTACGCGCCGTGCCCCGCCTGCCGCGGGGCCCGTTACAACCCGGAGACCCTCGAGGTGCGCTACCGGGGCCGCACCGTCGCCGACGTGCTGGAGATGTCCGTCGGCGAGGCCGCGGACTTCCTCGGCGACGTCCCTGCCGCCGCCCGCAGCCTGCAGACGCTCCGCGACGTCGGCCTGGGGTACCTGCGGCTCGGACAGCCCGCCACCGAGCTCAGCGGCGGCGAGGCCCAGCGCATCAAGCTCGCCACCGAGCTCCAGCGGGCGCGCCGGGACCACGCCCTCTACCTCCTCGACGAGCCGACCTCCGGGCTCCACCCCGCCGACGTCACCCTCCTGCTCGACCAGCTGCACCGCCTCGTCGACGCCGGGAACACCGTCGTCGTGGTCGAGCACGACCTGGACACCATCGCCTCCGCGGACTGGGTCGTCGACCTGGGCCCCGGTGGCGGCGACGCCGGCGGACGCGTCGTCGCCACCGGCACCCCGGCCGAGGTGGCCACGGCGCCGGGCAGCATCACCGCCCGCTACCTGGCCCGTCGGCTCGGGCTGTCCTGAGCTCGCATATTCGCTACCGCGGGGCGACGGCGGCGCGTACCGTCCACCCGTGCACATCGCGGAGCAGGAGCTGGACGCCGCCGTCGCCGAGGACGACTTCACCGGCGTGGTGACGGTGGATGTCGGCGATCTCCGTGCCGTCGAGCGCGCCGAGGGGGTCCGCCACCGGGCGCTCGGCGCGCCGATGACCCCGGACACGCGGATCGCGATCGCCAGCGGCAGCAAGGCGTTCACCGCGCTGGCGATGGTGCGGCTCGTCGAGGACGGCGCGCTGCGGCTGGACCAGCCCGCTCGGGAGCTGCTCGGCGCCGACCTGCCCCTCGTCGACGACGCCGTCACGGTGGAGCACCTGCTCACCCACACCTCCGGCATCGGCGACTACCTCGACGAGGACGCCGACTGGGAGGTCACCGACCACGTCCTGTCCGCCCCGGTGCACACGCTCACCACGGCGGAGGCGTTCCTGCCGCTGCTCGACGGCCACCGCCAGGTCTTCCCGCCCGGTGCGCGCTTCTCCTACTGCAACGGTGGGTACATGGTGCTCGCCGTGCTCCTCGAGCGCGCCACCGGCGAGACCTTCCACGACGTCGTGCGGCGCCTGGTCCTCGCGCCCGCCGGCCTCGCCGCCACCGACTTTCTCCCCCTCGACGCGCTGCCCGGCGACGCCGCGCTCGGCTACCTCCACGGCCGGGGTGACCTCGTCAACACCCTGCACCTGCCCGTGCTCGGCAACGGCGACGGCGGGGTCTTCACCACGGCGGCCGACCTCCACCGGTTCTGGCGGGCCTTCCTCGACGGGCAGATCGTCAGCCCCGCGAGCGTGCGCGAGATGACCCGGCCCCGGCACTGGGTGCCGCAGGAGGACCTGCGGTACGGGATGGGGTTCTGGCTGCACCGCACGGCACCGGCGCTGGTGCTCGAGGGCTACGACGCCGGGGTCTCCTTCCGGTCGACCCACGTTCCCGCGTCCCGCACCACGGTGAGCGTGCTCGGCAACAGCTCGGAGGGGGCGTGGCCGGTGATCCGGTTCCTGGCGGCGGCGATCGACGAGGAGCTCGGCTGACCCAGCACGTCGGCGGGGAGGGCTACGGTGGCACCATGCGGACCCTGGGTAACGTGCTGTGGCTGCTGCTCGCCGGGTGGTGGCTGGCCCTCCTCTACGTCATCGCCGGCGTGGCCGCGTGCATCCTCATCGTCACCATCCCGTTCGGGATCGCCGCGTTCCGGCTGGCGAACTTCGTGCTGTGGCCGTTCGGGCGCCGCACCGTGTTCCGGCACGACGTCGGGGTGGTGACCATCGTCGGCAACATCGTGTGGGTGCTCGTGCTCGGCTGGGAGCTGGCCGTGGCCCACCTCGTCGCCGGGCTTCTCCTGTGCCTCACGGTCGTCGGGATCCCGCTCGGCATCGCCTGCTGGAAGATGGTGCCGCTCGCCTTCCTGCCCCTCGGGCAGCAGATCGTCCCCGCCGACAGGCACCCGTACGCCGCTGCGGCCGGGCGCCGGGCCTGAGGAGCCAGCACCGTGAAGGTCTCCGCCCGTTCCGCCGTCCCGCCGTTCCAGGTGATGTCCATCCTCGACCGGGTGGCCGAGCTGCGCGCCGCGGGCCGGGAGGTCATCTCCCTGTGCGCCGGGGAACCCTCCGGCGGTGCACCCCGCGCGGTCCGCGCCCTCGCCGCCACCCCGGAGGCCTCCGGGCTGGGGTACACCAGCGCGCTCGGGCTGCGCCCCGTCCGGGAGGCCATCGCCGAGCACTACCGCCGGTGGTACGGCCTGGACCTCCCGGCCGACCGGGTCGCCGTGACCACCGGCTCCTCCGGTGCCTTCCTCCTCGTCTTCCTCGCCGCGTTCGACCCCGGCGACGTCGTGGTCCTCGCCCGGCCCGGCTACCCCGCCTACCGCAACATCCTCACCTCGCTGGGCTGCCGCGTGGTCGAGGTGGCGTGCGGCGCGGACGTCGGGTTCCAGCCCACGCCCGAACTGCTCGACGACGTCCGGCGCGAGCACGGCCGGGTGGCCGGGCTCGTCGTCGCCTCGCCGGCCAACCCGACCGGGACGATGATCGACCGGGACCGTATGGCCGCCCTCGCGGCGTGGTGCGCAACCAACGACGTGCGCCTGGTGAGCGACGAGATCTACCACGGGATCACCTACCCCGCCGACCCCGGGGCACCGGACGCGCACGGGGTGTGCGCCCTCGACGTGCCCGGGACGGAGTCGGCCGTCGTGGTCTCCTCGTTCTCCAAGTACTGGGGGATGACCGGGTGGCGGCTGGGCTGGGCGGTGCTCCCGCAGGACCTGCTCGCCGGCGTCGACGCGCTGGCCGGTAACGTCGCGCTGTGCCCGCCCGCGCCGGCCCAGTACGCGGCGCAGGGGGCGTTCAGCGACGAAGGTTACGCCGAGGCCGAGGAGCGGGTGGCCGCGCTCGCCGAGACGCGGCAGGTGCTGCTCGGCCGGCTGCCCGAGCTCGGCTGGGGTCCGGTGGCCCCCGCGGACGGAGCCTTCTACCTCTACGCCGCGCTGGGGGACCGCCTGGGGCGGTACGCGTCGTCCGTCGAGTGGTCCACCGACCTGCTCGAGACGGAGGGGGTGGCTGTCGTCCCCGGCGTGGACTTCGACGGCGCCACCGGGCACAACTACGTCCGGCTCTCCTTCGCGGCCGGAGCCGACGCCGTCGACGAGGCGGTGCGCCGCATCCTGCGCTTCCAGGAACGGCTCGCCCACTGACGGTCAGGCCTGCCGGTTGGACATGCCCACAGGGTGCGGGGTGTGGGGGCGGTGGCACAACCGTCGGGGTCCCGGCACCGTCTGCCGGGACCCCCAGCTCCGTCAGAACAGCAGCCGGCAGGCCAGCGTGCCGCCGAGGCCGAGCCACACCCAGCCGGGCAGGCCGACGAGACGTCCCGGGGCACGGCCGGTGAGCTCGCGCCACGCGCGGGCCACCGCGGGCCACGTGGCGGCGATGAGGACGCCGCCGAACACGGGCCCCCACCCGGCCGCGAACGCCCTGGTGAGCCAGGTCAGGGCGAGGACGGCAGTGCCGGGCACGAGGGCGACGGCGATGAGGAAGGTCACCAGCATCGAGGCGACCTGGCTCCGCCCGGTCCGGCGCTCGACGGGGACCAGGTCGGGATGAGTCTGCATGAACACCTCCGTCACAGGGAGCAAGGGCACAGGTGGACGGTGGCGTGGCGGGGCGCGCCGACCGTCCGCGACGCGGATGTCCGGACGGGGGTCGGCGCCGGCGTCCTCGCCAGGCCTACCCCGATTATCTCACGGGTCGGACAGCCGACGACGTGCTCGACACGGCGGCACGGCCCTGCCAGGATTCCAGGCGCTCCCGCCGTCCTCGTCGCGAAGGACACACCATGACCGCCACCGCACCCTCCGTGGCGCCCACCCGGCCGTCCGACCCGCTGCGCGACGGAGCGGGCTTGGTGAGCGGGCAGGGCAGCTCCACCGCCGTCGTGCTCTATCCGGTCACCCGACGGCAGCGCGAGACCGCTGCCCTCGGCTTCGTCACCACCCGGCTGCTCGGGGCACCGCTGCTGATCGCCGCGTGGGAGCTGCCCCTCGGGGGCTACCTGCTCGTCCGGGGGTTCGGACCGGACGCCGTCGCGGCACTCCCACCGCCCGGAGGGACCCGGTGAGCGCGACGAAGGTCGACTTCACACGCGCCCTGGACACCTACCGGGCGCGGCGGGGGGAGTTCCGGGTGGTCGAGGTGCCCGAGACGGCGTACCTCATGGTCGACGGCCACGGCGACCCGAACACCGACCCGAGCTTCGCCGCCGCCGTCGCGGCCCTCTACCCGGTGGCCTACCGGCTGAAGTTCGCGAGCAAGG
>NZ_CALGNQ010000118.1 GCF_937958535.1 uncultured Georgenia sp. | reverse complement strand
GCCGCCCGAGCGGCAGGACGACGCCGCCTGAGCTGCAGGGACGACGAAGGGGCCCGCCCGTGTACGGCACGGACGGGCCCCTCGGCGCGTCTGTCGGCAGGTCAGCGCTGCTGCTGGTCGCCCTCGTCCGGCTCGGCCGGCGGCTGGGGCGGGGCGAAGGGCGAGCCCTCCGGGCGCTGGACGGGCGCGTCGGCGGCGGCAGTCGAGGACGGGGCGGGCGGGGCCGGCGGCTGCTGACCGGGGTAGCCCGGGCCCGGGTCGGCCGGCACCTGGTCCGCCGGGCCGAACCCGCCGGTGGGCTGGGCGGCACCGGGCTGGGCCCCGAAGCCCGCACCCGGGTCGGCCGGCACCTGGCCCGGCCGGCCGTACGGTGCGCCGTAGGGAGCCGCCGCCTGGGCGCGCGAGCCCCGGCTCTTCTTGGTGATGAGGAAGATGAGGGCCGCGATGGCGAGCAGCGCGACGACCCCGAGGATCACCCACACCGCGGTGGAGACCCCGCCGGAGCCGCCGCCCGAGCCGGCCGCGTAACCGGTGGCGGTACCGCCGGTGGCGAAGACCTCCATGCCGGTCCAGGTCACGGTGTTGCCGTCGATCTCTCCGTCGGCCTCGATGACGTCACCCGGGAAGGTGACCGAGATGCTCACCTCGGGCTCCATGCCCCCGGGCATGTCGCTGAAGTCGCCCATCCCGGTGTCGTCGCCGTCGAAGGTGAAGACGAAGGTGTCCTCGACCTTCTCGATCGTCATGCCCTCGCCCGTCATCGCGTCGATGGAGCCACCCGCCGCCGTCAGCCGGCAGCCGACGTTCCCGTCGGTCTCGATGTCCTCGACGGTGAAGTCGATCTCCTCGGGGGAGTCGGCGATCTCCCGGGACAGGTCGTCGCAGCTGAGGTCGTCCCGGGTGGCGAGGCCGGTGAGGTCGGCGAGCTCCATCGCCACATCGACGGTCTCGTCCTCGTTGATGGTCAGGCCCAGGTCGAGGCGGAAGCACCCGCTGAGCACGAGGAGCAACGGCAGGAGGAGGAGCGCCGACAGGCCCCGACGGACGCGTGAGCGGCTCGTCCCGCTGGCATGTGTAGTCATGCCGGGCACCCTATCCCCCGTCTTGGACGGCTCCCGAGCCGCCGGCGGCCCGGGAGATGGGGACTTCTCCCCGCGCCCGGTGCCCGACCGGTGGGCGGACAGGAGGCTGCCGGTCGGCGGTCGGTAGGCTAGCGAGACGTGAAGATCCTCGTCGTCGGCTCCGGCGCACGTGAGCATGCCATCGCCCGCGCCCTGAGCAGTGACAGCACGGTCCACCAGGTCCTCGTCGCCCCCGGGAACCCCGGCACGGCGCGGATCGCCACGAACCTCCCGGTCGACCCGCTCGACCCCGACGCGGTCGCGGCGCTCGCCGTCGAGCACGGGGTCGACCTCGTCGTCGTGGGCCCCGAGGCGCCGCTGGTCGCCGGGGTGGCCGACGCCGTGCGGGCCGCCGGGGTGCCGTGCTTCGGTCCCGGTGCCGAGGCGGCCCGGCTCGAGGGGTCCAAGGCCTTCGCCAAGGAGGTCATGGCCAGCGCCGCCGTCCCCACGGCGATGGCCTACGTGTGCTCGACGCTGGAGGAGGTCGCCGAGGCGCTGGACGCCTTCGGCGCCCCCTACGTCGTCAAGGACGACGGCCTGGCCGCCGGCAAGGGGGTCGTCGTCACCTCCGACCGCGAGGAGGCGCTCGCCCACGCGGCCGCCTGTCTCGGCCGCAGCTCCGTCCCGGGTGGGGAGCGGCCCGCGGTCGTCGTCGAGGAGTACCTCGACGGCCCGGAGGTCTCCCTCTTCTGCGTCTGCGACGGCACCGACGCCGTGGCGCTCGCCCCGGCCCAGGACTTCAAGCGGCTCGCCGACGGCGACACCGGCCCGAACACCGGCGGCATGGGTGCCTACAGCCCGCTGCCGTGGGCGCCGGAGGACCTCGTCGAGCAGGTCATGGAGCGTGTCGCGCGCCCCGTGGTGCGGGAGATGGCGCGGCGCGGCACCCCCTACACCGGGGTGCTCTACGTCGGCCTGGCACTGACCTCGCGCGGGCTGCGCGTCGTGGAGTTCAACGCCCGCTTCGGCGACCCGGAGACCCAGGTGGTCCTCGCCCGGCTCGCCTCCTCGCCGGCCCAGCTGCTCCACGCCGCCGCCACCGGGACGTTGGCCGACGTGCCGCCACCGCGCTGGCGCGACGAGTCCGCCGTCACCGTCGTCGTCGCCTCCGAGGGCTACCCCGGGGTGTGCCGGCTGGGCGACGTCATCGAGGGGGTGGCGGCCGCCGAGGAGCTCCCCGGCGTCCACGTCCTCCACGCCGGGTGCGCCACGGCCGAGGACGGCTCCCTGGTGAGCGCCGGTGGCCGGGTGCTCTCCGTCGTCGGCGTCGGCAAGGACCAGGAGGAGGCCCGCGAGCGGGCCTACGCCGGCGTCGCCCGGATCTCGCTGGCCGGCTCCCAGCACCGTACGGACATCGCGCTCGCCCGGGCGGCGCAGTGAGCGCGCCGGCGCTGCCCGGCTGGGAGCACGTCTACTCCGGCAAGGTCCGTGACCTCTACCGGCCGGCGGGGGAGCACCCGGACGGCGACGTCGTCCTCGTCGTCGCCTCCGACCGCATCAGCGCCTACGACCACGTGCTGCCGACGCCGATCCCCGGCAAGGGGGAGGTGCTCACCCGGCTCAGCCTGTGGTGGTTCGACCAGCTCGCCGACATCGTCCCCAACCACCTCGTCTCGACCGACGTCCCGGCGCAGGTCGCGGGCCGGGCGATGGTGTGTCGGCGGCTGGAGATGTTCCCGGTGGAGTGCGTGGCCCGCGGGTACCTCACCGGTTCGGGGATGACCGAGTACCGGCAGACCCAGGCGGTGTGCGGGGTGCCGCTGCCGCCCGGCCTGGTCGAGGCCGCGCGGCTGCCCGAGCCGATCTTCACCCCCGCACGCAAGGCCGAGGTGGGTGACCACGACGAGAACATCACCTTCGCCGCCGTCGCCGAGATGCTCGGACAGGAGCGCGCCGCCGAGCTGCGCGACCTCACCCTGGCGGTCTACGCCCGGGCGGCGGAGGTGGCGGCCCGCAGCGGGATCATCGTGGCGGACACCAAGCTGGAGTTCGGGCTCGGCGCGGACGGCACCGTCGTCCTCGGCGACGAGGTCCTCACCCCCGACTCCTCCCGCTTCTGGCCCGCCGACGGCTACACGCCCGGCCGGGTGCAGCCGAGCTTCGACAAGCAGTTCGTGCGCGACTGGCTCACCTCCCCGGACTCCGGGTGGGACCGCGAGTCGGTGCCGCCGCCGCTGCCCGACCACGTCGTCCAGCGCACCCGGGAGCGCTACCTCGAGGCCGCCGAGCGGCTCATCGGCTGACCCGGCGGCGTCCCCCCCCGCCCGGTCCGCGCTGTGGGACAGGCGGCGGCGCCACCCGATCCGTGCCATGCTTGCCGGGCAAGAACACGGTGTTGCGGATCACGTTCGCGACTGGAACCAAAGGTGCGAACGATGGCAGCAGACCTCACGACCACCCCGGCCCCCGAGCGGGGCACCGCCCGGCAGCGGTTCGTCAGCGACTTCACCGCGCTGACCCGCCAGGTCCAGGAAGCCGGCCTGCTCAAGCGGGCCTACGGCTACTACTGGACGAAGATGATCGCCCTCACCCTGCTCGGGCTGGGGCTCGCGGCGGCGTTCGTCCTCATCGGGGACACGTGGTGGCAGCTCGTCACCGCGGCCGTCCTGGCGGTGCTCATGACGCAGATCGCCTTCCTCGGCCACGACGCCGCGCACCGGCAGATCTTCGTCTCCGGGAAGTGGAACGAGTGGGTCTCGCTCGTCATCATCAACCTCTTCGTCGGCATGGGGTCCGGCTGGTGGCAGCGCAAGCACACCAAGCACCACGCCCAGCCGAACAAGCTCGACGCCGACCCCGACATCGACCCGGGCGTGCTCGCGTTCACCGGCCATGCCGCTGGACAGCGCCGGACCCGCCTCACCCGGTGGCTGGCGACCAAGCAGGGCTACTTCTTCTACCCGCTCCTCCTGCTCGAGGGCGTGGCGCTCCACGTCCAGGGGATCAAGCGCGCCGTCGCGCGGCAGAAGCTCAAGCACCGCTGGGTGGAGCTCGGCTTCATCAGCTTCCGGCTCGTCACCTTCGTCGCCCTGGTCTTCCTCGTCCTCTCCCCGGGCAAGGCGCTGGCCTTCATCGGTGTCCAGCTCGCCGTCTTCGGGTTCTACATGGGCATGTCCTTCGCCCCGAACCACATCGGGATGCCGGTCGTGCCGCGGGACATGAAGCTCGACTTCCTGCGCCGTCAGGTGCTCGTGAGCCGCAACATCAGCGGCGGACGGTTCGTCGACACGCTCATGGGCGGCCTCAACCACCAGGTGGAGCACCACCTCTTCCCGAACATGGCCCGTCCCAACCTGCGTCGGGTCGCGCCGATGGTGCGGCAGTACTGCCATGACCTCGGCGTCCGCTACACCGAGACGACCTTCGCCCAGGCGCACCGTGCCGTCATCCGGGAGATCAACCGCGTCGGGCGTGGCGGCCTGGACGTGTGGGCATGCCCACTGGCGGCCCAGTACCGGGTGTGACCGCGGGTAGACTCGGGCCCGGTCCAACCCCCGGAGCAGGAGACACCATGGGACGAATCGTCGTCGAGGTCATGCCCAAGCCCGAGATCCTCGACCCTCAGGGCAAGGCCGTGGCCGGCGCCCTGCCGCGCCTCGGCCTGGACGGTTTCGTCTCCGTCCGGCAGGGCAAGCGTTTCGAGCTCGAGGTCGACGGCGAGGTCGACGACGCCGCTCTCGACCAGGCCCGCCGGGCCGCCGAGATGCTCCTGTCCAACCCGGTGATCGAGAACGTCGTCCGGGTCGCCGCGGTCGACGACGCCGGGAGCGAGTGATGCACCGTCTCGACACCGAGCACGAGGTGCGACCCGACGGCGCCCGCATCGGTGTCGTCACCTTCCCCGGCTCGCTCGACGACCGGGACGCCCAGCGTGCGGTCCGGCTCGCCGGTGCCGAGCCGGTGCCGCTGTGGCACGCCGACTCCGACCTCCGGGGCGTGGATGCCGTCATCCTGCCCGGCGGGTTCTCCTACGGCGACTACCTGCGCTGCGGCGCCATCGCCCGCTTCGCCCCGGTGATGGAGTCCGTCATCGAGGCCGCCGGCCGTGGGCTGCCGGTCCTGGGCATCTGCAACGGCTTCCAGATCCTGTGCGAGGCCCACCTGCTGCCCGGTGCCCTCATCCGCAACGACCACCAGCGCTTCGTCTGCCGCGACCAGCAGCTGCGGGTGGAGAACAACGACACCGCCTGGACCACCGGCTACGAGGTCGGCCAGGTCATCACCATCCCGCTGAAGAACGGCGAGGGCGGCTTCGTCGCCGACCGGCGCACGCTGGACGAGCTCGAGGGCGAGGGCCGCGTGGTGCTGCGCTACGAGGGCGTCAACCCGAACGGGTCGCTCAACGACATCGCCGCGGTGACCAACGCCGCCGGGAACGTCGTCGGGCTCATGCCCCACCCGGAGCACGCCGTGGAGACCGGGTTCGGCCCCGACTCCGACTCCGGCTCCGGCACCGACGGCCTGGCGATGTTCACCTCGGTCCTCGGCGTCCTCATCACCGCCTGACCACTCCACACCCTCGCCACCGCCACCACCGAGAGCCCACGTCCCACCGAGAGCTCACTTCTTGCCGAGAGCTCA
>NZ_CALGNQ010000117.1 GCF_937958535.1 uncultured Georgenia sp. | reverse complement strand
CCTTCTTGGCGTCGACGTCGAAGGCGGCGACGAACTCCACGTCGCGCACGTGGTAGTCCCCGAAGGTGACGTGCATGAGGCCGGGGATCGTGTCCGCCGGATCTGCGTCGGCGTAGTACTGCACCCCCTGGACCAGGGAGGAGGCGCAGTTGCCGACACCCACGATCGCTACGCGGATCGAACTCATTCTTGCTCCTTGTGTGTGGTGGTGGACGGGGCGCGGTCTGCGCCCTGGCCGGTGGACGGGGCGCGGGTTGCCCCCGGCCCGGTGGACCCCACCCGCCGGGACCGGGACGGTCCACCCGCCGGGCCCGGGGTGCGGAAGTCGTGGGCGCCGGGGGTGCCCCGCTCGGTGTCGATGAGGTTCTCCAGCCACTCGACCTCGCGTTCGACCTGCTCCAGGCCGTGGCGCGCGAGCTCGGCGGTGTAGGCGTCCATGCGCTCCCGGGCCCGCTGCGTCGACTCGCGCAGCATCGCCAGGCGCTCGACCATCCGGGCGTGGCGCCCCTCGAGGATGCGCAGCCGGGTGCGGGCGTCGGTGGTGCCGAAGAGGCTGAACCGGACGTCGAACGCCTCGTCCTCCCAGGCCTCCGGCTCGGCGGTGGCGAGCGTCTCGGCGAGTCGGGCTCGGCCGGCCTCGGTGAGCCGGTAGACGATGCGGCTGCGGCGCCCGGCGAGGGCGTGGGGCAGGGTGTCGCTGCTCGCCTCGGTGATGAGCCCGGCCGCGGTGAGCCGGCGCAGCGCCGGGTAGAGCGAGCCGAAGGACAGCGTGCGGAAGGCGCCGAGCCGGGCGTTGAGCTGCTTGCGCAGCTCGTACCCGTGCATCGGGGCGGTGTCCAGCTGACCGAGGATGGCCAGCTCCAGGACCTCGCGGCGGCTCATGCCCTACCCTCCCTCCCGGTCGGCGCATCCACGTGCGATACATCCCACGGATGTATCGGTCCGATATAGCGCGACCGAACATACAGCACGTTTGTCACCTCGCAAGGACGTTCCGGGGCGCGCCCGAGGGGTCGGATAGCCTGCACCGGTGCCCCGCCGCCGAACCCGCGCCTCCGTGAGCGTGCTGACCGACCTGCGCACGCTCGCCGTGCACGCCGGTTTCCGCAAGCTCTTCGCCGTGCGGCTGGTCTCCCAGTGCGGCGACGGCATGTTCCAGGTGGGCCTGGCCACCCTCTTCTTCTTCAGCCCGCAGAACATGGCCACCGCCACCGGTGTGGCCCAGGCCTTCGCCGTCCTGCTCCTGCCCTTCACCGTGGTCGGGCCGTTCGCCGGGCCGCTGCTCGACCGCTGGCGCCGCCGGCAGGTGCTCCTCCACGGCAACGCCGTGCGGGTGGTGCTCACCCTGGTGCTCGCCGTGCTCATCGGCACCGCCGGGATCAGCACCGCGGTCTACGTCATCGCGCTCGTCACGCTCGGCATCAACCGCTTCCTGCTCGCCGGCCTCTCCGCCGGGCTGCCGCGCGTCGTGCCACGCGACCAGCTCCTCATGGCCAACACCCTCACCCCGACCCTGGGGGCGGCCTCCGCCGCGGTCGGGGCGGCGATCGGCTTCCTCATCGGGCTCGCCGTCCCCGACGCCGCGACCGACTCCGCGGCCCTCGCCGTCGCCGCGGGCCTCTTCGGCGCCGCCTCGGCGCTCGCGGCGCGCCTGCGCCCCGACGAGCTCGGCCCTGTCTCGCGCACCCGGATCACCGTGCGCACCGCCGTGCGCACCACCCTCGCGGACCTCGCCGCCGGTGCCCGCTACCTCGTGCGGCGCGGCACCCCGGGCCAGGCGCTCGGCGTCATGGCCCTCCACCGGTTCCTCTACGGCGTCAACTTCATGGCGCTCATCCTCATCTCCCGCAACCTGCTCTCCGACCCCGCCGACGCCGCGGCCGGGCTGGGCACCTTCGCACTCCTCGGTGGGATCTCCTTCGTCGGCAACGGGCTGGCGATCTTCCTCACCCCGGTGGCCCACCGGCGGATGGCCCCCTCGGCATGGATCGTCCTGTGCCTGGGCATCGGGGCGGTGAGCCAGGCACTGCTCGTGACGACGCCGCTACGGGGTGTCATCATCGTCTCCGCGGTCCTCCTCGGGCTGAGCGTCCAGGGCGCGAAGATCGCCGTCGACACCATCGTCCACCGCGACACCCACGACACCTTCCGCGGTCGGGCGTTCTCGCTGTACGACGTGCTGTACAACGCGGCCTTCGTCGCCGCCGCGGCGCTCGGTGCGGCGACACTGCCGGACACCGGCTGGTCCCGCGCGGTGTTCGGCGGGCTCACCGCCGTCTACGTCCTCGTCGCCGCGCTCTACGCCGCAGGCACCCGGCGGCTGGCGGACACCCCCCGCCCCGTCCTGCCCGCGGAGGCCGCCGGACCGGCCGCCTGAGACGGGCCCGGGCGGGGCGTCCAGCGCCTGGGCACGGCGACACCGGCCCCGGGTCACCCGAGTACCGTCGCCCCATGACCTCAGCCGAGCAGCCCGGCGCCGCCTTCGCCGACCTCCTCGCCGCCAACCGCCGCTACGCGGACGACTTCCGGCTCTCCGGCTTCGACGGCGTGGCCCGTGCCGGGATCGCGGTGGTCACCTGCATGGACTCCCGCATCGACCCGCTGGGCATGATCGGTCTCGTCCCCGGCGACGCGAAGATCCTGCGCAACCCGGGCGGCCGGGTCACCGACCAGGTGCTCGTCGCCCTCGTCCTCGGCGTCACCCTGCTCAACGTGGACCGGGTGCTCGTCATCCACCACACCCGGTGCGCCATGGCCTCCAGCTCCGAGGAGCAGCTCCAGGCGGAGATCGGCCGCCGCAGCGGGCAGGACGCCAGCTGGATGTCGCTCGGCGTCATCACCGACCAGCTGCAGTCGATCCGCGCCGAGGTGGCCAAGGTCCGCTCCCACCCGCTCATCCCCGACACCGTGGCCGCCGGCGGGTTCCTCTACGACGTCGACACCGGCCTCCTCGAGCCCGTCGCCTGAGGTGTGCTGCAGCACCCACCGGGGTGTGCGGTGAGGCCCCGGCACCGGCGGTGCGGGCTGGAGCCCGGGCGCGCTACGTCTCCTGCTGCTCCCACCACTGGAGGAGACGCTCGCGGGCGACGTCCTCACCGAGCGGGCCGTGCTCCATGCGCAGGCCGAGCAGGTACCTGTACGCCTTGCCGACGACGGGACCGGGCGGGACGCCGAGGATCTCCATGATCTGCTCGCCGTTGAGGTCCGGCCGGATCTTGGCCAGCTCCTCCTGCCGGGCGAGCTCGGCGATCCGCTGCTCGAGGTCGTCGTAAGCCGCGGCCAGGCGCATCGCCTTGCGACGGTTCCGCGTCGTGCAGTCGGCCCGGGTGAGGCGGTGCAGCCGCTCCAGCAGGTGGCCGGCGTCGGTGACGTACCGGCGCACCGCGGAGTCGGTCCACTTGCTCTCGCCGTAGCCGTGGAAGCGCAGGTGCAGCTCGACCAGCCGGGCGACGTCCTTGACGGTCTGCTTGTCGAACCGCAGCGCCCGCAGACGCTTGGCCGCCATCCGCGCGCCGACGAGCTCGTGGTGGTGGAAGCTCACTCCGCCACCGGGCTCGAAGCGACGCGTCGCCGGCTTGCCGATGTCGTGGAGCAGCGCGGCCAGCCGCAGCACCAGGTCGGGCCGCGGCACCGGGCCGTCCGGGCCGGTCTCCAGCGCGATGGCCTGGTCGAGGACGACGAGGGAGTGCTCGTAGACGTCCTTGTGCCGGCCGTGCTCGTCGACGGTGCGCTGCAGCTCGTCGACCTCGGGCAGCACGACGGCCGCCACCCCGGTGTAGACCATGAGCTCGATCCCACGGCGCGGGCGCTCGCTGAGGATGAGCCGCTCGAGCTCGGCGCGGATCCGCTCGGGGGAGACGATCTCCAGCCGGTCGGCCATCGCCGACATCGCCGCCATGACGTCGGGGTCGACGTCGAAGCCCAGCTGGGCGCTGAAGCGCGCCGCCCGCATGATGCGCAGCGGGTCGTCGTCGAAGGACTGCTCCGGGTCGGCGGGGGTGCGCAGCACACCGGCGTGGAGGTCCTCCAGCCCGCCGAACGGGTCGACGAAGGTGAGCGAGGGGAGCCGCACCGCCATCGCGTTGACGCTGAAGTCGCGGCGGGACAGGTCGCCCTCGAGGGTGTCGCCGTAGGCGACCACCGGCTTGCGGGAGTCGGGCTCGTACTCCTCGGTGCGGTAGGTCGTCACCTCGACGACGACGTCGCCGCGGCGGGCGCCGATCGTGCCGAACTCCTTGCCGACGTCCCAGTGGGCGGTGCCCCACGCGGCGAGCAGCCGCTCGGTCTCCTCGGGACGGGCGGAGGTGGCGAAGTCGAGGTCGTGGCTCACCTTGCCGAGGAAGGCGTCACGGACCGGGCCGCCGACGAGCGCCAGCTCGTGTCCGGCGTCGGCGAAGGCGGACCCGAGCTCGAGGACAGCGGGCGGCAGCGCGGTGAGCGCGGCGGCCGCCGTGCGCACGAGCGCGGTCGGGGAGTCGTTCTGCTGCGGCACCGCCTCAGCCTGCCACGTCCGGCGCCCGCCCTGCCATGCCGCTGCTCCCGGACGGCCGCGGATGTGACCAAGACTGCGCGTGGCCGCCGCATCGCCCAGTTTCGTTGATTATGGTGACCGTATGTCAGCAGTCCCCACGCCGCGGCGTCGCGTCCCGACGCCGCCGCGTCCGCGCGCGGTGCCCCCGCGCTCGGCGCTGCTGCCCGTGGTGGACGAGACGTCGGCCGGGGGCCTCGTCGTGCGGGTCGAGGACCGCCAGGCGTTCACCGCCGTCATCGCCCGCCGCAACCGGGGCGGCCGCCTGGAGTGGTGCCTGCCCAAGGGTCACCTCGAGGGGGACGAGACCCCCGAGCAGGCGGCGGTGCGGGAGATCGCCGAGGAGACCGGGATCACCGGGCGCGTGCTGCGCCACCTCGCCACCATCGACTACTGGTTCTCCGGGGACGACCGACGCGTGCACAAGGTGGTCCACCACTACCTCCTCGAGGCCACCGGCGGTGAGCTGACGATCGAGAACGACCCCGACCACGAGGCGGAGGACGTCGCCTGGGTCAACCTCGACGAGGTCGCCTCACGCCTCGCCTACCCGAACGAGCGGCGTGTGGTCGCCACCGCAAGGGACGTGCTGGCCGGCCGCGCATGAGCATCTCCTGGACCCCGTCCGGAGCCGCCCGACGAGCCCTCGCCGTGCTCGTCCTCACGGTCCTCGGTCTCCTCCTGCCCGGCCTCGTCGCCCCGACGGCAGCCGCCCCGGAGGAACCCGCCGACGACGGCGTGACGGTCGCCCTGACGGGCATCGAGCCGGCGATCCTCACCCCCGGGGAGGACCTCGTCGTCCGCGGGACGGTGACCAACGACTCGCCGGCGGCCCTCGAGCTGCCCGAGCTGCGGCTCCGGGCACAACAGTCGACGCCGATCAGCCGGTCGCTGCTGGAGCGGTGGCTCGACCCGACCTTCCGCTCCACCACCACGCTGCTCCACGCCGAGCGGCTGGAGGACCCGGTCGAGCCGGGCTCCACCGTCTCCTTCACGCTCACCGTGCCGGCCGAGTCGGTCACCTTCGCCCCGAGCCACGCCGCCTGGGGGCCGCGCGGCATCGAGGTCACCGCGCACGACGCCGCCGCGCCGGAGGCGGTCCCGGCGGCCCTGCGCAGCTTCGTCGTGTGGTGGCCGGACATCGAGGTGGAGCGCATGCCGCTGGCCGTGCTCGCCGCCGCCGCCCCCACCGCCGCCGAGCGGGCCGCCGCCCGCGAGCGCGGGACGTCCGTGCACGCGGTCGCCGCCGAGCGTCTCGGACCGCTCCTCGACGCGCTGGACCGGCCCGCCGTCGACCTCGCCGTCGACCCCGCACTCCTCGTCGACGTCCCCGGTGTCCTCGACCTCACGGCGGCGCAGCCCGAGCCCGCCTCCTCGCCCACCGACCAGCCGCTGCGCAAGGAGGCACCGACGGCGCTGCGCTCGGCGATCGAGGGCTTCGCCGCCGGGCCGGGCCGCACCGTGCACGCGCTGCTCTGGGCAGACGCCGACGCCGCCGCGCTGGCGCACTCCGGGCGGGGCGACCTCATCGAGCGGGTCGCCGCGGCCCGCGACGAGGCGCTCGCGCAGAGCGGGCTCGACGCGGGCACGGGCCTCGCCTGGCCCGCCGGGGAGCGCCCGGACGGGGAGACGCTCGGCGCCCTGGCCGGCGCCGGGGCGGGAGCCGTCGTCCTGCCGGCCGGCGGACCGGCCGTCACCACGCCGCTGACCTACACCCCGTCGGCGCGGGCGGACGTGGTGAGCAACGGTCAGACGCTGCCGGCCGTGCTCGCCGACGAACGGCTCTCCCGGCTGCTCGCCGGGGAGCTGCTGCCGGTCAACCCGGTCGCCGAGCAGGCGGTCGTCCGGCTCGACCCGCTCACCGCCCGCCAGTACGTGCTGGCCGAGACCGCCGTCGTCGCCCGCGAGCGTCCCGCCGACCGCCGCGACCTCCTCCTCACCGTGCCGCGTGGCTTCACCGGCGACCCCGAGCTGCTCGCCGAGCAGCTGACCGCGCTGGCCCAGGCCCCGTGGCTCGAGCGCATCGGGCTGGAGGAGATGCTCGACCACCCGGCGCCCGAGCTGGAACGGGAGAGCCTGCCGGCCAGCGTCGTCGAGGTCGGGGAGATCGACGCCACCGAGCTGAGCCGGGTGTCGGAGGTGCTCGCCCGCACCACCGCCTTCGCCGGTGTCCTCGACGAGCCGGCCAAGCTCGTCGACCCGGTCCGTGCCTCGCTGCTCGAGCTGACCTCCTCCGCGTGGCGGCAGCGGCCCGACACCCGGGCCGCGCTCGTCACGGCCGCCGAGGACGCGGTGGAGCAGCGGCGCGGCCTCGTCGCGGCACGGCCCGGCAGCACGCTCAACCTCATCAACGACGAGGCCCACATCCCGGTCGCCGTCACCAACGAGATGACGCTGCCGGCCAACGTCCTCGTCCGGCTGGTCCCGCGTGACCCGCGACTCGTCGTCGACGAGCAGGTCGCCCTGCAGATCCCCGCCCAGCAGTCCGCGACGGCCCAGGTGCCGGTCCACGCCGTCGGCAGCGGCGACGTCGTCGTCGACGTCGTGCTGGCCGCCCCGGACGGATCGCCCATCGACGAGCCGACGGAGATCCGCGTGCGCGTGCGGGCCGACTGGGAGACTGTGGGCACTGCCGTCGTGGCCGGGCTGCTCGTCCTCCTGCTCGTCGTCGGCCTGGTCCGCACGGTCCGCAGAGGACGTCGGGGCGCGCTACCCGGCACGGAGGGGGCAACGTGAGCAGCGAGCAGCGCGGACTGGCCGGGTCGGCCGCCCTCATGTTCTCCGGCACCCTGGTCTCCCGACTACTCGGGCTGCTGCGCAACCTCGCGCTCGTCGGCGCCATCGGCGTCACCGGTGCCGGCAACTCCTTCGCAGTGGCGAACAAGCTGCCCAACGTCGTCTACATGCTCGTCGCCGGCGGCGTGCTCAACGCCATCCTCGTGCCCCAGATCGTGCGGGCCATGCGGTCGCGGGACGGGGGTGAGGAGTACGTCGACCGGCTGCTCACCATGGCGGGCGCGGCGCTGCTCGGCCTCACCCTGCTGCTCACCGGCGGCGCGGTGGTGCTCGTCTCCGTCTACGCCTCGGAGCTGTCACCGGAGTGGTTCGACCTCGCCGTCGCCTTCGCCGTGTGGTGCATCCCCCAGCTCTTCTTCTACGGCATGTACACCCTGCTCGGGCAGGTGCTCAACGCCCGCGGGATCTTCGGGCCCTACATGTGGGCCCCGGCGGCGAACAACCTCGTGGCGATCATCGGGCTGGTCGCCTACATCGTCGTCTTCGGCGGCACCGCCACCGGTGCCCACCAGGACCCGGGCGCCTGGGACGCGCTGCGCATCGCCGCGATCGGCGGCACGGCGACGCTCGGGGTCGCCGTCCAGGCGATCATCCTCATCGTGCCGCTGCGGCGCGCCGGCTTCCGCTTCCGGCCGCGCTGGGGGCTGCGCGGCTCCGGGCTCGGCCGGGCGGGCAAGGTCGGGACCTGGGCCTTCGCCAGTCTGCTCGTCGCCCAGCTCGGGTTCATCGCCATCTCCAACCTCGCCGCGGCGGCCGCCGACAGCGGGGAGGGCTTCGTCGCCGGCAACGCGGCCTGGGAGCAGGCCAACTTCCTCTACCTGCTGCCGCAGTCGCTCATCACCGTCTCCCTCGTGACGGCGATGTTCACCCGCGTCTCGGACTACGCGGCGGCCGGCGACACCGCCCGGGTGCGTGACGACCTCTCCCTCGGGCTGCGCACCATCGCGGTGTTCACCATGTTCGCCGGGGGCGCCCTGGCGGTGCTCGCGCTGCCGCTCGTCCAGGCCATCGTGCCGACGACCTCCCCGACCGAGGCGCAGGGGATCGCCCGCATCGTCGTCGCGCTGCTCCTGGGCATCGGTGCCCTGGGCGCCTTCACGATGATCCAGCGGGTCTACTACGCCTTCGAGGACACCAAGTCCCTGTTCAAGCTGCAGATCCCGCTCACCGTCATCGTCATCGTCGGCTGCCTGGTCTCCACGCTGCTGCCGCCGGAGTGGTGGCTCGTCGGGGCGGGTGTGGCCACCGCCCTGTCCAACGTCGTCGGCTCGGTGGTCGCCTACCTCGCCCTGCGCCTCAAGCTCCCCAGCCTCGACGGCGGTCGCGTGCTGCGCACCCACCTGCGGCTGGGCATCGCGGTCACCCCCACGCTGCTGCTCGGCTGGTGGCTGCTCCACCTCCTCGGGCCGGTCACCGACGCCGAGTCCTGGGTGGCCCGGATGGTCCTGGCGCTGCTCAAGGTCGCGCTCGTCGGCGGTGTCATGCTCGGCTGCTACGTCCTGCTCCTGCGCGTGCTGCGCGTCGCGGAGCTCGAGATCATCGCCCGGCCCGTGGTGTCCGCGCTGCGCCGCCTCTCCGGGCGGCGTTCGCCCGCCGCGGCGCGCACCGGTGAGACCGGCCCCGAGGGCACCGGGGCTGCGGGTTCCGACCCGGCGGGCCCCGGCGGCACGGGCGGGGCCGCCGCCGCGCCGACCGCGGGGAGCCCGCCGGCCGACGACGGCACGAGCGGCCGGCCCCCGGGCGCGGGACAGTCCACCGCCGTCGACCCCGCCGGGACCGCTCCGGCCGCCGCGGGACCGGTCAGCACCCTCGACCAGGGCGCGTCCGAGCCACTCGTTACCATGGGGGCCGGACACAGGCAGAGCCCGGGGACGGGGCCGGACGGAGGGGGTAGGACGCTGGACGACCACGGACGGGGCACCGCCCCGGCGCCGACGCGGAGCATCGTGCTCTCCGGCCGCTACCGGCTCGACCGCGAGCTGCCCGCCGTCCTGCCCGGCACCGAGCTCTGGCGCGGCCACGACGAGATCCTCGAGCGCGAGATCGGGGCGCTCCTGCTCCCCTCGACGACGGGGCCCTCCGCCGAGACCGTCGACGCCGCGCGCCGGGCCGCGCTCGTCGACGACCCGCGCATCCAGCGGGTGCTCGACGTCGGCGCCCACGACGGACGCGCCTTCGTCGTCACGGACAGCGCCAAGGGCCCCTCCCTCGGCGAGCTCGCCACCAGCGCCACCCTGCCGGCCGAGCAGGCCCGCGCCATCATCGGCGAGGTGGCCAGCGCCCTCGAGGCGGCCCGCAGACGCGGCGTCCACCACCTCGTCCTCGGGCCCTCCGCGGTCTCGGTCACCGCCGACGGGCAGGTCCGCCTCGCCGGCATCGGTATCGCGGCCGCCTACCTCGGCATCGAGCTCGACCCGCTCGCCGCCGCGCAGCAGGACACCGACGGCCTGGTCCGCCTCCTCTACCTCGCCCTCACCGGCACCTGGCCCGCCCCGGCCGACGGGCGGCAGCTGCCCGCCCAGGTCCCGGCCGCCGCGCTGGTCGGCGGCACCCCGGTGGCGCCGAGCAGCCTGCGCCCCGACGTCCCCGACGACCTCGACGCCCTGTGCCGCCGCACCTTCGCCGGAGAGGGGCCGCACACCCCCAGCGAGCTCATCCGCGAGCTGGCGCCATGGCTCGACATCAACGTCGAGGCGCTCGCCGGCGAGCACCCGGTGTGGCCGCTCGCCGGCACCCTGGGAGCACCGGGTGCGACCGGCCCGGCGGCCCCCGCCGACCAGACGCCTGGGACCGCGCCTGCGCAGGCACCGGACACCGCGGGCGCGCGGGCCCTGGACGCGGACGGTGCGGCAGCCGGCACGGGCGCACCGGCCG
>NZ_CALGNQ010000116.1 GCF_937958535.1 uncultured Georgenia sp. | reverse complement strand
CGCCCGGTGATCCGCTCGACCATCCGCAGGTCGGTCCCCACGATCGTCGTGTGCTGGACCTCGAACTCCTTGTCCGACAGGAGGTCGACGGCGCGTTGCGCCTCCAGGTAGGTGTCGAAGGAGGCGATCTGGACGCCGGTGGGCAGGGTCGGTGTGGGAGGAACCCCGCCCCTGCTGCTCATGAAGGACATGGCTCGATTCTCCCCCGTCGGGACGGTCGCCGCTACGCTCCCACCTCCCGGCGGAGCGGGGCCGTTGCTCATAGGCTTGCCGACGTGAGCAGCGCACCGGTGAGCAGGACCGCGCCCAACCGGGTCTTCGTCGGCCGGCTGGCGGGCACGACCGTGTTCGACCCGCTCGGCGACCCGGTCGGCAAGGTGCACGACGTCGTCGTCCTCATCCGCAGCCAGGGGCTGCCCCGGGTGGTGGGCTGCGTCGTCGAGGTCCCCGGGAAGCGCCGCGTCTTCCTGCCGATCACCCGCGTGGTGAGCATCGCCCCCGGCGCCGTGATCACCACCGGGCTGCTCAACATCCGCCGCTTCTCCCAGCGCGCGAGCGAGACGCTGGTCATCGGCCAGCTGGTCGACCGGAAGGTCACGCTCCGCGACGGCAGCGGGGACGCCGTCATCTCCGACGTCGCGATCGAGCAGCAGCGCAACCGGGACTGGCTGGTCACCCAGCTGTTCGTCGAGCGCAGCCCCGGCGGCCGGGGTCTGCGCCGCCGACGCGGTGAGCAGCTCATCGTCGAGGTCGAGGAGGTCGTCGACCTCGCCGGGGGCCCGGGTCCGCAGCCGGCGACGACGCTGCTGTCCACCATCGCCGACCTCAAGGCGGCCGACGTCGCCGACGTGCTCCACGACCTGCCGATGGACCGCCAGCTCGAGCTCGCCGCCGAGCTGTCCGACGAGCGCCTCGCCGACGTCCTGGAGGAGCTCAGCGAGGACGACCGGGTGGCGATCGTCTCCGCCATGGAGGCCAACCGGGCCGCCGACGTGCTGGACCTCATGCAGCCCGACGACGCCGCCGACCTCGTCAACGAGCTGCCGCCGGACGTCGCCGGCTCGCTGTTGGAGCTCATGGAGCCGGAGGAGGCCGAGGACGTGCGCCGCCTCATCGCCTACCCCGAGCGCACCGCCGGCGGTCTCATGACCACCGAGCCGATCATCCTGCCGCCGGAGTCGACGGTCGCCGTCGCGCTGGCCAGCGCCCGCCGCCCGGACGTCACCCCCGCCCTGGCGACGATGGTCTTCGTCGTCCGCCCGCCGCTGGAGACCCCGTCGGGCAAGCTGCTCGGCGTCGTCCACATCCAGCGGGCGCTGCGCGAACCTCCGGCCGTGCAGCTGGGCTCGCTGCTCGACGTCGACATCGAGACGGTCGGCCCGCACGACGACATCGGCAAGGTCACCCGGCTGCTGGCCACCTACAACCTCACCGCGCTGCCCGTCGTCGACGACGAGGGCCGCCTCCTCGGCGCCATCAGCGTGGACGACGTCCTGGACCACCTGCTCCCGGAGGACTGGCGCGACGCCGACACCGACGACACCGACACCGCGATGACGAGGAGCGTCCATGGCTGATCGTCTCGACACCCCGCTGGACACCCGACGACGCTGGCTGCGCCGTCCCCGGGTGGACTCCGAGATGGTCGGCAACGTCGCCGAGGGGATCGCCCGCTTCACCGGTACACCGCGCTTCCTCGTCTACCTCACCGCGTTCTGCATCGGGTGGATCGCCTGGAACACGCTGGCACCCGCGAACCTGCGTTTCGACTCCGCCGCCCTGGGCTTCACCGCGCTCACCCTCATGCTGTCCCTCCAGGCCTCCTACGCGGCACCGCTCATCCTGCTGGCGCAGAACCGCCAGGACGACCGCGACCGGGTCGCCGCCGAGCAGGACCGCCAGCGCGCCGAGCGCAACCTCGCCGACACCGAGTACCTCGCCCGCGAGCTGGCCGCGCTGCGTCTTGCGCTGGGCGACGTCGCCACGCGGGACTTCGTGCGCTCCGAGCTGCGCGCGCTGCTCGAGGAGCTGCGCCAGGAGGAGGCCGAGCAGCGCTGAGCGGCCCGTGGCCCGGCCGCCGGGCCCTGGGCCGCCCGGGACCAAGGGGCTTTGGGTCCGCTCCCGACAGGCACCTACCATGGGGTCATGACTGCCCCCACCGTCGAAGCGATCCGGTCCGAGCTGGAGAAGGTGCTCGACCCCGAGATCCGCCGCCCCATCACCGAGCTCGGGATGGTCCGCTCCGTGGAGGTCGCCGAGGACGGCGACGTCGTCGTCGGGATCGACCTCACCACCGCGGGGTGCCCGTTGCGCACCACGATCACCAAGGACGTCACCGCCGCCGCCCAGCGCGTCGCCGGCGTCCAGGACGTCCGCGTCGACATGGGGGTCATGACCGAGGAGCAGCGCAAGGCGCTGCGCGCCCAGCTCCGCGGCGGCGCCGCGGAGCCGACGATCCCGTTCTCCGAGCCGGGCAACCTCACCCGGGTGTACGCGGTGACCTCGGGCAAGGGCGGCGTCGGCAAGTCCTCGGTGACGGCGAACCTCGCCGCGGCCATGGCCGCCGACGGTCTGAAGGTCGGCGTGGTGGACGCCGACATCTACGGCTTCTCCATCCCCCGCATGCTCGGCGTCGAGCACCCGCCGACCAAGGTCGACGACATGATCCTGCCGCCGGTCGCCGGTGACGTGAAGGTCATCTCGATCGGCATGTTCGCCCCGCCCGGGCGCCCGATCGTGTGGCGCGGCCCGATGCTCCACCGCGCGCTGCAGCAGTTCCTCGCCGACGTCTTCTGGGGTGACCTCGACGTCCTCCTGCTCGACCTGCCGCCCGGGACGGGGGACATCGCGATCTCGGTGGGCCAGCTGCTCCCCTCGGCCGAGCTGCTCGTCGTGACGACGCCGCAGACGGCGGCCGCGGAGGTCGCCGAGCGGGCCGGATCGCTGGCGGCGCAGACGAACCAGCACGTCGTCGGCGTCATCGAGAACATGTCGTGGCTGGAGCAGCCCGACGGCAGCCGCCTGGAGATCTTCGGCTCCGGCGGCGGGCAGCAGGTGGCCGACAACCTCAGTGCCGGCCTCGGTTACGACGTGCCGCTGCTCGGGCAGGTCCCGATCGAGGTCAAGCTCCGCGAGGGCGGCGACCGCGGCGTGCCGTTCGTCCAGGAGGACTCCTCCCCCGCCGCCGAGGTGCTGCGGGAGGTCGCGCGCGGCCTGAGCCGCCGCGCCCGCGGTCTGGCCGGCCGCTCCCTCGGTATCAGCCCGGTCTGACGCCGGCGGGCGCGAGCCCGCACCCGGTCTCAGGTCGCCTCGTCGCGCCCGGTCTCAGGTCGCCTCGTCGTCGAAGGGGGCCTTGCCCGCCGGGGCCTGCGGTGGGCGCGCCGGGCGCGTGGGCTCCTCCCGCAGCGCGTCGCGCACGATGCGCCGGGGGTCGTACTGCCGCGGGTCGAGCGACCTGAGGTCGAGGTCGTCGAGCTCCGGCCCCAGCTCCGCGCGCACGCGGTCGGAGGCGTCCTGGGAGAGGCGGCGCAGGTTGCGCACCAGGCGCCCCAGCTGCTGTGCGTACTGCGGTAGTCGCTCGGGGCCGACGAGGATGATCGCCAACAGCGCGATGACCGCCAGCTCGGACCCGTTGATCGGCACGGTCCCTAGGATAGGCCGCCGGTCACCCGTCGCTGACGGCTTCGTCCAGCACGACCTCGACCTCCCGCTCCCCGTCGTCGGAGCGCACGGTGAGCACGACGGTGTCCCCCGGGGCACGTGCCCGCACGGCGACGATGAGCTCCGAGGGGGTGGTCACCGGCTGCCCGTCGATGTGGGTGATGACGTCACCGGGCTCGATCCCCGCCTCCTCGCCCGGGCCGCCCGGGGTCACGGCGGGGGTGTCGTCGGAGTCGGTCTCCAGCACCTGGACGCCCTCGCCCTGGTAGCGGGTGTCGAGCGCGACACCGATGACCGGGTAGGTGGCCCGGCCGGTCTCGATGATCTCCTCGGCCGTGCGGCGCACCTGGTTGGACGGGATGGAGAAGCCCAGGCCGATGCTGCCGGTGGGCTGACCGCTCGCCTGGGCGATCGCGGTGTTGATCCCCACCACCTCCCCGGCGGCGTTGATCAGCGGTCCCCCGGAGTTGCCGGGGTTGATCGCGGCGTCGGTCTGGATGGCGTTGATGAAGGAGGTGTCCTGCGAGTTGCCCGCCTGGACGGGCCGGTTGAGTGCGGAGACGATCCCGCTCGTCACCGTGCCCTCCAACCCGAGCGGCGCACCGACCGCCACCACCGGGTCCCCGACGACGACGGCGTCGGAGTCCGCGAGCGGCAGCGGGGTGAGCCCGTCGCGGCGGACCCGCAGGACGGCGAGGTCGTAGTCGGTCGTCCGCCCGACGATCTCCGCCTCCTCCTGGCCGCCGTCGGGGAAGGTGACCAGGACGACGCCGCGCCCGTCCGCGGCGGCTGCGATGACGTGGTTGTTCGTCACGAGGTAGCCGTCCTCGCGCAGCACCATGCCGCTGCCGCTGGAGGCGGAGCTGCCGCCCACGACCTCGATGAACACGGTGCTCTCCAGCGCGGCGGCGGCGATCCCGGCGACCGAGTCCGGCGGGCGGGTGGTCGACACCGGGGAGCCGGCGGTGGGCAGCGTGCCCGAGGACGACGCGGCCGGCCACAGCGCCCGGGCGCCGAGGGCACCGAGCACGAGCCCACCGAGGAGTGCGACGAGCACGAGGAGGACGACGACGCCGAGGCCCACCTGCCGCCGCCGGCGCCGGCGGCGTGCCTGCTGCGGGAGGACCTGCTGGGGGTGCGTCTCGCCCGTGGGGGGCTGCCACGGCCGGGCCGAGGGGTCACGCCACAGGTGGTCGGCCGGGGCGGCCGCCCGGCCGTCGCCGGGCACGTACTCCGGCGGCGGCGCCGACGCCGGGTAGGCCCGGGTGTCCGTCTCGCCGCGCGGCGACGACCACGGCAGCTGTGCGTGGGACGTGGCCGGCCCGTCGCCCTGCCCCGCGGGCGAGCCGTGCGCCGGGCGCCACGGGTCGTACCCCGCAGCCGGCTCGTAGGCCGGCGCCCGGTCGTCCCGTGGCGTGTGCTCCCCCCTCGTGCGGTACTCGTCGTTCCGGTCGGTGTCCGCGGTGCCGTAGGGGCGGCGGTCCGGCTCGTCCACGCTGTACGGCTCGGTGCGGGGGGCCGGGGCCGGCGGGTAGGCCGGCTCGTGCTCACCGGGACGTTCGTTCATCAGCCCAGTCTCCTCCGTCAGCTCGCTGCGGGCATCAGCCGCGCGCCCACTCCGTCACGGCCCGCCAGCCGCGGGCCAGGCGGGCGGCGGGCGAGGTGTCGTAGCCCCCGGCGGGCAGGGCGGCGAGGATCGCGTCGGTGTAGGGGGCGTCGTCGGGGGCGGCGAGGACGACGACCACGCAGTCCTCGCTCTGCAGGGCGACGTCGTGCACACCGGTGGGGAGCAGCAGCGCGTCGTGCCGGCCGACGAGCTCGGTCTGCAGCTCGGCGACGGCGTGGTCCGCGAGCACGCCCCGCTGCTGGAGCAGCCGCACGTGCGCCATCGACCCGGCGATCTCCAGCTCGAGGATCTCCCCCGTGTCCGTCTCGTGGACCTCGACGTCCACCACCCGCATCCCGTGGGGCAGCGTCTCCGGCGCGCTCCACCCCTCGGCGGCGAGCCAGGCGACGATGTCCCCGGAGGCCTCGGTGGAGCCCAGGCCCTCGGGCAGCTCGGCCGGGCGCTCTCCGGGGGTGTCGTTGACCGCCTCGAGGATCGCCTGCGGGTCGGTCCGCGGCTCGACGAGCCCGCCGACGACCACGAGCCCGCCGACGACGGTGCCCACGAGCCCCACCACACCGGCACCGGCGAGCAGGCCGCGGCGGCGGCGCGGCTCGGGCAACTCGGGTCCGGGCGACAGGGCGAGCAGCCGGGCGGTGAGCTCGGGGTCGGGCTGGACGTCCCCGGCCCGGCTGAGCACGGTGCGGGAGGCGCGCTCCTGGGCGAGCAGCCACTCGCACCGCGGACAGACCGCCACGTGGGCGAGCAGGGCCTCGGTCTCGGCGGCCGGCAGCTCGCCGTCCACGAGAGCGGCGACCCGGGAGCCGAGGTGGTTCACCGGACCACCTCCTCGCTCAACGCACCGGGACGCAGGTGCCCGAGCCGCTCCCGCAGCATCGCCCGGCCGCGGTGGATGCGGGAGCGCACGGTCCCCATCTTGATGCCGAGCGTCGCCGCGATCTCCTCGTAGGACAGTCCTTCGACGTCACTGAGGACGACGGCGGCCCGGTACTTGGGCGGCAGCGCGTCCAACGCGGCCTGGATGTCCGGGTCGACGTGCCCGTGCTCGTAGCGGCGGTGGAGGTCGTGCTGCTCGTGGGAGGCGGGGACCTGCTCGGCGTGCTCACCGAGGTGGGTGAGCCGCAGCCGGGACCGCTTGCGGGCGCCGTCGAGGAAGAGGTTGGTGGTGATCCGGTGCAGCCAGCCCTCGAAGGAGCCGGGCTGGTAGGAGTGCAGCGAGCGGAAGACGCGGACGAACGTCTCCTGGGTGAGGTCCTCGGCGTCGGCCTTGTTCCCGGTCAGCCGGTAGGCCAGCCGGTAGACGCGGGCGGAGTGGTCGCGCACGATCTCCTCCCAGGACGGCGGCGTCCAGGTGGTCTCGTCCTGCGTGGTCATGCGGGGCCTTCCTCACTGGGGTCCGGGTCCCAGGATACGAGGGAAACCTGAGGGGTCCCTGGACGGGTGACGATACGATCAGGGACAGTCCGCACGCCGACACGGGCGCGAGCAACGGGAGGCACCACCATCGCTGCCGAGAAGGCCCTCAGCTGGGCGTACACCGAGGAGTTCATCCCGGAGGACGACGTCATCCTCTCCGCACGTCGCCGCGCGGAGGAGCTCGGCGCCCCGGCCGTCGGTGCCGGCACCGGGGCGGCGCTGCGCCTGCTCGCCGCCGCCGTCGGGGCCCGCGCCGTCGTCGAGATCGGCACCGGGACGGGGGTGAGCGGGCTGTGGCTCCTGGGTGGTATGCGCCCGGACGGTGTGCTCACCACCATCGACGTCGACACCGAGTACCAGCGCGCCGCGCGGGAGGCCTTCGCCGCCGCGGGGGTGCGGTCCTCGCGCACCCGGCTCATCTCCGGCCGGGCCATGGACGTCCTGCCGCGGATGGCCGACGGCGCCTACGACCTCGTGCTCGTCGACGCCGACCCCGCCGACGTCGCCGACTACGTCCAGCAGGCGGTGCGGATGCTGCGCGTCGGGGGTGTGCTGGCCGTGGTCAACACGCTGTGGCACGACCGGGTCGCCGACCCGGCGCGCCGCGACGAGTCGACGGTGGCGATGCGTGAGCTGGGCAAGGCGGTGCGCGCGGACGAGCGGCTCACCAGCGCCCTGCTGCCCACCGGCACCGGGCTGCTCGCCGCGGTCCGCCGCAGCTGACGGCCCGCGTCGGCAGGCCGCCACCGGCCCGGGTGGTCAGGACTCGGGGAAGCCCGCGAGCACCGCGGCCGAGCTCGACAGCCCCAGCCGGGTGGCGCCGGCGTCGATCATCGCCTGCGCGGCGGCGGCGTCCCGGATGCCCCCGGATGCCTTGACCCCCAGCCGGCCGCCCACCGTCTGCGCCATGAGCTCGACGGCGTGGACGCTGGCCCCACCGGCCGGGTGGAAGCCGGTGGAGGTCTTGACGAAGTCGGCGCCCGCCGCCTCGGCCGCCCGGCAGGCCGCGATGACCTGCTCGTCGTCCAGCGCGGCGGACTCGATGATGACCTTGAGGACCACCGGGGAGGGCGCGGCCGCACGCACCGCAGCGATGTCCGCCTCGACGGCGGCCCAGTTGCCGGCCCGTGCCTCGCCGAGGTTGATGACCATGTCGACCTCGGCGGCGCCGTCGCGCACCGCGCGCGCGGCCTCGGCGGCCTTGACCTCGCTGTGGTGCGCACCGGACGGGAACCCGCACACGGTGGCCACGACGAGGCCCTCGGCGCCCTGCAGCGGCAGCTGCGAGGGCGAGACGCAGACGGCGAGCACGCCGAGCTCCCGCGCCTCCGCCACCAGGGCGGCGACCTGCTCGGCCGTGGCCTCCGGCTTGAGCAGGGTGTGGTCGATCAGCTGGGCGACGTCCTGGCGTGCGGTCATGGCTCCTCCTGGGGCTGGGTGCCCTCCGAGCCTAGCGGGGCTAGAGCTCCTCCCCGTCGACGTCGGCGTCGTCGAGCACGGGGACCTCGATGGTCTGTTCGAGCTGGTCCGCCTCGCTCGCCTCGCGGTCGGGGTCGACGACCTCCGGCGGGTCGTAGTCCTCGCCGGTGGAGGGGGACAGCGCAGCCACGGCCTCCTCGGGGTCGTCGGGCAGGTCGATGCCGGGTGTCGGGTTCGGCGGAATGCTCATCGGTCACCCTTCCTTGCGAGGTCGCTGTCGGGGGAACCTCTAGTGTGGCCTGCCGGGCGGGGCGATGCACATGCCTTGGTCACCTGTCCGGGACGGGCAGCAGGGTCGCCACGACGTGCGTCCACCCGCCGAGTGCCGGGTGGGGCTCGGTGCGCGCGAGCAGGTCGGCGGTGCGGACCGCGAACACGGACCCGGCGGCCGGCTCGTAGAGCTGCAGCGTGCCGGGCAGGCCGGCCCCGCGGGGTGGCGGGACGGCGAGGACGACGTGGCGCGGCACGGCGTGCGACAGTCCGCCCCGGACGTCGCCGCCGACGTAGAGCGGCACCGGCTGGCCGCGGCGGATCGCGGCCTCGACCAGGCCGAGGAGGGTGGGGGCCTGTGCCGACGCGTCGTCGAACGGGCGCACCCGGTAGCGGACGCCGGGGAAGCGGGCGACGCGGGCAGCCGTCCAGGGCGGGGTGCCCAGGGCGCGCGGCCACGGCAACGGACCGAGCCCCCGCCGTGAGGTGGCCGCCTGCACGGTGCGCTGCGCGGCGGCGAAGCGCGCGGCGGCGCCGCCGGTGACCGGCTCCTGGGGGACCTCGGGCGGGTGCTCCCCGGCCGGCAGGCTCCCCGTCTCGAGCCACTGCGCCAGGGCCGGGTCGCCGGTGGCGGCGAGCATGACGAGCACCGCCGACCCGCACGTGGTGCCGTCCGTCTGGCGGGCCCGGGCACCGCCGAGGAGCACGGGCAGCCCGTCGGCGTGCTGTGCACCGGGGCGCGCCGTGCCGACCGGTCCACCGCCGTCCCCGCCCCGCGGCGCGCTCGGCCCGGGT
>NZ_CALGNQ010000115.1 GCF_937958535.1 uncultured Georgenia sp. | reverse complement strand
GGTGAGGGGCTCACCGAGTCGGAGATCGTCACCTGGCACGTCGCCGAGGGCGACGCGGTCGAGCTCAACCAGGTCCTCGCGGAGGTGGAGACCGCCAAGGCGGTGGTCGAGCTCCCCAGCCCGTACGCGGGCCGGATCGTCACGCTCCATGCGGCGGAGGGGGAGGTCGTCCCCGTGGGAGCGCCGCTCGTGGAGTTCGACGTGGTCGCAGGCCGTGATGCGCCTCCTCACGGGTCGGAGCCGGTCACGGCACCGACGGAGCCCGCGGCTGTCGTGCCCGCGGCAGCTGCCCCTCCGGAGCCTGCCACCACGGGACCGGCCGAGCCGGCACCGGAGCGGCACGCGGTGCTCGTCGGCTACGGCCCGCGGACCGACGCCGGCGCCCGGCCGCGCCGCCGTCCGCGCAGCTGGGACACCGTCCCCTACCGCAGACCCGACGCCGTCGAGCACCGCCACACGACGCCGCGGGCGATGCCGCCGGTACGGATGCTCGCCCGCCACCTCGGCGTCGACCTCGACACCGTGCGCGGCTCCGGCCCCGACGGCCTCGTCCGCCGCGCCGACGTCGAGGCGGCTGCGGGCACCGACCGTGCGCAGGAGGGCTACGAGACCCAGCAGGAGGCACGTGCCTCGACCATCGTGCCCGTCACCGGCCTGCGGAAGCACACCGCCCGCGCCATGGTGGAGTCGGCGTTCAGCGCGCCGCACGCCGCCGTCCACTCCACGGTGGCCGTCACCGAGACCCTGGCGCTGCTGCGCCGCACCAAGGACCGGGCCGGCGAGCACCCGGCGACCTTCCTCTCCCTGGTGTGCCGGGCCGTCGTCCTCGCCGCCGGGCGCACGCCGTCGGCCAACGCACGGTTCGACGCGGACGCCGGCCACATCGAGCTGTTCGGCCCGGTCCACCTCGGGATCGCGGTGGCGACCGACCGCGGCCTCGTCGTGCCGACGATCCCCGACGCGGACAGGCTCGACGCCGGCGCCCTGGCAGCCCAGATCGCCGCGCGGGCGGCACAGGCGCGCGAGGGAAGGCTGTCGATGACCGAGCTCACCGGCTCCACGCTCACCGTGACCAACGTCGGCGTGTTCGGCGTCGACGGCGGTGTGCCGATCCTCAACGCCGGCCAGAGCACGATCGTCGCACTGGGCGCGGTCCGCACCCGGCCGTGGGAGCACCGCGGAGAGGTGTCGCTACGGGAGGTCGTCACCGTGACGGTCGCCTTCGACCACCGGGTGCTCGACGGCGCCGAGGCGGCGGCGTTCCTCACCGACGTCACCGACGTGCTCACCGACCCGGCGGTCGTGCTCATGCGCTAGCGGCGGCGGCCGGGGGCCGGACGGACGCTCGCGCCGTCGTCACGGGGTGCCGACGGCGAAGGTGTCGCAGGCCTGGAGGGTGCCTTCCCCGTACCCGGTGGTGAACCAGCGGGTCCGCTGCTCCGCCGAGCCGTGGGTCCAGGTGTGCGGCTCGACCTCTCGGCCCGCCGACTGCTGGATGCGGTCGTCACCGACCGCGGCGGCCGCGTCCAGCGCGGTCCGCACCTGGTCGGCTGTCGGCTCCTGGAGGAAGGTCTCACCGGTGTCCGGGTCGACGGTCGTGGCCGCAGCACCGATGAACATCCCGGCGAAGCAGTCGGCCTGCAGCTCGAGCCGCACGGCGTCGCCCGTCGGGCCGGTGTCGCGTGTGTCGGCAGAGCTCATCGTCCCGAGCAGGTGCTGGGTGTGGTGCCCCCACTCGTGGGCGACGATGTACATCTGCGCCAATGGCGCGTTCTGCGCACCGAGCTGTGTCTCGAGCTGGTCGAAGAAGCCGATGTCGAGGTAGACCGAGGAGTCGGCCGGGCAGTAGAAGGGCCCGACCGCGGACGTCGCCGCACCGCAGCCCGTGTCCACCGCGTCGGTGAAGATGGTGAAGCCCGGCATGACGTAGGAGCCGCCCGCCTGCTCGGCCATGGCCCCGTCCCAGTAGACGTCGAGGGCGTCCGCGGTGAGCACCATCCGGCACTCGGTGCGCGCGTTGGCGTCGGCGCCCGTCTGGCAGTTGCGCAGGTCCAGCCCGGGAGCGGCGTCCTGCCCGGTGCCGTCACCCCCGCCGAGGAGACCCACCGGGTTCTGTCCGGTGAGGAGCATGACGACGAGGACGAGGAGGAGCCCGCCCCCGCCCAGCCCACCACCGATCGCCATGCCGCGGCGTCCGCCGGACGTACGGACCCGGCTCGGGTCTCCACGCACCCCTTCGTTGAACGTCATCCCAGCATCTTGCGCCGAGAGCTCACTTCCCGCCCGGTGGGGCGTCAGGAAGTGAGCTCTCGGTGAGACGTGGGCGGTGAGGAGCGGGGGTCAGACGTTGAAGCCGAGGGCCCGCAGCTGCTCGCGGCCCTCCGCCGTGATCTTCTCCGGGCCCCACGGCGGCATCCAGACCCAGTTGATCCGCATGTCGTTGACAAGGCCGTCGGTGGCCTGGGCGGCCTGGTCCTCGATGACGTCGGTCAGCGGGCACGCCGCCGAGGTCAGCGTCATGTCGATGACCGCGTTGTTGTTCTGGTCGACGGTGATCCCGTAGACGAGCCCGAGGTCGACGACGTTGATGCCGAGCTCGGGGTCGATGACGTCACGCATCGCCTCCTCGACGTCCGCGGCCGTGGTCGGGCTCGGGTTGGTCGTGGTGCTCTCGCTCATCCTTCGTCCTCCTCGTGCGTGCCCGTGGCGGGCTCGCTGGTCAGTGCGTGGGCCAGGGCGTCGCGCAGCGCCATCCACCCCAGCAGGGCGCACTTGATACGGGCAGGGTACTTCGCCACGCCGGTGAAGGCGCTGGCGTCCCCGAGGGAGTCCTGCTTCTCCTCGGTCAGCTCCGCCCCACGCGAGTGCATGAGCTCGCGGAACGTCTCGTTCAGGGTGTCGACCTCGTGGATCGTGCGCCCCTCGACGAGGTCGGTGAGCACGGACAGCGAGGCCTGGGAGATCGAGCAGCCCTGGCCGACCCAGCCGACGGCGTCGAGGCGCGGGCCACCCTCACCGTGGGCGAGCCGGACCCGCAGCGTGACCTGGTCCCCGCAGGTGGGGTTCACCTGGAAGGACTCCGCGTCGTAGGGGTCGAGCTCCCCGGCGCCGTGCCGCTCACGGGAGTGGTCGAGGATGACCTGCTGGTAGAGCTGTTCCAACGCGTCAGCCATGGTCCACCCCGAAGAACTGCCGGACCTTGCCGAGCTCGGCGAGGAACGCGTCGATCTCCTCCTCGGTGGTGTAGATCGACGCAGAGGCGCGGGCAGAGGCGTGCACCCCCAGGCGCTGGTGCACCGGCTGGGCGCAGTGGTGGCCCACCCGGACCGCGATCCCGGCGTTGTCGAGCACCTGGCCGACGTCGTGCGGGTGCACGCCGTCGACGGAGAAGGCGACGACGGCGAGCCGGTCCTCGGCCTCGGTCGGGCCGAGCACCCGCACTCCGGGCACCGAGGCGATGCCGTCGAGCAGCCGCTGGGTGAGCACGTGCTCGTGGGCGGCGACCGCGTCCATGCCGAGCTCGGCGAGGTAGTCGACCGCGGCGTGCAGGCCGACGGTCTGCGACACCATCTGGGTGCCCGCCTCGAACCGCTGCGGCGGGTCGGCGTAGGTGGTGCTCTCCATGGTCACGACCTGGACCATCGACCCGCCGGTGAGCACCGGCGGCATCGCGGCGAGCAGCTCGCGGCGCCCGTACAGCACCCCGACCCCGGTGGGCCCGAGCATCTTGTGCCCGGAGAACACGGCGAAGTCGACGTCCAGCGCCCGCAGGTCCACGGGCAGGTGCGGGACGCTCTGGCAGGCGTCGAGGACGACGAGTGCCCCGACGGCGCGGGCCCGGCCGACGATCTCGCCGACCGGGCTCACCGCGCCGGTGACGTTCGAGGCGTGCGTGAACGCGACCACCCGGGTGCGCTCGCCGATGACGTCGAAGGTCGCCGGGTCGAGCCGGCCGTCCTGCCCGACCCCGATCCACCGCAGGGTGGCGCCCGTGCGGGCCGCGACCTCCTGCCACGGCACGAGGTTGGCGTGGTGCTCGGCCTCGGTGACGACGATCTCGTCGCCGGGCCGCAGGGCGAACCGCTCCACGGCCTGCTTGCCGCCGCGGCCCAGTGTGGCGTTGGACATGGCGTAGGCCACGAGGTTGATCCCCTCGGTGGCGTTCTTCGTCCACACCACCTCGTCGGGGTCCACCCCGACGAACCCCGCCACGGCCGCCCGGGCCGCCTCGTAGGCCTCGGTGGCCTCCTCGGCGAGCTGGTGGGCGCCGCGGTGGACGGCGGCGTTGCGCTTCTCGTAGAAGTCCTGCTCGGCGTCGATGACGCACTGGGGCTTCTGCGAGGTGGCCGCCGAGTCCAGGTAGACCAGCGGCCGGCCGCTACGGGTCGTCCTTCCCAGGATCGGGAAGTCGGCGCGCACGGCCGCCAGCTCGGCCGCGCTCAGAGCGGTCGAGCCGGCGGTGACCGGTGCACTCATCGAACGTCCTCTCCGGGCGCGGTCAGACCGCGGCCGTCACGTACTTGTCGTAGCCCTCGGCCTCGAGCCGCTCGGCGAGCTCGGGGCCGCCCTCCTCGGCGATGCGACCATCGACGAAGACGTGGACGAACTGGGGCTTGATGTACTTCAGCACCCGCGTGTAGTGGGTGATGAGGAGGATCCCGGCGTTCGTCTCGGCCTGGGCGTCGTTGACGCCCTCGCCGACGATGCGCAGGGCGTCCACGTCGAGGCCGGAGTCGGTCTCGTCGAGGATCGCGAACTTCGGCTTGAGCAGCTTCATCTGCAGGATCTCGTGGCGCTTCTTCTCACCGCCGGAGAAGCCGGAGTTGACGTCACGCTGGGCGAAGTCGGAGCCCATGCGCAGCTTCTCCATCGCCGCGTTGACCTCCTTGACCCAGGTGCGCAGCGGCGGGGCCTCGCCGTCGATCGCGGTCTTGGCGGTGCGCAGGAAGTTCGACACCGACACACCGGCGACCTCGACCGGGTACTGCATGGCGAGGAAGAGGCCGGCGCGGGCACGCTCGTCGACCTCCATCTCCAGGAGGTTCTCGCCGTCGAGCAGCACCTCACCCTCGGTCACCTCGTAGGCCGGGTGGCCGGCCAGCGCGTAGGCGAGCGTCGACTTGCCCGACCCGTTGGGGCCCATGATCGCGTGGATCTGGCCGCTGTCGATGGTGAGGTTGACGCCCTTGAGGATCGGCTTCGGGCCGTCCTGGGTCTCCACGGAGGCGTGGAGGTTCTTGATCTCGAGCTTGGACATTTGCGGGGTTCTTCTCTTCCTGTAAGTCGGGTTCAGGCGTTGGCGCCGACGGTCACGGTGATGTCGACGAGGACGCTGTCGCCCTCGACGGAGACGGCGTAGACGGGAACCGGCTGGGTGGCCGGCAGGCTCAGCGGCTTGCCGGTGCGCAGGTCGAAGGTCGACCCGTGCAGCCAGCATTCGATGGTGGAGTCCTCCACCTCGCCGTCCGAGAGGTTCACCTGCCCGTGGGAGCAGATGTCGGAGACGGCGTGGAAGTCACCGGCCTCGTCGCGTACGACGGCGACGGGGACGGGACGGCCGTCGGCGTCCTCGATGTCCACCCGCATCGCCTCACCCGGCTCGAGGTCGCCGGTGTCGCACACGTACTGGGCGCTCATGCCGTCAGGGCCTCGTACTGCCGGATCTCGTCCTCGATCGCCGCGGTGAGGCGCTCGGTGACGCTGGGCACGTCGATCTGGTTGATGAGCTCGGCGAAGAAGCCGATGACGACGAGGCGGCGCGCCTCGACCTCGGGGATGCCCCGGGCCTTGAGGTAGAACAGCTGCTCGTCGTCGAAGCGCCCGGTGGCGCTGGCGTGGCCGGCGCCCTCGATCTCACCCGTCTCGATCTCCAGGTTGGGCACGGAGTCGGCCCGCGCGCCCTCGGTGAGGACGAGGTTGCGGTTGAGCTCGTAGGTGTCGGTGCCCTCGGCCTGCGACCGGATGACGACGTCGCCGATCCATACGGCGTGGGCGTCCTGCCCCTGCAGCGCGCCCTTGTAGGTGACGCGGGAGATGCAGTTCGGGGCGCTGTGGTCGACGAGGAGACGGTGCTCCTGGTGCTGGTCGCCGTCGGTGAAGTACAGACCGATCTTCTCCACCTCGCCGCCCGGCGCGGAGAGCACCGAGTCGGGGGTGATCCGCACGATGTCGCCACCGAGGGTGACGACGATGTGCCGGATCTTGGCGTCGCGGCCCACACGGGTGCGGTGCGCGCTGAGGTGGATGCTGCCCTCGTCCCACTCCTGGAGGCTGACCACGGTGAGCTGGGCGCCGTCGCGCACGTCGATCTCGACCGTCTGGGCGAGCTGGGCCGAGCCGGCGTGGTTGAGCACGACAGTCGCCTCGGAGAGCTCCTCGGCCACGATGAGCAGGTGCTGGGCGCCGGGCTCGCCGTCACCGGCGCCGGTGATCGTCACCGAGGTGGGCTGCTCGGGGGTCTGCTGCTTCTCCACGGTGAGGACGGTGGCCTCGGTGAACGAGGTCCACGCCGCGGCGCCGGCCCGGTCGATGGGAGCCCCGACCGTGCCGAGCCGCTCGTCGTCACGGCCCACCTGCTCGACGCGCACGCCGGGGGCGGCGTCGACGGCGACGGCGGGGGCCGGCCCGGTCAGCTCACCGGCGAAGAACTTCTGCAGGCGGTCGACGGGCGTGAAGCGCCACTCCTCCTCCCGGCCCGTGGGCACGGGGAAGTCCGAGAGCTCGAAGGAGGTGAACCGCTGCCCGGCGGGCTCGGGGCCGGCGTGGCTGTGGGCGCCGTCGGCGACGGCACGCGAGTGGTCGGTCTTCATGGATTCCTTGTCTGGTGCGGAGGTGGACTGGACGGCGGTGGACATCAGCCGACGGACCCCTCCATCTGGAGCTCGATGAGGCGGTTGAGCTCCAGGGCGTACTCCATCGGCAGCTCACGGGCGATCGGCTCGATGAAGCCGCGCACGATCATCGCCATCGCCTCCGTCTCCGTGAGACCACGGGACATGAGGTAGAAGAGCTGGTCCTCACTCACCTTGGAGACGGTGGCCTCGTGACCCATCTCGACGTCGTCCACACGGACGTCGACGTACGGGTAGGTGTCGGTGCGCGAGATCGTGTCCACGAGCAGCGCGTCGCACAGGACGGTCGACTTGGAGTGGGTCGCTCCCTCCAGGACCTGGACCAGGCCGCGGTAGGAGGAGCGGCCACCGCCGCGCGACACCGACTTCGACACCACCGAGGAGGAGGTGTGCGGGGCCATGTGGACCATCTTGGCGCCGGTGTCCTGGTGCTGACCGGCACCGGAGAACGCCGCGGAGAGCGTCTCGCCGCGGGCATGCTCGCCCATGAGGTAGATCGCCGGGTACTTCATCGTGGTCTTGGACCCGATGTTGCCGTCGACCCACTCCATGTTGCCGCCGGCCTCGACGGTCGCGCGCTTGGTGACGAGGTTGTACACGTTCGTCGACCAGTTCTGGATCGTCGTGTACCGGACGCGGGCGTCCTTCTTGACGATGATCTCCACGACCGCGGAGTGGAGGGAGTCGGTCTTGTAGATCGGGGCGGTGCAGCCCTCGACGTAGTGCACGTAGGAGCCCTCGTCGGCGATGATCAGGGTCCGCTCGAACTGGCCCATGTTCTCGGTGTTGATCCGGAAGTAGGCCTGGAGCGGGATCTCGACGTGGACGCCCTTGGGCACGTACACGAAGGAGCCACCGGACCACACCGCGGTGTTGAGCGCGGCGAACTTGTTGTCACCGGCCGGGATGACGGTGCCGAAGTACTCCTCGAAGAACTCCGGGTGCTCCTTCAGCGCGGTGTCGGTGTCGAGGAAGATGACGCCCTGTGCCTCGAGGTCCTCCCGGATCTGGTGATAGACGACCTCGGACTCGTACTGCGCGGCCACACCGGCGACGAGGCGCTGCTTCTCCGCCTCGGGGATGCCGAGCCGGTCGTAGGTGTTCTTGATGTCCTCGGGCAGCTCCTCCCAGCTGGTGGCCTGCTTCTCCGTGGACCGCACGAAGTACTTGATCGTGTCGAAGTCGATGCCCGACAGGTCCGCACCCCAGTTCGGCATCGGCTTCTTCTCGAACAGCTTCAGCGCACGCAGCCGGCGCTTGAGCATCCACTCCGGCTCGTCCTTCAGCTGGGAGATGTCGCGGACGACCTCCTCGTTCAGGCCGCGCCGGGCCGAGGCACCGGCGACGTCCGGGTCACGCCAGCCGTACTGGTAGGACCCGAAAGAGTTGATCGTCTCTTCCTGGGTCATCCGGGTGTCGGTCGTACTCGTCATCAGATTCCTTCCGTGTCGTCACCGCGCGGTGACGTGCTGGGGCGGCCGATCGGGATGCTGGTCGGGATGTGGGTGGTGCACACGTGCTCGCCGCCGGCCAGGGTGGCCAGGCGCTGGACGTGGACACCGAGCAGGCGGGAGAAGGCCTTGGTCTCCGCGTCGCAGAGCTCGTGGTAGCTCTCCGCCACCGCGAGCACCGGGCAGTTGCCCTGGCAGAGCTGGACGGCGAACCCGCGGGGGCCCACCTCGCGCACCGTGGCAGCGTAGCCGTCCTTGGTCAGGGCCGAGGCCAGGGCGCGCGCACGCTTCTCCAGGTCGTCCCCGGCCGCGTCGACGAGAGGGGTGTAGCGCTCCTCCATCTCCCGCAGCCGGTGGTGGGCGAAGCGTTCGACTGCGCCCGGACCGGCGACGGACTCGAGGTAGGCCAGGGCGTCGGTGGCGAGGTCGGAGTAGGCCTGGGACAGGCCCTCCCGGCCGGCGTCGGTGGCGACGTAGTAGCGGGCGGGCCGGCCGCGCCGGCGCTGCTCCGGTCCGGCGGGCTCGTGGACGACGATGCGGTCCTCGCGCTCGAGGGCGGCGATATGGCGCCGCACACCGGCGGGTGTCAGGTCGAGCAGACGGGCGAGCTCGGCCGCGCTGATCGGCCCGTGCTCCACCACGAGGCGCAGGACGCGATCCTGGGTCGTGGTGTCGGACTCGACACGCGTGTCACTCACGGCTCGCTCCTCCTCTCGTGGCTCGCGGGGGCTGCTCACTGGCGGGCACACATTAAGGAACAGTCTCGTTGCCGAAATCGCCCCGCGCAAGGAAGGCAAGCCTCACCGTGGCCGGAGTCACCCGGTTCCGGGACGGGGTCCTGCCCGGACTACCCTTGGCCCGTGCTCTCCGACTCCCCCGCGCTGCTCGTCGAGCAGCTGCGTAAACGCTACGGCGACCGCGACGTCGTCGACGGGCTCAGCCTGCGCGCCGGGCGCGGTGAGCTGACCGCGGTGCTCGGTCCGAACGGTGCCGGCAAGACCACGACCATCGAGTGCTGCGAGGGCCTGCGGCGTCCGGACGGCGGCCGCATCGAGGTCCTCGGCCTGGACCGGTCGATGCCGGAGGCTGCCGGTGAGCTGCGGCGCCGCGTCGGTGTCATGCTCCAGGAGGGCGGGTTACCCATGGCGCCGCGGGCCGGGGCGGTGCTGCGGCACGTGGCCCGGCTCCACGACCGTCCGGCCGCCGCCGACCCGCTGCTCGAGCGGCTCGGGCTGGCCAAGGTGGCGCGCACCCGTGTCCGGCACCTGTCCGGGGGGCAGCGGCAGCGGCTCGCGCTGGCCTGCGCGATCGTCGGGGAGCCGGAGCTCGTCTTCCTCGACGAGCCCACCGCCGGGCTCGACCCGCAGGCGCGGCTGGCGGTGTGGGAACTGGTCCGCGAGCTGCGGGCGGAGGGCACGTCCATCGTCCTGACCACCCACCTGATGACCGAGGCCGAGGAGCTCGCCGACCACGTCGTCGTCGTCGACCGCGGCACGGACGTCGCGGCCGGCTCCCCCGCCGCCCTCCGCGGTGCCCCGTACGTGCGGATCTCCACCCCGCCGGGGACGGACGCGGTGCGGCTCGCCACCGACCTCGACCACGCGCTGGCCGCGCACCCCGCTCTGCGGACGACGGTGGAGGGCGGGAACGTCGTCATGGTCCGCGACCGGGAGGGTGGGGAGCTCGACGCCGCCGCCCTCGCGGTCGTCGCCGGGGCGCTGGCGACGGCAGGGCACGGCGACGCCGAGGTGGCCCTCACCCGCCCCACGCTGGAGGACGCCTTCCTCGCCCTCACCGGGCGCGAGCTGCGGGTCGACGCCGCATGAGCGCGACCCTCCGTCGGGTCTGGGCGCAGACCTGGTTCGAGACCCTTGCCGTGCTCCGCAACGGGGAGCAGCTGCTGCTCACCCTGCTGCTGCCCGCCATCGCGCTCGTCGTGCTCACGACGACCGACGTCGTCCCGCTGCCGGACCCGCGCCCGGCCGCTGCCCTGGGGGGAGCTTTGGCGATGGCGGTGGCGTCCTCCTTCACCTCCCAGGCGATCGCCGTCGCCTTCGACCGGCGCTGGGGCGTGCTGCGCATGCTCGCCACCACGCCGCTGGGGCCGCAGGGACTGCTCGCCGGCAAGCTCGGGGCGGTGCTCATCGTCCTCGTCGTGCAGACCGGCGTGCTCGGGCTCCTCGCCCTCGTCCTGGGCTGGCGACCGGAGGGCGTGGGCGGGGCCCAGGTGGTCGCCGCGGCGGTGCTCATGGTGCTCGGGACGGCGGTCTTCGTCGCCTTCGCCATGCTCGTCGGCGGCACGCTGCGCCCGGAGGCGGTGCTGGCGATCGCCAACCTGCTCTTCGTCCTCATGGTCGTGGGCGGCGGGCTGCTGCTGCCGCTCGGCCTGCTGCCCGCGCCGCTCGACTCCGTCATGGCCTACCTCCCGCCCGGGGCGCTCGGCGAGGCGCTGCGCACGCTGACCACCGAGGGGCTGGTCGACCTCGCCGCGCTCGCGGTGCTCGCCGGGTGGGCGGTGGTGGGCAGCGTGCTGGCCACCCGCGCGTTCCGCTGGGACGCCTGAGCCTCACACCGCGGCGACGTACTCCTGCATCGTCGCGACCGCACCGGAGGGGGTCGTGCCCGGGGCGGGCGCTCCGACGGGCCGGAAGCCCGCCCGTTCGAGGACCGTGCGGGAGGCAGCGTTGTCGACATCCGTGCGTGCGCGCAGGTGCGTCATCCCACGGGCGCGGGCGAGGTCGCACGCCAGCCGCAGGCCCGCCGCCGCCACCCCCCGCCCGCGGCCGGCAGGCGCAACCCAGAAGCCGACCTCTGCGGAGTCGACGGTCACATCGAAGATGACCATGCTCCCGAGGAAGTCGTCGGTCGCGGCGTCGGCGAGGGCAAGGACGGCCAGCGTGCCACTGGACAGCCCCTCCTCGACCGTGGTGTCGATGAGCTCCCGGACCCGTCCCGGGGTGTACTCGGGCTCGGGCAGGTGAGCGAGACGCCGGACGTCCGGGTCGGCCGCACCGGCGGCGTAGGCGGTCGCGTCCCGGTGCTCGAGGGGGCGCAGCGTGACGCAACGGCTCGACCGAGGCAGCATCGCACGAAAGGTCATCGCGGCAACCTAGCAGCCGCCGCGCTCTCGGCCCAGACCGCTCAGCTGCCGGTTGCGCGGCGCTGTCGCAACCGGGCCTCCTCCGCCCGGACCCGGGCCCACGTCTCGCGCTCGGCGACCAGCCACGCGGGCGGGTCGCCCCGCAGCTCGTTGATCTGCTGCGTCGTCAGCGGCTCGGTGAGCCCCGCACGGGCCAGACCGGACGTCGACACCCCCAGCCGTCGGGCCACCTCCTGTCGGGGGTGCGGCCCGTTGCGGCGCAGCTCGCGCAGCCACTCCGGCGGGTCGGCCTGCAGCTCGTCGAGCTCGTCGCGGGAGATGTCCCGCGCCTGGAACTCCTCGGGGGTCGCGGCGAGCAGGACCCCGAGCTTCCGGGCGGCGGTGAGGGGTTTGAGCAGCTGCGGCTTGGCCATTGCTGCAGGGTACCTGGCGCCCGGGCGCCCGCCCGTTCTCCTCCCCCACCCGGAAATCGTCCCCTTCGGGTGAGCCACGTCGCGTCGTGGCATGCCCACGATGGCGGCATGTCAACCCCCACGACAGCTCACCCTCCTGTGGCCGACCACCCTCGCGTGGCCGACCCCCTCCGCGTGACCGACCAGTCCTGGGAGTCAAGCCGGCCCCGACTGCCCGACCAGCCCCGTGCGACCCACCCGCACCGGTTGGACGCCCTGCGGCTGGGCCACGTGGCCGGCTTCCCCGGGCTCCCCGTGCACCTGCGTGCGGACCGGGTCAACCGGCACACCTTCTGCGGTGGCCGGGACCCGGCGCAGCGGGCCCACGCCGTCAGCGCCCTCGTCGAGCGGGCCCTCGTCGGCACCTCGCTCTCCCTCGTCGTGCTCGACCTCGACGGCAGCCTCTCCGGTATCGAGCCGCCGGCCGCGCAGGCCGGCGGGTCCAGGTCCGACCCGCGGGAGGTCCTCCACCTGCACCCCGACTCGGTGCACCGGCCGCTGCGGATCCGCTTCGCCGACCTGCCCGTCCGTTCCCGGGCCGCCCTCCTGGGCCTGGACCCGGCGACGGACCGGACCGAGCTCAACGCGCTCGTCCACGTGTGGTCCGAAGGCCGTGCCCTGGAGCTCGGGACGCTGGCCCCCGCCCTGCGTGACCTCGGCACCGCCGGCGCCCTCCGGCTCGCCGAGCGCGTGGATCTGCTCACGCTGCCGGAGTGGCAGACCGTGTGGGCCGCGGAGGAGCCGGCGGTGACCGACGCCCTCGCCACCGCGCCGGCCGGCGTGCTCGACCTCGCCGGCTACCCCGGCCGCGAGCAGCGGCTCACCGTCGCCCTCGGCGTCCTCGACCACCTGCTGGCCCGCCGGGACGATGGCGGCCAGGTGCTCGTGGTCCTCCACGGTGCCGATCACCTCTGCCCGCCCGACACCACCTCCCCGGTCGAGCGGGCGGTGCGCAACCGGGTCGTCCAGCTGGCCCTCGAGGGGCACCGGCACGGGCTGTGGCTGGTCGTCTCCGCGCCGGCGCCGGCCGACGTGCACCGGGGCGTCCTCTCCCGGTGCACGAACGCGTTGCTCACGCCGACGGTCACGGAGGCAGACCTCACCGAGCTCGGCGCCGCCCTGCCCCACCTGCCGCTGGACATGCTCACCCGGGCCGAGCACCTGGGCGCGGGCGAGGCCCTGGCAGCCGGGCCGTTCGTCCACCGCGACGTCGTCGTGACCCTCCGGGACCGCCCGCAGGCGACGACGATGCGCCGGGGGCGCGACTGACCGCGCTCCGCTCCCGCCGCCAGGGCGCCGATGCCCCGGGCGTCAGCGCGACCGGACGATGCCGGTGCCCCGCCGTCAGCGATGTCGGGTGGGGGCCGGTGCCCCGCCGTCAGCGATGTCGGACGAGGTAGGTCGGCACCCTGACGCGCACCGCCTCCCGCCGGCCGCTCACCCCGAGTTTGCGGTAGATGGCCCGCAGGTGGGTCTTGACGGTGTTGACCGACACGAACAGCGCGTCGGCGATCTCCGCCGTCGTCATGTCCGTGCGCAGGTGGGCAAGGACCTCCTGCTCACGCGGGGAGAGCACGTCCACCGCCGGACCGTCGGCAAGCGCGGCGAGGAGGCGGGCGACGAAGCCCTCGTGGCGCGTGCCCCACGTGCCGTGGTCCTCGAGCAGCGTGGTGATCCGCTCGTCCCTGGTGAAGGGCCACACCGCGTCCTGCGGGGCAGCAAGCTCCAGTGCCTGCTCGAGCGCGTCGTGCGCCGCCTGGCTCTTCCCGTCACCCAGGTGGAGCAGCGCCCGGGTGACGAGGGCGTGGGCGCGGGCGAACGGCGGGGCGGTCGACCCGACCTGGTCCAGGGCTGCCGCCGCGCTCGCCGGGTCCCCCACCTGCTCCAGCACCCGGGCGACGTAGCAGCCGACGATGGGGGCGCGGGGCATCGGCGGCAGGTCCCGCAGGAGAGCCGCGGCCTGGGCGGACCGGCCGCGTGCCGCCTCGACGACGGCGACGGAGGCGGTGCGGAAGTACCCCCACGGCAACCCGTGCTCCTCGCCTGCCGGCACCTTCGCCAGCTCGGCCTCCGCCTCGTCGAGGCGGAGCAGGTCGCCGGTGGCCACAAGCGTCTGGACGAGGTAGAGCCGCGCGATGTGCGAGTAGCCGCCGGCCGGCCGGGCGGTGAGGACGGCGCGCAGACAGCGCTCGGCCGCGTCGAGCTCGTGCCGGTAGAAGGCGACGAACCCGCGCGTGAAGTCGACGATGCCGCCGTCGTGACCGGTCCAGGCACCGGCGGGCACGTCGCGGCCGCCGGCTGCCGCGAGCTCCGCGAGCGCCGTCCCGAGGTCGCCGGTGAGGGCCGCCGCGAACGCGAGGTTGGTCCGGGCCCGCGCGGCGATGGTGGGCTGGCCGGTCCGCTCGCACTCGGTGGCCGCCAGCCGGAGCAGCGCGACGGCGTGCGGCGGGTCGCGACGCAGCCGCAGCTCGGTCCATCCGGCGACGAACAGAGCAGCGGCCCGGATGCTCGCATCGTCGTAGCCACCCGCCTTGATCGTGGCCAGCACGGTGTCGACGGCCTCGGCCAGGACCTCCGCGGAGTCGGCGAGGAAGAGCTCGGCGAGCGCGCGCATCGCGTCGACTCGTACGGCCTCGGCAGGCCCGTGCGCGGCGACCGCGGCCTTGGCCTGCTCGTAGCGCAGCCGGGCACCGGAACGGTCACCCGTGACGTCGAGGACGCACGCGTGGGCGAGGATGAGGGCCGGGTCGTCCTGGTTGTCGGTGGCCAGCGCCGAGAACAGCCGCGCGGCCTCCGGAGCACGCGCTTCGAGCACCGCCCACAGCCACCGGGAGCGGAGCATCGCGTGGACCATCTCGGTGTCGCCCGCCCGGCGCGCGTGCTCCACGGCGTGCAGGAAGTGGCCCTGGTCGGCGAGCGCCCGGGCGGCAGCGCGTTCCAGCTCGCACGCCCGGGCGGGGTCGCGCTCACGCAGGACGGCACGGCACAGCTCGCTGAACACCGGGTGCCACCGGTACCGCGGAACCCCCTCCACCTGGTAACGCTCGACGAAGAGCCCCCGGCGGACGCACTCGTCGAGCAGGTGCCCGGCGTCGGGCCGACCGGTGAGGCGCACGGCAGTTTCGGGGTCCACCCAGTCGAGCGTGGTGGTGGCGAGCACGAGGTCGACGAGGTGCGGTGGCAGGGCGGCGAGGACGTTCTCCACGACGAGCCCGACGAGCGCCGGGCTGACGGCGGGCGGCGGCTCGCCGCCGTCGAGCCGCGCGGAGGCGGAGTCGAGCAGGCCGAGGTGGACCGCCACCGGCCACCCGCCGGTCCACCGCTGCAGGGCGTGGAGCCGGTCCTCCGGCAGCTCGCGCCCCAGCGTGCGGGCCAGCTCCCGGGTCTCGGCGAGCCGGAAGCGGACGTCGGCGACGTCGATGCGCCCGAGCTGCCCGCCGACCTCCAGCTTCGCCAGGCGCAGCGGTGGCCGCTGCTTCCCGACGAGGACGATCCGCAGGAGGGCCGGCCCGCTCTCGACGAGCGCGGCGAGCAGGCTGTCCTCCAGGGAGCCGGGTGCGGCGTCGAGGTCGTCGACGACGAGCACCACCGGGGAGGTGAGGCCACCGAGCGCGGTGCGCAGGGCCAGCCACCGGGCCTCCGGGCCCGCCCCTGGGCCGGGGAGATGGCGCAGCGTCTCCACGCCCGGCGGGCTGGTGTCGGCCTCACCGACCCGGCGCAGCGCGTCGGTGACGACGACGTCGACGAGCGCGGGTGTGGACTCCAGCGCCGTCAGGGTGACCCAGGCGACCGGGCCGCCGTGCCGGCGCACCCAGCCGGCGACCGCCGCCGTCTTCCCGTACCCCGAGGGCGCCTGGACGAGCACCACCCGGTGGCGGGCGACGGCGTCGTCGATGAGCTGCAGCAGGGCGGGACGCTCGACGATGCCCGGGCGGACGGTCGGCGGGGTGCTCCCCAACCCGGTCGGCTGCCTCGCCTGGACCACGGACTCATGACCCATGGCTCGCGATCATACGGAGACGGTCCGACACGGCAGCCGTCGGTCCGCCACCGCGCGGTCGAGGCCGGCCCGAGCCGCTAGTCTCGGACGGCGCACCGCCCCTGCCGACCGGAGGAGTCCCATGGCCGACCCGTTCCGCGTCGGCTTCGTCCCCGGAGTCAGTCCGGGCAAGTGGTTCCGCCGGTGGGAGCAGCGGCTGCCCGACCTGCCGCTCGAGCCCCGGGGGGTGGAGGTCGCCGACCAGCGCGAGCTGCTCGTCTCCCGGGAGCTCGACATGTGCTTCGTCCGCCTGCCGGTCGACCGCAGCAGCCTGCACCTGGTCCCGCTCTACGCCGAGCCCCCCGTGGTGGTGGCGAGCAAGGACCATCCCGTGGCCGCCTTCGACGAGCTCGACGTCGCAGACCTCGCCGGCGAGCACCTCCTCCAGGACCTGGGCTCCTGCCCCGAGTGGGCCGCCGTGGCCGACGAGGTGCGCGACGGCAACCGCGTGGAGCCCCCGCCGATGACCGTGGCGGAGGCGGTCGAGGTGGCCGCCTCCGGTGCCGGGATCCTCATCGTGCCGATGTCGCTGGCCCGGCTGCACCACCGCAGGGACGTGCGCTACCGGCCGGTGACGGGCGTGGCCGAGTCGCAGGTCGGGCTGGCCTGGCTCGCGGACAACGACGACCCGCGCGTGGAGACCTTCGTCGGGATCGTCCGCGGCCGCACCGAGCGCAGCTCCCGGCAGCCCACGATCACCGGCGACGGCGCCCGGCCGGACGCACGCAGCGGCCGGCAGCCACCCAGCAGGCAGGCTCGCGGTGCAGGCGGACCGCGCAGACGGGGACCCGGTCCACGCCGTAACGGTGGGCGGCGGCGCTGACGCCTCCCGCAGAACGACCGTTGGCGAGACGGCCGGCGACGCGTCGCCCGGCGGACGTCGGCCGGTAGGGCGCCGGGCCTGCAGGCCGGCCCCATCCGAGGACCCCTGCCGTTGCCGGTGACCTGCGTCACCGACATGCTGGCAGCGGACGGTCCGGGTCACCGGGGGTGACCCCATGCGGGAGAGGAACAGACGCATGCTCGAGCGGCTCGCCGAACGACTGGGGCTACGGACGAACCCCACCATCTTCTTCGTGTCCGCCGGACTGATGGTCCTCATTCTCATCGTCCTGCTGCTCTACCCCGGGCAGACGAACGCCGTCTTCACCCTGAGCCGATCGTGGGTGGTGACGAACCTCGGCTGGTTCTTCATCCTCGGGGTATCGCTCTGGCTCGCCTTCCTCCTCGTCGTCGCGTTCTCCAAGTTCGGCAACATCCGCCTCGGTAACGACGACGACCGCCCGGCCTACAGCAACCTCTCCTGGTTCACCATGCTCTTCGCCGGGGGCATCGGGACGGTCCTGATGTTCTGGGGGGTCGCCGAGCCGATCTCCCACTTCTCGAACCCTCCCATCGACGGTGTGGAGCCGTACTCCGTGGAGGCCGCGCAGGACGCGATGAGCTTCTCGCTCTATCACCTCGGCCTGCACACCTGGACGATCTTCGCGCTCCCCGGGCTGGCGATGGCCTACTTCATCTACCGCTACAAGCTCCCGGTGCGGGTCAGCTCGGTCTTCTACCCGTTCCTCAAGGACCGGATCTACGGTCCGATCGGCAAGACCATCGACATCTTCGCCATCCTCGGCACCCTGTTCGGACTGGCCGTGTCGATCGGGTTGGGCACCTCGCAGATCAACGCCGGGCTCACCGAGCTCGTGGGACTGCCCGACACCGTCCTGCCGAAGGTCGTCATCATCGCCCTGCTCACCTCGGTGGCGGTGGGCTCGATCGTCGCGGGTCTGGACAACGGCGTGAAGAGGCTGTCGAACATCAACATCGGCATGGCCGTGGGCCTGCTCATGTTCGTGTTCCTTTTCGGCTCCACGGTCTTCCTCGCCCGTCAGATCATCGAGACCATCGGCCTGTACGCACAGAGCATCGTGCCGCTGTCGTTCTGGAACGACGCGATGGCGCCCTACACCGACGACGAGGGCTGGG
>NZ_CALGNQ010000114.1 GCF_937958535.1 uncultured Georgenia sp. | reverse complement strand
TCGAGGCCGAGCTGCTCGAGGAGCGCCGTGGCGTCGAGGTGGGCCATCTCGGTGCTTGAACCGGCGTCGAGATCGAGGGCGCCGTCTGCGCCCACCGCACCCGATGCCGCCGTCGCAGTCACGGGACCGGGCGCGGCCGCATATCCGTTGAGCAGACCGGCAGCAGCGAGGTCGCCGAGGTCGAGGAGCCCGCCGTTGGTGCCGTCGCCGATGAGCGGCAGGTCGAACCGCGCGATCTCGAGGCCGATGAGCTCCTCCAGGACACCGACATCGATCGTCGACCGGTGCTCACCCGGCTTGCTCAGGTTCCCGGCGCTGGTCCGGATCGCCTCCACGAGGTCCAGGCCGAGTCCGTCGACGGCGACGAGCTGTGCCGCTGCCTCACTGTCGTCCGTCGGTGCCGAGTTCGCCACCTGCACTCCCCCGGCAAGGGCCAGCGCGCCCAGTGCGGCGACGGCTACCGGCCGCCTCCAGCGCCGGCCGCCCGAGCGTCTGGCTCGGTGCTTCACTTCCACAGACTTCCTCCGTTCGTCGGCAGCACAGGCATGAGCGAGCTGCCGCTCGAAGGAAGGTCCCCCGTCAGACCCGCCATCCGCCCATGACCGTGCAATGGTGAAATGCTTTCGTCCTCAGTTGAAGAGGAAAACCGGCTCCACCGTACTTGTCAATTACCGGAGATCGGGCCAGTTTGGGCGCAAAACGGGCGAATCTCTGCCTATCGGATGGCGGGTCTCCGCCCATCGACGGAGGCGCCGTCTCGCGTGTTGGACAACGGCGTCCGTCGGCGCGGGCACGCCGATGTCCTGGTTCGGGCGGGTAACCCGACCGCGGCGCCGAGCGGGCGCGGGCGCGTCGAGCGTCGAGCGGTCGTAGGTATGTGCCTCCGTTGACACATCCGGACCTGACATAAGGGCGCGAAACCCACGACCTGACGCGGAGCGGGTAAGCGCGGCGGTGGGTGGTAGAGCGGCGGTGGGAAGGCAGGACCAGCGGGGTGGGCCCGCCGGACCTGTCACACCACCGGGTCTGTCACCAGTTCTGGCCGCCGCCGAAGCCGCCGCCCTCGCGTTCGCGCTGCTCCTGCCGGTCACGCTCCGCCTGGCGGTTGCGCTCCTCGAGCTCCTCGCGCTGCGGGTCGTCCGAGGGCCCCTCGCTCGGCTCGTCCGTGGGCTGGTCGGAGGGTTCGTCCGACGGCTCCTGCGATGGCTCCCCGGACGGCTCGTCGGACGGCTCCTCCGAGGGCTCGTCGCTGGGCTCCTCGGACGGCTGCTCGCGGTCCTGCCGCGCCTGCTCCTCCTTGTCCCGCTGCCGCTGGGAGGACTCCGCGTTCTCCTGGGAGGTGATGCACGGCGCGATGACCTCCTGCGCCTCGGCGAAGTACGCCTCGGCCATACCGAGGTCGCTCCCGGTCGCGGCGACGTCACCCATCGCCTCGATGGCGAGCGAGAGGTTCGTCCGCACCCGGCACTCGGGGGACTGGGGCGCCTTGCTGCCCTCGGGCCCACCCGGCAGCGGCCCGGCCTGCGGGACCAGCTCCAGCGCGACGCGCAGGTCCTCGACCGCGCGGAAGTGCTCCTCGGCGCGGTACTCGGCCGTGCCGCTGTTGAACCACGCCTTCCACTGCTCGGCGAACCCGGTCCACCGCTGCTGCGCGCGGTACTGCCGGGCCGCCTCCGGGAACCTCCCGGCGTCGTACTCGCGGGTGCCCAGCAGGTTGCCGGCCCACGTGCCGACGAGCAGCGAGCCGACCACGAGGAAGACCAGCACGACGGGCGCGGACCACGCGAGCAGCCGCCGCCGGCGCCGCAGGTGCTCCGGCGGCCCTGCGTCCGCCGCGCGCACGTCCGTGACGTCGTCGGTGATCATGCCGTGCTCCCTCCGCTCCGCGCCCGGGCCGGCGCCCCGGCCGGCCGCGGGAACCGCCGCGCCAGGTCGAAGACCTCCCAGGTGAGGAGCACGCCGAGCAGGGCCGCGAAGGGCCAGTGGACGTCCTCGTAGACGGCCACCTCACGGCGACCGTCCTCCGCGGCGATGGTCTCGGCGTCGATCCCGGAGACGAGGCCCTCCACGCCCGACGGCTCGGTCCGGTGGACGTAGTCCACGCCCAGCTGCTCGGCGACGCGTCGCAGCTGCGTCTCGTCGATCCGGGACACCGCGGGCGGCGAGCCGTCCTGCGTCTCGTCGCGGATCCACTCGGCGTCGGTGCCCGCACCGGTCTCGTCCGTGCCGTCGTAGTAGCGCATGTGTCCGCCCTCCGCCGTGCCGTAGCCGAGCACCGCCCCGCCGTCGACGAGGGGCGCGAGCTCGGCGTAGGACAGCGGCTCACGGCTCTCCCCGCCGTCGCCCTGCGTGTTCTCGCCGTCGGAGAGGAAGAAGACGATGCGCACGTTCTCCGGGTTGCGCTCCGCGGCGCCCTCCAGCGCGGTCCGCAGCGCGGGCAGGGGCCGGTCGACCGCCGACCCGGCGGAGTAGTGGGTGATCTCCTGGACGAGGGTGTCGGCCCAGGTGCGCACCGCCCTCGCGTCGGTCGTCAGCGGCAGCTGCCGGGCGGCCTGGGAGTCGAAGGTGATGACCGAGTAGCGCGAGCCGGGCATCGCCTCGACCAACGCGAGGACGTCGTGCCGCACCCCGTCGAGGCGGGGCCGGTCGCCGTCGTAGTCCTCGGCCGCCATGGAGCCGGTGCGGTCCACGACGAAGAACATCTCGACGTTGGTGGCCACCGTCGACGTGGAGCTCGGCACCGCCGGGGCCAGCGCGATCGCGGTGAGGGCGAGCACCATGCCGCTGCGGCGCAGCCAGGCCGCGACCGAGCCCTCGCCGGTCCGGCGGGCCTGCACCGCGGCGACGACGCACACGGCGAGCAGCGGGAGCATGACGGCCACCGTCACCCACAGCGGCCAGGCGAGACGCAGGATCATGTCCGCAACCTCCACGCCGCGAGGACGAGCCCGGCCACCCCGGCCACCGCGAGCCAGAGCACCGTCTCCGGCCGGTCGGTGACCACCACCTCCGGGTCGGCGTCGAGCTCGACGGCCTGCTGGGAGGCGATGTCGGCGATGATGGCGTCCACCGCCTCGGGGTCGTCGGCGTGGTAGAACAGCCCGCCGTGCCCGGTGACCGCCTGCCGGAAGGACTCCTCGTTCTGCACCGAGTAGGCCTCGTCGGAGGCGGTGAACAGGCCGTAGAGGCGGATGTCGCGCTCCGCGGCGAGGTCGGCCGCCTCCTGCAGGGTGTAGATCGGGTCGCCCAGCACCTGGTTGTCGGTGGCGAGGATGATCGATCGGGAGCGCTCGCTGTCCGACTCGTCGAAGGCGAAGGCGCAGGTCGCCAGCCCGTCCCCGACGAGCGAGGAGGAGTTCGGGTCGAGCGACATCGTCCCGGTGATGAAGTCCTCGAGCCGGTCCAGCGCCTCCGCCGAGGGGAACAGCGCGTCGAGGTCGAAGTCGAGCGCCCGCGCGGCCTGCTCGAGCTCGGCGGTGACGAGGTCGTAGTCGTCGGTCAGCGGGAACACCGTGCGCGACGTCGAGTTCCACACCGACAGGGCGATCCGCTCGCCGTCGAAGCTCTCCACCATCCGGGCGAAGGTCTGGACGATCTCGGTGTCGAACTCGATCATCGAACCGGAGACGTCCAGGCACAGGACGATGTCGCGGGTGGCGAGCACCTCGGCCCGCACGTCCCGCTCCGCGGGCCGGGCCAGCAGCAGCGCGGTGCCGAGCGAGGCGACGAGGGCGAAGACCCCGACCCCGCCGAGCGCGAGGCGGTACAGCCGCATCCGCCGGCGGTAGGTGGGCAGCCGGGACAGGTAGGAGGTGTTGGCCAGCCAGCGCACCTCCCGTGGGCGGCGCCGGGTGTGACGGGGAAGGAACCAGCCGACCGCGGCCGCCGCGAGCACGACGCCGAGGACCACCGGGACGACCCAGCTCCACAGGATCACCACTGGCGGATCACCTCCCGGGCCCGGGCCACGGCGGTCTCCGCCTCGGCGTCGCTCCGGCGCGCGAAGGAGGGCTCCTCCCACACGCGCAGGAGGTCACCGAGGCGGGCCGTGGGGTCGTTCGCGGCGATCTCGCCTGCCGTCCACGACCGCACGTCCCGGCCGATCCGCTCGGAGGCGAACTCGCGCATGATCCGGGCCAGCTCCAGGTGGAGCCCGCGCAGGTCCTGCTCCCCGCGGCGGTAGGCGGCCATCGCGCCCTCGACGTCCCGCTCGAACCGGGCCCGGCCGTCGCTCGTCAGCGGCTCCGGTCCCCGCGGCGGGCGGGGCCGGCGGGTGGAGAGCAGCACGAACGCGTACCACGCCGCGACGGCGAGCAGCAGCAGGGCCCCGACGACCGGGACCCACGCCGAGTACGCCTCGGGTGGCAGCAGGGTCTCAGCGCCGGACACGTCGCTGCCTCCGGAACAGGTCGATGAGGGCGTCGACGACG
>NZ_CALGNQ010000113.1 GCF_937958535.1 uncultured Georgenia sp. | reverse complement strand
GGCGGCGCTCGATGATGCCGGTGCGCTGGCGGATCCACTCGTCGGAGCTGTCGATGGGCCCGACGATCTCCTCGTTGGGCACGACACGCTCGCCACGGACCCCGGAGATGCCGAGGATGCGGGAGTAGGTCTGGGGCTGCGCGATGCGCAGGGCAGGGCGGGTCACCGGGTGCCTCCGTGCTCGCGGGCCAGCTCCCGCGCGGCGTCGATCTGGTCGGGGGACTTCAGGGCGAGGGTCTGCACGCCCGGTAGCGTACGCCGGGCGAGCCCGGTGAGAACCCCGGCGGGGGCGAGCTCGATCGCCGCGGTGACGCCGCGGTCGAGCATCGTCCGACAGCACAGGTCCCAGCGGACCGGGCGGGCGACCTGGGCGACGATCCGCTCCAGGGCGTCCGCACCCGAGGTGACCGCCGCACCGTCGGCGTTCGACAACAGCGTGGCGCGCGGGTCGGCCGGGCTGAGCGACGAGGCGGCGGTACGCACCTCGGCGACGGCGGGTGCCATGTGCTCGGTGTGGAAGGCACCGGCGACCTGCAGGGGCACGACGCGCGCCTTGGCGGGCGGCTCGGCGGCGAGGGCGGCGAGCTGGTCGAGGGTGCCGGCGGCGACCACCTGGCCGCCCCCGTTGACGTTGGCGGCGGTGAGGCCGTGGCGGGTGATCGTCGCGGTGACCTCGTCCGGGTCGCCGCCGACGACGGCGCTCATCCCGGTGGGGGTGACGGCGGCGGCGTCGGCCATCGCCCGGCCGCGCACCCCGACGAGGTGCAGGGCGTCGCGGTCGGTGAGCACGCCGGCGACGGCCGCGGCGGCGAGCTCGCCCACGGAGTGCCCGGCCGCGACGTCGACCGCGCCCGTCTCCTGCCCGAACACCGCCTGGAACGCGAGCAGCGAGGCCGCGACGATGAGCGGCTGGGCGACCTTGGTGTCGCGGATCGTCTCGGCGTCGGCAGCGGTGCCGAGGTGGCGCAGGTCCAGCTGCGCGGCCTCGCTCAGCGCGTCGAGGGAGTCGGCGAGCTCGGGCAGCTCGAGCCACGGGCTGAGCATGCCGGGGGTCTGGGCGCCCTGACCAGGGCAGAGGATCGCGAGCACGCGTTCCACTCTGCCAACAAGGAGGCACCGGTCAGCGCCTACGACGCCTACCAACTCGTTTCACGGGCGTTGTGGGGAGCCCACAAATCGGTGGGCTGCAGGCCGGACCGTGTTAGAGGAGCGTCACACACCGGAGTGGTCCCCGGCGCCGGCCGACAGGCGGCCCACGACGAGCGCCACCTGGAGGACGAACGCTTCCCGCGGCGTCGTGGCGTCCCAGCCGACGACGTGGGCGATGCGGCGCAGCCGGTAGCGCACCGTGTTGGGGTGGACGTACAACGCCCGGGCTGCCGCCTCCAGCGAGCGGCCCTGGGCCAGGTACTCCCCGAGGGTCTCCAGCAGCGGGCCACCGGCGGACTCCAGCGGGCGGTAGATCTCGGTGAGCAGCGTGCGCCGGGCCAGCGGGTCCCCGTTGACGAGCCGCTCGGGCAGCAGCTCGTCGGCCTCGACCAGCTCCGGGGCGTCGGGCCACGCCGGAGCGGCGAGCAGCCCGGCGAGCGCGGCGCGCGCGGAGCGTCCGGCGTCGGCGATGTCGGCCACCTCGGGGCCGAGGACGACGGTGCCGGGCCGCAGCCGCGGCATGAGCGACTCGGCGGCCGCGCGCAGGTCGTGCCCACCGAGGACGACGACGAGCCGCTCGCCCTGGATGCCGACGAGCGCGTCCTGTGCCGCGCGGCGGCAGGCACGCCGTAGCTCGGCGGTGCGGCGCTCGTCGAGCGGGCCGTGGGTGGTGCCGACGAGGACGACGCAGGAGCCGCTGCCCGACCAGCCCAGCGCGGCGGCGCGCGACCGCAGCGAGGCGTCGGTGTCGCCGCGCACGAGGGAGTCGACGACGAGCGCCTCCAGGCGGGCGTCCCACGCGCCGCGGGCCTCGGCGGCGCGGGCGTAGACCTCGGCGGCGGAGAAGGCGACCTCGCGGGAGTAGCGCAGCACGGCGTCGCGCAGGTCGCGCTGTTGGCCGGGGGCCGCGAGCTGGACCGCGTGCTCCTCGACCACCTCGACGACGAGGCGGACGAGCTGGAGCGTGTGCTGCAGCGAGATGGAGCGGGTGAGCTCGGGCGGTGCGGCGCGGAAGATCTCCGCGGCGTTGTACGTGGCGTCCGACGAGCTCTCGTACCAGGCGATGAACGCGGCGATGCCGGACTGGGCGACGAGCCCGATCCAGGAGCGGTCCTCCGCGGCGAGCTCCCGGTACCAGGGGATCTCCTCGTCCAGCCGCTTCAACGCGGCCGAGGTGAGCAGGTCGGTTCCGCCGCGCAGGCGCCGGACGACGTCCGAGCTGTCCTGCGGGTCGGGCGCAACGGTGGGCGGCATGGCCAGAGCATAGGGCGCGTTTGTGGGAAGCCGACAACTGTCCGGGGGCTGATCCGGCGGGGTGCCCCACGCTCCCGTCCGCATGAGGGCTGTGGCCCGAGCCGCTAAGGTCGACGCCATGGCCCTACTCGCGCGACTCAAGGCGCTGCTGACCCGGCGCCGTCCGATGCGGCGGCCCGGGACCCGGCAAGCCACCTCCGCCGCCCGCAAGACCGACCTGCCGCGGGAGGACGCCCTCCGGGCCAAGCTGGTCGACGACCCGAACGACATGCACGCCTTCCGCGAGCTCGCCGAGCTCGTGCGGCGGCGCGCGGACTCGGTGGAGCCGGTCGACCCGCTCATCGCCGAGCACGAGCCGGCCGACCGGGCCCGCTCCGCGGACGTCGCCATCTGGGCGCTGGCCGAGGAGCTCGCCGGCAACCCGCGGGCCTGGTTCCCGCTCGTCGAGCTCGCCCGGCTGTCGCTGCACGACGACCACGAGGGCGCCATGCGCCGGCTCAACGCCGCGTGCGAGCGCGAGCATACCGGGCTCGCCGTGGCGGAGGGGGTCCGCACGCTGCGCGAGGGCGACCTGCCCGGCGACGGCCTCGGTCTCGGGGTGGGGCAGTGGTCCCCGAAGGAGCACATCCCGGAGGCGGGCCGCCAGATCGTCCTCGCCGCCCTGGAGGCCGATCGGCCCTACGACGCCCGCAAGCACCTCGAGGAGCTCAAGGTGCGCGACGACGCCGAGACGGCCGCCGTCATCGCCGAGCTGACACCGCGCGTCGAGGCCGCCGAGCGCACCGCCAACA
>NZ_CALGNQ010000112.1 GCF_937958535.1 uncultured Georgenia sp. | reverse complement strand
CCACCGGCCAGGTGGTGACCAACGACTACGCCCAGATGACGCTCGACTTCTCCAGCGAGTGGCGCGACCACCACCGCGAGGGCGCCCCCGACCTCTACCCCGAGCACCTGCGCGCGGAGATCGACTCCGTCAACCGGCGCGTCTTCACCGACGTCAACAACGGGGTGTACCGGTGCGGCTTCGCCGGCTCGCAGGAGGCCTACGACCGCGCCTACGAGCGGCTGTGGTCGGCGCTGGACTGGCTCGAGGAGCGCCTGACCGACCAGCGCTACCTCGTCGGGGACACCATCACCGAGGCCGACGTGCGGCTGTTCACCACCCTCGTGCGCTTCGACGCGGTGTACCACGGGCACTTCAAGTGCAACCGGAACAAGCTCAGCGAGATGCCCGCGCTGTGGGCCTACGCCCGCGACCTCTTCCAGACCCCCGGATTCGGCGACACGGTCGACTTCGTGCAGATCAAGCAGCACTACTACATCGTCCACAAGGACATCAACCCGACGCAGATCGTCCCCCAGGGCCCGGACCTGTCGAACTGGCTCGAGCCGCACGGCCGCGAGGCCCTCGGTGGGAGGCCGTTCGGGGACGGCACCCCGCCCGGCCCGGTGCCGGAGGGTGAGCGGGTCGACCCCGCCCACACCCCGCTGCGCTGACCGTCAGCCGCCGAGCGTGCCGGCCAGGCGGGTGTGCCGGTCGGCGCTGGCCTCGTTCAGCCCGGTGATCGTCACCCGCTTGCCCCGCTCGGCGTACTTCGTCGTGATCGCGTCGAGCGTGGCCACCGTCGAGGCGTCCCAGATGTGCGACTGCGACATGTCGATGACGACGTTGCGCGGGTCCCCGGTGTAGTCGAACTGGTAGACGAGGTCGTTGGACGAGGCCCAGAAGAGCTCCCCGACGACGGCGTACACGCGGGTGTCCTCCTCGGGGTGGTCGACCTCGACGACCCGGGTGAAGTGCGCCACCCGGTTGACGAACATGACGGCCGCGACGACCACCCCGGTGAGCACCCCCCAGGCGAGGTTGTTCGTCAGCACCGTGACGACGACGGTGGCGAGCATGACCGTGGTCTCGCTCTTCGGCATCCGGCGCAGGGTCGCCGGGCGGACCGAGTGCCAGTCGAAGGTGCCGACGCAGACCATGACCATGACCGCCACGAGCGCGGCCATCGGGATGCGGCCGATGAGGTCGCCGAAGCCGACGACGAGCACGAGGAGGAACAGCCCGGCGAGGAAGGTCGAGATCCGGGTGCGGGCGCGGGACGCCTTGACGTTGATCATCGTCTGGCCGATCATCGCGCAGCCGCCCATGCCGCCGAAGAAGCCGGTGACGACGTTGGCCACACCCTGGCCCCAGGCCTCGCGGGTCTTGTCGGAGTGGGTGTCGGTGACGTCGTCCACCAGCTTGGCCGTCATCAGCGACTCCATGAGCCCGACGAGCGCCATCGCCACCGCGAACGGGCCGATGACCTGCAGCGTCTCCAGGGTGAGCGGCACGTCGGGCAGGAACAGCGCGGGCAGCGAGTCGGGCAGCTCGCCCTGGTCGCCGACGTCCGGGACGTCGATCGCGAAGGCGACCGTGACCGTGGTGAGGACGACGATCGCCACGAGCGGCGCCGGCACCGCCGTGGTCAGCTTCGGCAGGAGCACCATGACGATGATGCCGACGGCGGCCATGGCGTAGACCATCCACGGCACATCGGTGAGGTAGGGCAGCTGGGCCAGGAAGATGAGGATGGCCAGCGCGTTGACGAACCCGACCATGACGCTGCGCGGGATGAAGCGCATGAGCCGGGCCACCCCGAGGGCGCCGAGCACCACCTGGATGACACCGGCGAGGATGACGGTGGCGATGAGGTGGTCCATGCCGTGGTCGCGCATGACCGGCGCGATGACGAGGGCGACGGCGCCGGTCGCCGCCGAGATCATCGCCGGCCGCCCGCCGAGGAAGGCGATGGACACGGCCATGGTGAAGGAGGCGAAGAGCCCGACACGCGGGTCGACCCCCGCGATGATCGAGAACGAGATCGCCTCGGGGACGAGCGCCAGCGCGACGACCAGCGCGGCCAGCACCTCGGTGCGCAGCCGACGCGGGTCGCGCAGGGCGCCGAGGACCGAGGTGACGTCCTCGGTGCGGGCCTTGCGGCGTACCATCGGGCTGCGGCCGGTGCGCAGGCCGGCGAAGGGTGAGGTCACGAGCTCTCCGGGACTCGGGGGGCGGCAGGCGCCCGGTTGGCGGCGGACATGGCGCACCGTCGAGCCGGAGGAGCTGCCGGGACCCGGGTCCGCGGTGGTTCGCGGCACGGCCCTGGCCGGCTCCGTGGGCGACTCTAACGTGACGTGAGGGTCCGTGGGCGGTGAGACCGCTCACCACCCGGCGGTAGGGTCGGCGCAGACGGGAGGTGCGGGCATGGGGACGCAGATGCAGATCGGCGAGGTCGCCGAGCGCACCGGGCTGTCCCTGCGCACAATCCGCTACTACGGCGAGGTCGGGCTGGTCACTCCCTCCAGCCGCACCGAGGGCGGCTTCCGCCTCTACACCGAGGACGACGTCGCCCGGCTCGAGCTGGTCAAGGCGATGAAGCCGCTGGGCTACAGCCTGGAGGAGATGGGCGAGGTGCTCGACGTCGTCACCGAACTCGAGCTCGGCCCCACCCCGGCGCGTCGGCAGGAGCTCGCCGAGCGGCTGATGGTGATCCGCGCCACCGCGGCCGAGCGCCGAGACCGGCTACGGGCCCGGCTGGCGACCGCCGAGTCGTTCCTCGCCCGCCTCGACGGGCACCTGGCGCCGGCTACTGGTAGCTGATGAAGTGCGGGAAGGGCTCCACCCGAGCGGTCTCCTCGGGGGTGAGCATCGGGGAGTCCTCGTCGTAGAAGTTCTTCCAGCCCCACCAGTCGATGTCCGGGGCGTTGGCGTGCAGGGTGCGCCAGGTCTCCTGCTTGCTGCCCTGCGGCCCCTGCCCGTCGGCGTGGACGAGCACCGCGAGCTCGCTGCGGGACAGGTCGACCTCCGGCACGGTCTGGATCATCCGCACCTGGAACTGGTGGAGGACGAGGAGCTTCTGGGGCAGGTTGTGCTCCCGGGTGAGGTCGGCGAGCCAGTCGACCACCTCGTTGACCTCGGCGGCGGTCACCGAGCCGATGCGGACGAGGTGGCGGTCCTGCGGTCCGAGGTTCCACTCCGGGTCCAGCGCGAGACCGACGTGCGGCAGCGCGAGGAGCTCGGCGTACCGCTGGGCCTGCTCGAGGAACGAGGCGCGCCCGGGCTGGAGGTCCAGGACGACGTACTGCCCGGCCTCCCCCGCGGCCTCGACCAGCGGGCGCAGGCGCTCCACGGGTAGCTCGTTGGAGTAGTTCCCGTCGTCCCCCGCACCCGCGGACGCGACGGTGGCGATGATCTCCAGCGCGGGCACGACGGCGTCCTCGGTGAGCGCCTCGTACGGCCGGGCGTGCTCCGCCGCCCGCTCCACCGTCTCCGCCACGCCCTGCTCCCCCAACACCCCGAGCGCAGCGGTGCCCGGCGTGCCGTAGAGCGCGACGTACCGCTTGCCCGGCAGGACGAGCTGGCCGCCGCCGGGCAGCTCCACGCCCGTCGCGGCGGTCGCCGCACGCCAGCCGAGGGTCTCGGCGTCGCCGAAGCCGTCCCCGAGCCCGACGACGTGCGCGGGCTGGGCCTCGGCGAGCGCCGCCACGGACCGGCTCGTCGCCCGCGGGTCGCCACCGGGCACGAGGGCGAGGTCCGCGCCGGCGGCCCGGGCCGTGGCGACCGCCGGCAGCTCGGCGGGCGCCCCGGTGGTCAGGACGAGGGTGCCGGAGACGGGGTCGGGGAGGTCGAGGGCCGGGACCCGGCCGCCCGCCGGGTCCGCGGAGGGGTCCACGACGGGCAGCGTGCCGCCCGGTGACGGCTCCGCGGTGGCGGCGTCGCCGGCCGCGGCCCCCGGTCCCCCGCGGGTGGCGGCGTCCTCGGGCGGCTGCGCCGCAGCGTCGTCCGGGGCGTCCGGTGTCGAGGCGTCGTCCGGGGCGTCCGGTGTCGAGGCGTCGTCCGTCGTGCCGACGAGCGGGGTCAGCCGGCCACGTTCGAGACCGGCCACGGAGGCCACCTCCTCGCCCGCCTCGGCCGCGACCGGCTCGTCGACGGGGACACCGAGGAGGTCGGCCGCCGCGTCGTCGTCCGCGGGGGCTGGGACGGCGACGACCTCACCGCCCTCCGCCCCGTCCTCAGCCGGTGCGACGGCGTCCGGGAGCGTCACGTCGCCCACCGTCACCACCCAGCCGCTCCCCAGGCGGGTGAGCTCCGCGCCGAGGGCGGCACCGTCGTCGTCGAGGAGCACGGGGGCACCGAGCGCGACGGCGAGGCTGCCCGCGCGCAGGTGGGCGGCCGGGTCGGCGTCGTCGGCGAGGACGACGACCGGCGCGGAGGCGAAGAAGGTCCGGCTCGCCTCCAGCGCCAGCGCCCCGTCGGCACCGGGCAGGACGGTGACGCCGTCGGCGGGCTGCTGCACCCGGCCCTGCTCCGGTGCCGGGGGCGTCTGCGCCGAGGGCGGCTCCGTCGGCTCGGCCTCCCCGCCGCCGCTGCTGGTGCACGCGACGAGGGCGAGGACCACCGCTCCGGCGAGCGTGACACGCGTGGGACGACCGCTCACGTGAGAACTCCTGGGCGTCGGGGACGGCGTGCCCGGCCCACCATACGTGCCGATCGCCACAGCGTCGCGGGTGCCGGCCGGCCGTAGGATCGGGTGGTGGCTCCCTCCCGACTGACCGCGGACGCGCTGGGGCTCACCGAGCCGCTGGGCGAGCGCGCCACGCTCCTGCAGCTCTCCTCGGGCTTCTGCGCCCCGTGCCGCGCCGCGCGCGGGCTGCTCACCCGGGTGGCGGAGACGACTGCGGGCGTGCGGCACGTCGAGCTCGACGTCGCCCACCACCCCGGGCTCGCCGAGCGGGTCGGCGTCACCCGCACCCCGACCGTCCTGGTCCTCGACGCCGAGGGCGCCGTGCTCGCCCACCACGTGGGGGTCCCGCGGCTGGCGGCGGTGCGTGAGCTGCTCGACCGTCTGGCCCCCGGCGAGCCCCGCTCCTAGTCGAGCAGGCGGCGCAGCAGCCGGCCGAGCTCCTCGCGCTCGGGCGGCTCGAGCCGGCCGAAGAACTCCTCCGCGGCCCGCTCCCGGGCGGCCCACGCCGTCTCCTGCATCTGCCGGCCTGCCTCGGTGGCGACGACACGCACCGCGCGCCGGTCGTCGGGGTCCGGGGTGCGCTGCACCAGGCCGCGCGCCTCGAGGGAGTCGACGACCTCCGTGGCCGAGCGCGGGGCGATGCGCAGCCGGGCGGCGATCTCGCTGAGCCGCGCGGGCTCCTGCCCGCACACGGTGCGCAGCGCCCGGGCCTGGTGCGGGGACAGCTCCCAGCCCTCCAGCGCCGCCCACCAGCGCCGGCGCAGGGCACGGCTCGCGTGCATGAGGGCCTCGCTGAGGTCGGAGTCGCGCTCGCTCATGGCGCAACACTAGCGCTGGAACCACATAGTGAGGTAACCTCCTTATCGGTGTGCCGCCGCGCGGCCGAGCCGGTGCACGGCCGGGGCTCCCGGACCGGCGCGCCGAGACCACCGACGGCACATCCCGCCGTCCCAGCAGAAAGCGAGGTGGTGCTCATGTCCAGCCCCTCCCTCCGGCCGCACTCCGCCGTCCGCCGCGACCCGGCCGACGTCGCCCAGCTCGCGGCGCACCCCGTCTCCCTGCGGCGCATCGCCGCGCTCTTCCGGCCGCACCGGCCCACCTTGGCGCTCGTCGTCGTCCTCATCGTCCTCAGCTCGGTGCTCGGCCTGGCCACCCCGTTCCTCACCCGGCACGTCATCGACGTCGCCCTGCCCGAGCAGGACCTGCGCCTGCTGCTCCTCCTCGTCACCGGCATGCTCCTCGTCACCGCCGGGTCGGCCGTGCTCGGCGTGCTCCAGACGTGGCTGTCCACCCGGGTCGGCCAGACGGTCATGCACCGGCTGCGCACCGACGTCTTCGTCCACCTCCAGCGCCAGCCGATGTCCTTCTTCACCCGCACCCGCGGCGGAGAGGTGCAGTCGCGCCTCACCCACGACATCGGCTCCATGCAGACCGTGGTCACGGGCACCGCCACCGCGATCGCCTCGAACCTCACCACGGCGGTGGGCACCGCCGTCGCGATGGTCGCACTGAGCTGGCAGCTGTCCCTCTTCTCCCTCCTCGTCGTCCCGCCGGCGATCTGGCTCACCCGCCGCGTCGCCCATCTGCGTCGGGCCTTCACCGGCCGGCGGCAGCGCGCCCTGGCCGCGCTCCACGGCCAGGTGGAGGAGTCGCTGTCGGTCAGCGGCGCCATGCTGGCCAAGACGCTGGGCGCCGGGCCCGAGCTCGGCCGCCGCTTCGAGGAGGCCTCCCGCGAACTCGTCGACCTGGAGCTGCGCTCCGAGCTCGCCGGCCGCTGGCGCATGGCGACGATGAGCGTGATGTTCTCCGCCATCCCCGCGCTCATCTACCTCGCCGCCGGCCTACCCGGCACGGGCAGCATCTCCATCGGCACCCTCGTCGCCTTCGTCACCCTGCAGACCGGCCTGTTCCGCCCGGTCATGGGCGTGCTCAACACCGGCGTCCAGGTGACCGCGTCCCTCGCCCTGTTCAGCCGGATCTTCGAGTACCTCGACCTGCCGGTGGAGATCGACGACCCGGTCACACCGGTGCGGCTCCCGGAGACCCGCTCCCCCGCCTCCGTCACCTTCGAGCGCGTCTCGTTCCGCTACGACGGCGCCGAGACCGACGCCGTCACCGACGTCGACCTCCACGTGCCGGCCGGCACCCGGCTGGCGCTCGTCGGAGAGTCCGGGGCCGGGAAGTCGACCATCGCCGCGCTCGTCGCCCGACTGCAGGACCCGACCTCCGGGCGGGTCCTGCTCGACGGCGTCGACCTGCGCGACCTCACCCTGGCCGACGTCTCCCGCCGGGTCGGGGTGGTCTCCCAGGAGACCTACCTGCTCCACACCACGGTGCGGGAGAACCTGCGCTACGCCCGACCGGAGGCGACGGACGCCCAGATCGAGGCGGCCGCCCGCGCCGCGCAGGTGCACGACCTCCTGGAGTCGCTGCCGGACGGCTACGACACCGTCGTCGGGGCGCGCGGCCACCGCTTCTCCGGTGGGGAGAAGCAGCGCCTGGCGATCGCCCGCACCCTGCTGCGCGACCCGCGCGTCCTCGTCCTGGACGAGGCGACGAGCGCGCTGGACACCCGCACGGAGCAGGCGGTCCAGGAGGCGCTGGACGTGCTGAGCCGGGGACGGACGACGATCACCATCGCCCACCGCCTGTCCACGGTGCGCGACGCCGACGTCATCGCCGTCGTCGACCGCGGCCGGGTGGTCGAGGTGGGCGACCACGAGACGCTCCTCGCCCGCGGCGGTCGCTACGCCGAGCTCGTCGCCGCGGCGGAGCGGACCCCGGTGACCGTCTGACCGGTCCGGCGTCCGCGGTCGGGGTCAGCGACCGACGGTCGCCGGCCGGCCGACGGGGTCACCGACCGACCGACGCGGTCACCGACCGACGGCGTCACCGACCGGCTGCCAGGGCTACCGCCCGAGCGACGGGGTCAGCGGCCCGGCCGACGGGCTCACCGACCGGCCGGCACCAGGTCGGCGATGATGCCGCGGACCACGCCGGCGGTCTCCTCGGCGCCGGCCACCGCGATGCACGGGACGCCGAGGGCCTTGACCGGGTAGTCGTTGCCGCCCTCGTCGAGGCGGTCGCCGACGAAGAGCATGTCGGCCAGGTCGATCCCGGTGTGCTCGGCCAGCCGGCGCATCCCGTAGGCCTTGTCCACGCCGCGGCGGGTGATGTCCACCGAGGTCGAGCCGCCGGAGCGGACCTCGAGGTCGGGCAGCCGCCGGGCGACGGCAGCGCGCAGCCGCTCCTTCTTCTCCCCCGTCGGGTCCCACGCCCGCTTGGCCTCGAGCGGGGCCCGCTGCCCGAGCGCGGAGAAGGTGATCTGGGAGCCGCGGTCCTCGAGGATCGGGCCCCACGTCTCCTCCTCCCACAGGCCGAGCCGCCGTGCCTCCTGCTCCAGCGCCTGCTGCGCCGCAGCCCGCTCCTGCGCGGTGAGGTCGTGGGCGTAGACCTGCTGCAGCGCGCCGTCGTCGGCGAAGCGGTAGTAGCGCGTGCCGCAGGTGGGCATGAGGTGGAGGCGGGACCGTGCCTCGTCGTCGAGCTCGAGGCGGTCGGTGACCTGGGTGGTGAACTGCGCGAGCTGCCCCCCGGAGATGATGCACACCGGGACGACGTCCAGCAGCGCGGTGAGCGCCTCGGCCATCTCCGGCGAGATCGGGGACTTGGAGGGGGTCAGGGTGTCGTCGAGGTCGAAGGCGACGAGGCGTGCGGCAGGCATCAGGTCAGGATACAAGTGACCACTCGGCGGCCCGGCGGGCTCAGAACTCCTCGTGGGTGTCGGGGTCCAGGCGCGGCCGACCCCGGTCGAGCGCGCCGATCTGGCGCATCTCCGACTCGCTGAGCTCGAAGCCGAAGACGTCGAGGTTGACGCGCTGCCGGTGCGGGCTGGCGGACTTGGGGATCGGGACCACGCCGAGCTGGACGTGCCAGCGCAGCACCACCTGGGAGGCCTCCACCCCGTGCCGGGCGGCGACCTGCTCCACCGCGGGCTCGGTGAGCAGCTGCGGGCTGCGCGCCAGCGGGCTCCACGACTGGGTGAGCACCGTCCGCTCGGCGTTCGCCGCCCGCATCTCGGGCTGGGCGAAGTACGGGTGGAGCTCGATCTGGTTGACCGCCGGGACGACGTCGGTCTCCGCGACGACCCGGTCGAGGTGGGCGGCAGTGAAGTTGGAGACCCCGATCGAGCGCACGACGCCCTCCTCGCGGAGCTTGACCATGGCGCGCCAGGAGTCGACGTACCGGTCCAGCCGCGGCAGCGGCCAGTGGATGAGGTAGAGGTCGACGTAGTCCAGGCCGAGCTTGCGGCGCGACGTCTCGAAGGCGCGCAGCGTGGACTCGTAGCCCTGGTCCTGGCCGCGCAGCTTCGTGGTGACGAAGACCTCCTCGCGCGGGACGCCCGACTCGGCGATGCCGCGGCCCACGGCCTCCTCGTTCTCGTACCGCGCCGCGGTGTCGATGAGCCGGTACCCGGCCTCCAGTGCGGTGCGCACCGCCGCGGGCGCCTCGTCGTCCATGGGCCAGGTGCCCAGGCCGATCGCAGGGATCCGGTTGCCGTCGTTCAGGGCCAGGGTGGGGATCATGGCCCCTATTGTCGGCTGCCCGAGAGCCGGAGCGCACGGTAGTGCTCGGCGAGCCGGTCCAAGCCCTCGTCGATGCTCACCGCGGGCTCCCAGCCGAGCAGCTCACGGGTGCGGCGCTGGTCGAACCAGTGGGCGGTGGACAGCTGCTCGGCGAGGAACCGGGTCATCGGCGGTTCGTCGCGGCCGGGGCGTACCGCCCACACCGCCTCCACGACGGCGCCGGCGGCCCGGGCGAGCGCGGCGGGCACCCGCCACCCCGGGACCGGTGCCCCGGCGGCGCGGCAGATCCCGCCGATGATGTCCCCCACAGGACGCGGCTCGCCGTTGGTGACGACGAGCGCCTGCCCCCGCACCTGCGGGGCCCGCTCGAGTGCGGCGACCAGGGCGTCGGCGGCGTTGTCGACGTACAGGGTGTCGACGAGCACGGCGCCATGGTCGAGCAGCGGCAGCCGCCCGGCCCGCGCGCGCTGGACGATCCGCTCGACGAGCTGGGTGTCGCCCGGGCCCCAGACGATGTGCGGCCGGACGGCGACGACGGCGAAGTCCGCGTCGTCGGCGCGCAGCGCCAGCTGCTCGGCGGCCGCCTTGGTGCGCGCGTAGTGGCCCCGGGCCCGCTCCGGCTCGGCCGGCCCGGCCCCCGCACCGACGAGCGAGCCCCCGGTGTGGGCGACCGACGGTGAGGAGACGTGGACGAAGCGGTGCACCCCGACCATCCGGGCGGCGGTGAGCAGGGTGCGCGTGCCCTCGACGTTGACCCGCTCGTACTCCTCGCGGGGGCCGCTGACGGAGACCTTGGCGGCGAGGTGGACGACGGCGTCGCGGCCCTCGACCGCGCGGGCGACGGCGGCGGGGTCGGTGAGCGAGCCGAGCGAGTCGGTCGCGCCCGGGACCCCGGCGGGGCGCCGCTGGAAGGTGCGTACGTCGTGCCCGGCGGCGACGAGCCGCTCGGCGGTGCGGCGCCCGAGCAGCCCCGAGGCACCGGTGACGAGGACGCGCAGGCGCTGCGGCGGGTCCGGCACCACGACGAGCTGCCGGGTGCCGCGGCGGGTCCGACGGCGTGAGCTCACGGCCGGCCCATCCGTCCGCCGGCGAGGGCACGCTCGGCCCACCGGCCGATGCGGCCGCGTTCGATCTTCGCGTTGTGCCGGACGTCGGTGGGCAGCTCCGGCACCCGGAGCACCGCCGACACCCTGGCCCCGCAGTGTGCGGCGACGGCGCGGCGGACCGCCCGGGCGAGCCCCGCGGTGGCGATCGACGGCGCGGCGGACGCCCGCCGGTCGACCGCCGGGTCGGTCTCGAGCACGACGACGAGCTGCTGCGTCCCCGCCGGCCCGACGCCGACGGCGGCCGCGCGGCGCACACCGCGCACCAGCTCAGCGGCGTGCTCGACGGCGACGGGGGTGACCACGCCGTCGGGGGTGGTGACGATGTGGGCGAGCCGGCCCTCGACCCACAACCGGCCGCGGGCGTCGAGGTGCCCGACGTCGCCCGTGCGGTGCCGGCCGGGGTGGTCGGCGCTGGCGGCCTGGGTCGCCCACAGGCGGTCGTAGGTGCGCTTGAGGTGTGGTGCGGCGACGAGGATCTCGCCGGTGACCCCGGGCGCCGTGGTCGGCGCGCCGGTGGCGGCGCCTGCGGCGTCGAGCGGGACCACCTCCACCGTGCTGCCGGGCACGGGGCGACCGACGCAGGTACCACCGCCCGCACCCGGGACCGTGCCGACGTCGGCGAGCGCCTCCCGGACCCCGGCGAGGTCGATGTCGGTGACCGGCAGCACCTCCGTCATCCCGTACGGGGTGTGCGCGGCGGCGTGCGGCATGACCTCGGCGACGCGCGCGAGCAGCTCGGGCGGGACGGGTGCACCGGCGGAGAGGAAGAGCCGGACCCCGGCGAGGGCACGGCGGTGCTCGGCACCGAGCCCGTCCGCGGTGTCGAGGACGTTGCGCAGCGCCGCCGGGGAGGTGAAGACGGCGGTGGCGTCCCCCGCGGCGACCGCGTCGGCGAGCGCCGTGGCGGTGAGCGTGGCGGGGGCGGTGACGTCCATGTCCGGGACGACGGCGAGGGAGCCGAGGGCGGTGCCCAGGAGGGCGAAGGGCGCGAAGCCGGCGACGAAGGACGAGCTGGGGCCCAGCCCGTACGTGGCGGCGAGGGTGTCGCGCATCCCCGCGAGCCCTCGGTGGGTGTGGACCACCCCCTTGGCAGGTCCGGTGGAGCCGCTGGTGAAGAGGATGGCCCCGTCGGCCGCGGGGTCGGGCTCGGGCGGGAGCGCGGCACCGGCGCGCTCCAGCTCGGCGCCGCGGGCGACGAGCGCGGGCAGGGTGGTCTCGGCGCCGACGGCACGCAGCGCCGCCGGGGGCAGCTCGGCCGCTGCGATGCGGCGGCCGGGCCAGGCGAGCAGACGGGCCCCGACGAGGCCGCGCTCGATGCCGATGACCACGTCCGGCGCCGCTCCCCGCACGGCGCGGCTCATCCCGCGCAGCCCGAGCCCCTGGTCGGCCAGGACGACGACTGCGCCGAGCCGGAGGCAGGCGAAGAGCGCGGTGGTGAGGTCGACGCCGGGGGTGATGAGGAGGCTGACCCGGTCACCGGGGCGCAGGCCGGCGTCGTGCAGCCCGAGGGCGAGCCGGCGGACCCGGGCCGCGAGGTCGCGCCAGGTCACGGTCTCGGTCCCGTCCCGGCGCAACGCGACGACGGCGGGAGCCTCGTCGTCCCGGCGCTCGTCGAGGACGGCGGTGAGCGAGCGGGGCGTGGCCGTGACAGGGGCGCTGTCGGTGAGAGCCGAGCTCTCGGCGCGACCTGAGCCCTCGCCGCGAACTGAGCCTTCGGCGGGAACTGAACTCTCGGTGGGAACTGAGCCCTCGGTGGGAACTGAGCCCTCGGTGGGAACTGAGCCCTCGGTGGGAACTGAGCCCTCGGTGGGAACTGAGCTCTCGGCGGGAACTGAGCTCTCGGCGCGAAGTGGGCTCTCGGCGCGAACCGGGCCT
>NZ_CALGNQ010000111.1 GCF_937958535.1 uncultured Georgenia sp. | reverse complement strand
CGTCGACTCGATGGTCAACCAGCACCTCAAGTGGCTCAAGGTCACCGACGAGCTGTCCTGGCGCCGGCCGATCGCCTCCCTGAACTACCTCCTCAGCTCACACGTGTGGCGGCAGGACCACAACGGCTTCTCCCACCAGGACCCCGGCTTCATCGACCACGTCGTCAACAAGGGCGCCGCCCTGGTGCGGGTCTACCTGCCGCCGGACACCAACACCCTGCTCGCCACCTACGACCACGTGCTGCGCACCCGGCAGTACGTCAACGTCGTCGTCGCCGGCAAGCAGCCCGGCCCGGACTTCCTCACCATGGAGGAGGCGCTGGACCACTGCCACCGCGGCCTGGGCATCTGGGAGTGGGCCGGCACCGAGGAGGACGGCAGCGAGCCGGACGTCGTGCTCGTCTGCGCCGGCGACATCCCCACCCTGGAGGTGCTCGCGGCCGCGGACCTGCTGCGCCGCCACCTGCCCGAGCTGCGGGTGCGGGTGGTCAACGTCGTCGACCTGCTGCGGCTGCAGGACCCCAAGGAGCACCCGCACGGGCTGCCCGACTCGGAGTTCGACGCCATCTTCACCACGAGCAAGAAGGTGATCTTCGCCTACCACGGCTACCCCTGGCTCATCCACCGGCTCACCTACCGGCGCACCAACCACGCCAACCTCCACGTCCGCGGCTACAAGGAGAAGGGCACGACGACCACGCCGTTCGACATGGTCATGCTCAACGACCTCGACCGCTTCCACCTCGTCATGGACGTCATCGACCGGGTGCCCGGGCTCGGGTCGCGCTACGCCGGGCTGCGCCAGCGGATGGCCGACGCCCGGCTGGCCGCCCGCCGCTACACCCGCGAGCACGGCGTCGACATCCCCGAGGTCGCCGAGTGGCAGTGGCCGGACGTCGGGGAGACCGGCACCGCGGCAGGCGGCCCCCAGTACGACACCGGCGGCGACAACGAGTAGCCCAGGCGCCACCCGGCGAGTGGGACAAAGTGCCCAGACAGGACGTCGCCGGGGTGCGAGACACTGAGCCGGTCCGTCGGCGCAGCAGGGAAGGAGTGCACGTGGCGCGCAGCATCTACATCGCCTCCCCGGAGGGACGCACCGGCAAGTCGACGATCGCCCTGGGGCTGGTCGACCTGTTCGTCCGCCGGGTGGAGCGGGTGGGGATCTTCCGGCCGGTCGTCCGCGCCGGTGACGAGCGGGACAGCGTGCTGGAGCTGCTCGTCTCCCACGACGGCGTCGACACCACCTACGAGGAGGCGGTCGGGGTCACCTACGACGACGTCCACGCCGACGAGACCGCCGCGCTGAGCACCATCGTCGAGCGCTACCACGCCGTCGAGCAGCGCAGCGACGTCGTCGTCGTCGTGGGGTCGGACTACACCGACGTGGCGGGGCCGGCCGAGCTCTCGTTCAACGGCCGGGCGGCGGCCAACCTCGGCGCGCCGGTGCTGCTCACCGTGCGGGCGCTGGAGCGCAGCGTCGAGGAGATCCGCCAGGTGGTCGACATCGCCGCCGCCGAGCTGCGCTCCGAGCACGCCACCGTCGCCGCCGTCGCCATCAACCGCTGCGAGCCCGACCGCATCGACGAGGTCCGGGCGGGCCTGGCCGACCTCGACGTGCCGGTGTGGGTCTTCCCGGAGATCCCGCTGCTGTCCGCGCCCACCGTGGCGGACCTCGCCGAGGCGCTGGACGGCACCGTCATCGCCGGCGACGACGAGCTCCTCGCGCGCGAGGTGGAGTCGATGCTCGTGTGCGGTATGAACGTCGAGCACATCCTGGAGCGGCTCAAGGAGGGCCAGCTCGCGGTGGCCGCGAGCGACCGCTCCGAGGTCCTCATCGCCCTCGCCGCCGCGCACGCCTCGCAGAACTTCCCCTCCCTCGCCGGCGTCGTGCTCAACGGCGGGTACGAGACCCACCCGGCCGTGCGCACGCTGGTCCAGGGCCTGGGCCGCTCGCTGCCGATCATCACCACGACCCACAACACCTACGAGACGGCGCGCATCGTCTCCTCGGTGCGCAGCCCGATCTCCCGGGGCAGCCAGCGCAAGCGGGACGTGACGCTCAGCGCCTTCGAGCGGAGCGTCGACCCCGACGCCGTCTACGCCACCCTCGACGTCCCGCACACCACCGTCGTCACCCCTCTGATGTTCGAGGCCCGGCTCCTGGACCGGGCCCGCAGTGCCCGCAAGCACGTCGTGCTCCCGGAGGGCACCGACGACCGCATCCTGCGGGCGGCGAGCACCCTCCTGTCCCGGGGCGTCGCCGACCTCACCCTGCTCGGCCCGGAGGCCGCCGTGCGCGACCGGGCGAGCGACCTCGGGCTCGACATCGACGCCGCCACCGTCATCGAGCCGGCGACGAGCGAGCTGCTCGAACCCTTCGCCGAGGAGTTCGCCCGGCTGCGCGCCCACCGCGGGATGACCCGGGACCGGGCGCTGGAGGTGGTGCGCGACGTGTCCTACTTCGGCACGCTCATGGTGCACCTCGGGCACGCCGACGGCATGGTCTCCGGTGCGCAGCACACCACCGCCCACACCATCCGGCCCGCGTTCCAGATCATCAAGACCCGGCCCGGCACCTCGATCGTCTCCTCGGTGTTCTTCATGTGCCTCGCCGACCGGGTGCTCGTCTACGGCGACTGCGCCGTCAACCCCGACCCGGACGCCGAGCAGCTCGCCGACATCGCGATCTCCTCGGCGGAGACCTCCGAGCAGTTCGGCATCGAGCCGCGGATCGCGATGCTCTCCTACTCCACCGGGACCTCGGGCACCGGGGCCGACGTCGACAAGGTCCGCACGGCCACCGAGCTCGTCCGCGAGCGCCGCCCCGACCTGTCGGTCGAGGGCCCGATCCAGTACGACGCCGCGGTGGACGCCTCCGTCGCCGAGACGAAGCTGCCCGGGTCGGCCGTCGCCGGGCGCGCGACGGTGTTCATCTTCCCCGACCTCAACACCGGCAACAACACCTACAAGGCGGTCCAGCGCTCCGCCGGCGCGGTCGCCATCGGACCGGTCCTCCAGGGCCTGAACAAGCCCGTCAACGACCTGTCCCGCGGCGCCCTCGTCCAGGACATCGTCAACACCGTGGCCATCACGGCGATCCAGGCCCAGGCCGGTGAGGAGCAGCAGTGAACAGGACCGTCCTCGTCGTCAACTCCGGCTCGTCCTCGATCAAGTACCAGCTCATCGAGCCCGACGCGGGCATCGTCGTCGCCTCCGGTCTCGTCGAGCGCATCGGGGAGGACGTGGGGCGGCTGCGGCACACCTTCCGGGGAGAGGACACCTCCCTCGTCGAGCCCGTCGCCGACCACGGCAGCGGGCTGCGGCGGGTGCTGGAGCTGTTCGGGTCGGTGGGCCCGCGGCTGTCCGACGCCGGGATCGTCGCGGTGGGGCACCGGGTGGTCCAGGGCGGACGGCGCTACTCCGGGCCGGTCGTCGTGGACGAGAAGGTCATGGCGGACATCGAGGAGCTCGCCCCGCTCGCGCCGCTGCACAACCCGCCCAACCTGCGGGGTATCGAGGTGGCCCGTGAGCTGCTGCCCGACGTCCCGCACGTCGCGGTGTTCGACACCGCGTTCTTCTCCGAGCTGCCCGACGCCGCGGCGACCTACGCCCTCAACCGGGAGGTCGCGCAGCGCTACCGGGTGCGGCGCTACGGCGCCCACGGCACCTCCCACCAGTACGTCTCCCGCACCGCGGCGATCGTCTCCGGCCGCCCCGCCGACACCCTCCGGCAGATCGTCCTCCACCTCGGCAACGGGGCGTCCGCCTCCGCCGTCGTCGGCGGCCGGGCCGTGGACACCTCGATGGGGATGACGCCGCTCGAGGGTCTGGTCATGGGCACCCGTACCGGGGACATCGACCCCGCGGTGATCTTCCACCTGCGCCGGGTCGGCGGGCTGGACGTCGACCAGATCGACGACATCTTCAACCGCCAGTCCGGCATGAAGGGCCTGGCGGGCCACAACGACATGCGCGAGATCCACCGCCTCATCGCCGAGGGCGACGACGCGGCCCGGCTGGCGCTGGACGTCTACACCCACCGGCTGCGCAAGTACATCGGCTCCTACGCCGCGGTCATGGGCGGGCTGGACGTGCTGAGCTTCACCGCCGGCATCGGCGAGAACGACGCCGTGGTGCGGGAGCGGGCGGTGGAGGGCCTGGAGTTCCTCGGCATCGAGCTCGACCGGCAGCGCAACGCCGGGGTGGGCAGTGAGCCGCACGTCATCTCCACCGACCGCTCGGCCGTCACCGTGCTCGTCGTGCCCACCCGGGAGGAGCAGGAGATCGCCCGGCAGGCGGTCTCCCTGCTCTGAGAGCGGGGTGCGTCCCCGGCCGGCGCCGGGGACGCACCCCTCCTGGCACAGCCGGGGACGCACGCCGTCGCGCGGTGTCGTCCCGCCGGGCGGTCAGCCGGTGGCGTCCGCTTCCTCGAGCTCGCCGCCCTCCGTCGCGTCGTCGTCGGCGGCCGAGGACGGCGACGCCGCGGTGTCGGCCTCCTCCGCCGTCGGGGCGAGCACGACCGGGTCCTCGCCGTAGTAGGTGCCCCGGAAGCGGGGCCGCATGAGGTTCTCCGGGGAGAGGACCTCGTCGATCTCCTCCTCGGTGAGCAGCCCCCACTCCAGGACGACCTCGCGCACCGTCCGGCCGCTGCGGGCGGCCTCACGCCCCACCCGGTCACCGTTGTGGTGCCCGATGATCGGGTTGAGGAACGTCACCAGCCCGATCGAGCTCATGACGTTGTCGTAGCAGACCTCCCGGTTGGCGGTGATGCCGGCGACGCAGCGGCGCTCGAGCACCTCGCACGCCCGGGTGAGCAGCGAGATCGACTCGAACATCGCCTTGGTGATCACCGGCTCCATGACGTTGAGCTGGAGCTGGCCCGCGTCGGCGGCCATCGTCACGACCGTGTCGTTGCCGATGACGTTGAAGCAGACCTGGTTGACCACCTCGGGGATCACCGGGTTGACCTTGGCGGGCATGATCGAGGAGCCCGCCTGCATCTCCGGCAGGTTGATCTCCCCGAGCCCGGCGCGTGGGCCGGAGGACAGCAGCCGCAGGTCGTTGCAGATCTTGCCGAGCTTGACCGCCACCCGCTTGAGCGCCGCGTGCATCGACACGTAGGCGCCGGTGTCCGACGTCGCCTCGATGAGGTTGGCCGAGCGCAGCACCGGCAGCCCGCTGATCGCGGCGAGGTGGGCCACCGCCCGCACCCCGTACCCCGGCGGGGTGTTGAGCCCGGTGCCGATCGCCGTCGCGCCGAGGTTGACCTCGAGGAGGAGGTCCTGGTTGCGCCGCAGGTTCGCCTCCTCCTCGGTGAGGAGGGCGGCGAAGGCGGCGAACTCCTGGCCCAGGGTCATCGGGACGGCGTCCTGGAGCTGGGTACGCCCCATCTTCAGCACGTCGGCGAACTCGTGGCCCTTGGCGGTGAACGTGTCGGCGAGGGTGACGAGCCGCGCCTTGAGGCGGTCCACGGCCCGGTGGATCGCGATCCGCAGCCCCGTCGGGTAGGCGTCGTTCGTCGACTGGCTCTTGTTGACGTGGTCGTTGGGGTGGATGACGTCGTAGCGGCCCTTGGGCAGCCCCATCCGCTCGAGGGCGAGGTTGGCGATGACCTCGTTGACGTTCATGTTCACCGAGGTGCCGGCCCCGCCCTGGAAGACGTCGACCGGGAACTGGTCGAGGCAGCGCCCGTGCTCGAGCATGTCGTCGCAGGCGCCGATGATGGCGTCGGCGACGTCGGCCGGCAGCGTGCGCAGGTCGCGGTTGGCCATCGCGCAGGCCTTCTTCACCAGGACCATGCCGCGTACGAGGTCCGGCAGGTCACGCACCCGCGTACCCGACAGCGCGAAGTTCTCCACCGCGCGCAGCGTGTGGATGCCCCAGTAGGCCTCGCCGGGGACCTCGCGCTGTCCGAGGAGGTCCTCCTCGGTCCGTGTCGCCGCCATCACTCGGCCGGCCGGGTCATCGCGGCGACGTCCAGCGCCCGGTCGAGCTGCTCGGGGGTGATCTCCCCGCGCTCGACGTAGCCCAGCGCCTCGACCGCCTCGCGGATGGTGGTGCCGTGGGCGACCGCGTGCTTGGCGATCGCCGCCGCGGCCTCGTAGCCGATCACCCGGTTGAGCGGGGTGACGATCGACGGCGAGGACTCGGCCAGCGCCCGGGCCCGCTCGACGTTGGCGGTGATGCCGTCCACGGTGCGGGTGGCCAGCGCGACGCTCGCGTTGGCGAGCAGGGTGATCGACTCCAGGAGGTTGCGGGCGATCACCGGGAGCATGACGTTGAGCTCGAAGGAGCCCGTCGTGCCGGCGAAGGCGATGGTCGCGTCGTTGCCGATGACCTGCGCGCAGACCATGGCCACGGCCTCCGGGATCACCGGGTTGACCTTGCCGGGCATGATCGAGGAGCCGGGCTGGAGGTCGGGGATGGCGATCTCGCCCAGGCCGGTGTTCGGGCCGGAGCCCATCCAGCGCAGGTCGTTGACGATCTTGACCAGGGAGACGGCCACGGTGCGCAGCGCCCCGGACATCTCCACGGCGCTGTCCTGCGCGCTCTGCGCCTCGAAGTGGTTGGTCGCCTCGGTGACCGGCAGCCCGGTGTTCTCCGCGACCTTGGCGATGACCCGCGCGGCGAAGCCGGCGGGGGTGTTGATGCCGGTGCCCACCGCGGTGCCGCCGAGCGCGAGCTCGGCGAGCCGCGGCAGGGCGGCCTCGACCCGGGCGACGCCGTAGCGCACCTGGGTGGCGTAGCCGCCGAACTCCTGCCCCAGGGTGACCGGGGTGGCGTCCATGAGGTGGGTGCGGCCGGCCTTGACGACGTCGGCGAACTCCTCGGCCTTGCGTTCCAGGGAGCCGGCGAGGGTGTCGAGCGCGGGCAGCAGGTCGCGGACCACGGCGGCGGTGGCGGCGATGTGGATGGAGGAGGGGAAGACGTCGTTGGACGACTGCGAGGCGTTGACGTGGTCGTTCGGGTGCACCGGCCGGCCCAGGATCGTGCTGGCGATGTTGGCGATGACCTCGTTGGTGTTCATGTTCGACGACGTGCCGGAGCCGGTCTGGAACACGTCGACCGGGAAGTGCTCGTCGTGCTCCCCGGCGATGACCTGCTCGGCCGCCTCGGCGATCGCCTGTGCGAGGTCCTCCTCGAGCACGCCGAGCTCGGCGTTGGTCAGCGCCGCCGCCCGCTTGATCTCGGCGAGGGCCGCGATGTGGTGCCGCGACAGCCGGATGCCGGAGATCGCGAAGTTCTCCACCGCCCGCTGCGTCTGCGCGCTGTAGAGCGCCCCGCGCGGGACCCGCACCTCCCCCATCGTGTCGTGCTCGATACGGAAGTCGGCGTCCTGCGTCACTGCGTCTCCAAAGCGATCGGTCGTTCCTGCGGGTCTGGGTGGGGTGTGGGTGCTACTTCTCGTCGAGGTCCCGGGCGAGCAGCTCGGCGAGGGAGTCGAGGACCTCCTCGGCGCCGTCACCGTCGGCGGTGAGGACGACGGTGTCCTGGTACTTGGCGCCGAGGGTCATGACGCCGAGGATGCTCGCCGCGTCGACGGGGTTGCCGCCGGGCTTGCTGATCTTCACCGGGATGCCGGCCTCGCCGGCGGCCTTGACGAAGATGGATGCCGGCCGGGCGTGCAGCCCGACCTTGGAACCGATGGTGACGGTGCGCTCGGCCATTGAGTACTCCTACCGGTTGTTGGGGCTGTAGGGGGAGACGACGACCTCCACCCGCTGGAACTCCTTGAGCTCGGAGTAGCCGGTGGTGGCCATCGCGCGGCGCAGCGCGCCGATGAGGTTGACCGTGCCGTCCGGCGTGGCGCTGGGGCCGTGGAGGATCTGCTCGAGCGAGCCGACGGTGCCCACGTGCACCCGCTCGCCGCGGGGCAGCTGGGGGTGGTGGGCCTCCGAGCCCCAGTGCCACCCGCGTCCGGGGGCCTCCTGGGCGCGGGCGAGGGAGGAGCCGAGCATGACGGCGTCGGCGCCGCAGGCGATGGCCTTGACGAGGTCGCCGGAGCGGCCCACCCCGCCGTCGGCGATGACGTGGACGTAGCGGCCGCCGGACTCGTCGAGGTAGTCCCGGCGGGCGGCGGCGACGTCCGCGACGGCCGTGGCCATCGGGGTGTGGATGCCCAGCGAGGTGCGGGTGGTGTGCGCCGCGCCCCCGCCGAAGCCGACGAGCACGCCCGCCGCGCCGGTGCGCATGAGGTGCAACGCCGCGGTGTAGGTGCCGGCGCCGCCGACGACCACGGGCACGTCGAGCTCGTAGATGAAGCGCTTGAGGTTGAGCGGCTCGGCGGTGGAGGAGACGTGCTCGGCCGAGACGGTGGTGCCGCGGATGACGAAGAGGTCGACCCCGGCCTCGACGACGGTGCGCCAGTGCTCCTGGGTGCGCTGCGGGGAGAGCCGCCCGGCGACGGTGACGCCGCCGGCCCGGATCTCCTGGAGGCGCTGGGTGATGAGCTCGGGGACGATCGGCCGGGAGTAGATCTCCTGCATCCGCGCGGTGACGTCGCGCCCGTCGAGGCTCGCGATCTCCGCGAGGATCGGCTCGGGCTCCTCGTAGCGGGTCCACAGGCCCTCGAGGTCGAGGACGCCGATGCCGCCGAGCTTGCCGAGCAGGACCGCGGTCGCGGGGCTCATCACCGAGTCCATCGGTGCCGCGAGCACCGGGATGTCGACGTAGTAGGCGTCGATCTGCCAGCCGACCGAGACGTCCTCGGGGTCCCTCGTGCGTCGGGAGGGGACGACGGCGACGTCGTCGAAGGAGTACGCCCGCCGCCCCCGCTTACCGCGGCCGATCTCGATCTCGTTGGTCACCACGCCAGGTTACCCGGCGGTGGGTAGATTGCTGGCCATGGCCTGCTGTCACCACCTCGGTCCGTCCCGTCGGCAGGTGCTCGCGCTCGCCGGCGCGGGAGCTGCGACGGTCGCCCTCGCCGCCTGCGGAGGGGAGGAGCCGCCGCCGCTGCCGCGTCCCGGGGAGCGGCTGCTCCCCCTCGACGAGGTGCCGGTCGGCGGTTCGGTGGTCACCCGCACCGCCGAGGGCGCCGACGTCGTCGTCACCCGGGTGTCGCAGGACGAGGTCGTGGCGCTGAGCGCGGTGTGCACCCACCAGGGCTGCACCGTGCGCCGACAGACCGAGGCGCTGCACTGCCCGTGCCACGGCTCGGAGTTCGACCCGGTCGACGGCAGCGTCATCACCGGCCCCGCCGACGAGCCGCTCCCGCAGGTCCAGGTCCGCGTCGAGTCCGGCGACGTCGTCGTGGGCTGACCCACCGGCTCGCCCCGGCTGGTCCGCCCGACCTGGTTCGCCGCGCAGGCCCGGCCCGCCGGGCAGCGGGCGGACCGGGCCCGCCGCCGGCTCGTCAGTCGTGCTCGGCGGCGTGGGACTCGAGGAACTCGAAGACCTCGGTGTCGTCCACACCCGGGAAGGAGCCGGAGGGCAGCGGGCTGAGCACGTGGGCGTGCATCTTGGCGCTCGGCCAGGAGTAGTCGCGCCAGCGCTCGGCGAGGTCCGGGTCGGGCCGCTTGCAGCAGGCCTCGTCGGGGCAGGTCGACGTCGCCCGGCGGGAGGTCTCCCGCCCGCGGAACCACTTGGCGTGCGCGAACGGCACGCCGAGGGTGATGGAGAACTCCGAGTCCTCCCCCGTGCCGGTCTGCGTGCTGCACCAGAACGTGCCGGCCGGGGTGTCGGTGTACTGGAAGAACTCGGTGGTGCGGTTGCGCCGCTCGAAGGCGGCCCGCGCGGCCCACCGGCGGCAGAGCAGCTGACCCTCGATCGCCCCCGACGCGTCGGTGGGCAGCGGCACCCCGTCGTTCTCGTAGCCGCGGTACAGGGCGCCGTCGTCATTGGTCCGGATGAAGTGGACCGGGATGCCGAGGAGCTCGGTGGCCAGGTTGGTGAACCGCTGCGCCGCGGAGTGGTGGGTGACGCCGAAGGAGTCGCGGAAGTCCTCCATGGCGAGGTCCTTGTCCTTCTTCTTCGCGGTGAGGTGGGCGACGGCGGCGAAGCGCGGCATGAGGCAGCACGCGGTGAAGTAGGCGATCTCCTGCCGCTGGCGCAGGAAGTCGCCGTAGTCGCGCGGACGCTCGTGCCCGAAGAGCCGGTGCGCCATGGCCTGGAGGGCGAGTGAGCGCAGCCCGTAGCCGCCCGGGATGGAGGCGGGCGGCAGGTAGATCCGCCCGTTGCGCAGGTCGGTGACGGTGCGGGTGGAGTGCGGCAGGTCGTCGACGTGGATGATGGTGAAGCCGAGCCGCTCGGCCATGAGCGCCACCTGGTGGTGGGTCAGCGCCCCGCTCGTATACCCCACGGCCCGCACCCACTCCTCGGCGAGCTCCTCGATCTCCGGCAGGTAGTTGTTGCGCCGCTGCATCTCCAGCCGCTGCTCGGTGTTGATCCGGCGTGCCTCGAGCGGGGTGGCGATGACGGCGCGGGCCCGTCGGTCGAGCTCCTGGTGGAGGGCGACGAGCGACTCCAGCACGTCGAGCGGCAGCCGCCGGCCGGGGCGCACCGGCGGGATGCCCAGCGAGCTGAACAGCGGTGAGCGCTGGGCCCGTTCGAGGGCGATCTCCAGCTCGGCGCGGCGGTCGGGCGGTGGCTCCGGCGCGAGCAGGTCGGAGACGGTGACGTCCAGCGCCTGGGCGATCGCGGTGAGGAGGGACAGCCGCGGCTCCCGCCGGCCGTTCTCCACGAGGGACAGGTGGCTCGTCGTCGAACCGGTCGCGGCAGCGAGCTCACGCAGCGTCATCCGGGCCCGGGTGCGGGCATGGCGGATCCGGCGGCCGAGGACGAGCGGGTCGGCGGAAGGTGTCACGGATTGACCGTAGCGAAACTTTCGCGGTTTTTACCACCCGTCTCGGGTGGAACGGGCGGCGAAGTGCGAGGAAAGTGGAACACAGGGACTGCCGACCGGCGTCCCGCTGCACGGAGGAGAGACATGATCACCGCTACCCCCGCTCCCGTCATGCAGGGTCGGCCCATCCAGTCACCGGAGCTGGTCGCCTGGGTCACCGAGATCGCCGAGCTCACCCAGCCCGACGCGATCTACGTGTGTGACGGTTCGCAGGAGGAGTACGACCGGCTCTGCGCCGAGCTCGTCGAGGCCGGCACCTTCATCCGGCTCAACCCGCAGAAGCGGCCGAACAGCTACCTGGCCCGCTCCGCGCCGTCCGACGTCGCACGGGTCGAGTCGCGGACCTTCATCTGCTCGGAGCGTGCGGAGGACGCCGGCCCGACGAACAACTGGGCCGAGCCGCAGGCCATGCGCGAGGAGCTGCGCGGCGTGTTCGCCGGCTCGATGCGCGGCCGCACGATGTACGTCGTCCCCTTCTCCATGGGTCCCGTGGGCGGGCCGATCTCCCAGCTGGGTGTGGAGGTCACCGACTCCCCCTACGTCGTCGTCTCGATGCGGATCATGACCCGGATGGGCGCGGCCGCCCTCGAGCTGATCGACCAGGGCGCGCCGTGGGTGCCGGCCGTCCACTCCGTCGGCTACCCGCTCGTCACCACCGACGAGGACGGCGAGGACCAGGTCCGCGACGACGTCGCCTGGCCGTGCAACGACACCAAGTACATCTGCCACTTCCCCGAGACCCGCGAGATCTGGTCCTACGGCTCGGGCTACGGCGGCAACGCCCTGCTCGGCAAGAAGTGCTACGCGCTGCGCATCGCCTCGGTCATGGGCCGCGACCAGGGCTGGATGGCCGAGCACATGCTGCTGCTCAAGGTCACCAACCCCCGCGGTGAGGTCTTCCACCTCGCGGCGGCGTTCCCCTCCGCCTGCGGCAAGACCAACCTCGCGATGCTCAACCCGACGATCCCGGGCTGGCGGGCCGAGACCATCGGCGACGACATCGCCTGGATGCGCCCCGGGCCGGACGGTCGCCTCTACGCGATCAACCCGGAGGCCGGCTTCTTCGGGGTGGCGCCGGGCACCGGTGAGTCGACCAACCCGACAGCGGTGGCCGCGCTCGGGCGCGACGTCATCTTCACCAACGTGGCGCTGACCGACGACGGCGACGTGTGGTGGGAGGGCCTGACCGACGAGACGCCGCAGCACCTTCTCGACTGGCAGGGCAAGGACTGGACGCCGGACAGCGGCCGCCCCGCGGCTCATCCGAACTCCCGGTTCACCGTGCGCGCGGACCAGTCCCCGTCCATCGCCCCGGAGTGGGAGGACCTCGACGGCGTCCCGGTCGACGCGATCCTCTTCGGCGGGCGGCGGGCGACCAACGTGCCGCTGGTGGCCGAGGCCTACGACTGGCAGCACGGCGTGTTCATGGGCGCGACCGTGTCCTCCGAGCAGACGGCGGCCGCCGAGGGCACCGTCGGCGAGCTGCGCCGCGACCCCTTCGCCATGCTGCCCTTCTGCGGCTACAACATGGCCGACTACTGGGCGCATTGGCTGCGCATGGGCGAGCGGCTGGGGGACAAGGCGCCGCGCATCTTCCAGGTCAACTGGTTCCGCAAGGCCGAGGACGGCCGCTTCCTGTGGCCGGGCTTCGGGGAGAACTCCCGGGTCATCGCGTGGGTCACCGACCGCGTCGCGGGCGTGGTCGACGCCCGCGACGGCCTCACCGGCCGGCTGCCGAAGGAGGGCGACCTCCCCCTCGAGGGCCTGGACATCCCGGCCGACGACCTCACCGAGCTCTTCGCCACCGACCCCGCGGCGTGGACCGCCGAGGCCGACCAGACCGAGGAGTACTTCGCGCTCTTCGGGGACCGGCTCCCCGCGGAGATGACGGAGCAGCTCGCCGCACTGCGCCGGCGGATCGCCGCCGCCGAGTGACCCTGGCCGTCCGGGCCCAGCGTCGTGCCCGGACGGCCGTCGGTGGCGGTGGGCGAGGCGAGCGGGGTGCGGTGCCTCAGCCCACCGCCACCGCGGCACCCGGTGCCCCGTCGAGCGGCGCCGGCCACTCCAGGTCGGCACCCGGTCCCGACCGCCCCTCCCGGGCTCGTGCGTCGTTGTGCCCGACCGCCCAGGCCCGGTGCCACACGCGCTGCCACGCGTGCAGCTCCGCGGGCGACCGCTGCCCCAGCTCGGGGAACGCCTCGAGGAGGCGGTCGAGCAGGTCGAGCGTGGCCAGGACGTCGACCTCGGCGGTGTGCAGCGCCCGCGGGGTGGGGACCCGGTAGTGGCGGCAGAGGTCGGCGAGCGTGCGCTTCCCGGGCCGCTCACGGTCCAGTGCGCGGTCGACGACGAGCGGGTCGAGCACCGGGCCCGGCGCCCGGCCCAGCCGGTCGGTGAGGGTGGGCAGGCCCCACCGGGTGAGCTCGTGCTCGAGCAGCCGGATGTCGAAACAGGCGTTGTAGACGACCACCGGCACCCCGGCGGCGGTGGCCCGGGTGAGCTCGGCGGCGATCTCCTCCAGCGCCTGGTGCGGCGGCAGGCCCTCGGCGCGGACGTGGTCGGTGGTGATGCCGTGGACGGCGCTGGCCGGCTGCGGGATCTCGACGCCCGGGTCGACGAGCCAGGTGCGCTGCCGGGTGCCTCGGGCGTCGCGCATGACGAGGGCGGCGCTGACGATGCGGTCGGTGCGCGGGTCCACCCCGGTGGTCTCCGTGTCGAAGCCGAGGAACGGCCCGGTCACCCAGCTCTGCATGGCTCTCCCCTCGGGCGCCCCCGCGCCGTCGTCGTCGTCGACCAGCCTGCCGGCGCCCACCGACATCGCCCGTGCGCACACGCCCGCCGCCGGCCTTTCCGGTCCCCCAGCCCGGTGCCCAGCTGCGCGGCCGTGCCCGCACCGACGGGCCGGCGCCCCGGTTCAGCGGGTGCTGTAGTTCGGCGCCTCGACGGTGAGCTGGACGTCGTGCGGGTGGGACTCCTTGAGCCCCGCCGGGGTGATCCGGATGAACTTGCCCTTCTCCGCCAGCTCGGGCAGTGTCCGCGCGCCGACGTAGAACATCGACTGGTGCAGGCCGCCGACGAGCTGGTAGGCCACGGCGGCGAGCGGCCCGCGGTAGGGCACCTGGCCCTCGATGCCCTCCGGGACGATCTTGTCGTCGGTGTCGACGTCGGCCTGGAAGTAGCGGTCCTTGGAGTAGGACACCCGGCCGCGCGAGGCCATCGCCCCGAGGGAGCCCATGCCGCGGTAGTGCTTGTACTGCTTGCCGTTGACGAAGACGAGGTCGCCGGGGCTCTCGTCGCAGCCGGCGAGCAGCGAGCCGAGCATGACCGTGTCGGCCCCGGCGACGATGGCCTTGGCGATGTCGCCCGAGTACTGCAGCCCGCCGTCACCGATGACCGGGACCCCGGCCGGGCGGCAGGCCTGCGCGGCGAGGTGGATGGCGGTCACCTGCGGCACGCCGACACCGGCGACCACCCGGGTGGTGCAGATCGAGCCGGGCCCGACACCGACCTTGACGGCGTCCGCACCGGCGTCGACGAGCGCCTGGGCGCCCTCGCGGGTGGCGACGTTCCCGCCGATCACCTGGACGTGCCGGGTGGCGGGGTCCTTCTTCAGCCGGGTGACCATCTCGAGCAGCAGGCGGGCGTGCCCGTTCGCGGTGTCCGCGACGAGGACGTCGACCCCGGCGTCGACCAGGGCGGTGGCGCGCTCCCAGGCGTCTCCGAAGAAGCCGATGGCGGCACCGACCCGCAGCCGTCCCTCGGCGTCCTTGGTCGCGTCCGGGTACTGCTCGGACTTGACGAAGTCCTTGACGGTGATGAGCCCGCGGAGCACGCCGGCGTCGTCCACGAGCGGGAGCTTCTCGATCTTGTGCCGGGCGAGCAGCGCGGCGGCGTCCTCACGGCTGATCCCCACCGGCGCGGTGATGAGCGGCATCGGGGTCATGACGTCGCGGACGAGCCGGAAGTCGAACTCGGTGCGGTCGATGAACGCGGTGTCGCGGTTGGTGATGATCCCCTGGAGCACACCCTGCTCGTCGACCACCGGGAGCCCGGAGACGCGGTACCGGGCACACAGCGCGTCGAGCTCGGCGAGCGTGGCCCCGGGGCCGACGGTGACCGGGTCGGTGATCATGCCGGACTCGGAGCGCTTGACCGTCTGCACCTGTTGGGCCTGCTCCTCGATGGACAGGTTGCGGTGCAGGATGCCGATGCCGCCCTGGCGGGCCATGGCGATCGCCATCCGCGCCTCGGTCACCGTGTCCATCGCCGCGGACACCAGCGGCACCCGCAGGGAGATCTCCCGCGTCAGCCGGGCGGTGGTGTCCACCTCGGAGGGGATGACGTCGGTGGGACCCGGCAGCAGGAGGACGTCGTCGTAGGTCAGGCCGGTGAGGCCGAACGGGTCGGCCGAGGGGGAGTCGCTCACACCCCGATCCTACGTGCGCCACGCACGGGAGGAGAGGTGGGGCTACTCACGTACCGCGGCGGTGATCTCCGCCACGGCGGCCTCGGCGGTGCGGACCCGGTGGACGTGCCGCAGCCAGATCGCCGGGGTCTGGCCGCCGAGGAGGAAGACCTCGACGTCGCCCCGCTCGGAGGCGGCGGTGACGACCTCCTCGGCACCCGGCGGGGTGCCGACGACGGCGAGCACCGTGACCTCCCCCGGCGGCAGCCACGACTCGAGCTCGCTGTCGCGCGGGGCGTGCTCGGCCCGCACGACGAGAGCGCCGACGTCCTGCTGCGCCAGCCCGCCGGCGATGACGTGGGCCCGCATCCGGTCGGCGGTGGCGGTGAGGATCCGCACGGGGGCGGGGCCGGTGGGGGTGGCCAGCTCGCGGATGGCCTGCATGAGGCCGAGCTGGATGACGCTGTGCGGGTCACTGCCCGGACGCTCGGCGACCCGGTGGCGACCCTGGTCCACCATCGATGCGGCGGGCTGGACGAGGTCGTTCCAGGTGGCGATGACACCGGTCTCCCGGATGGCCCGCTGGAGCATGCGGTGGACGCGGCGCAGGTCGGGCTCGACGGCCGCCGCCGCGAGCGTGAGCGGGTCCAGGACGAGGGAGCCCTCCTCGCCGTCGTCCTCGGCCCCGGAGTCGGACCGGCCCTCGCTGTCCGCCGTCTGGGTGGCGATGCGGGCGGCGTCGGCCGGTGCGACCCCACGCAGGGTGAGGTGGCGCATGGTCTGGAGCCGGGCGACGTCCTCGGGCGTGTAGCGGCGGTGGCTGCCCGCCTGGTGACCGGAGGGCCCCAGCCCGTAGCGGCGGTCCCACGTCCGCAGCGTGGAGGCCGCGACGCCGAGGGAACGCGCAACGGCTGCAACGGTCAGGGGTGCGGCTTCCACCCGCGAGTCCCCGTCGCCCGCGGCGGGGGTTGCTCGAGCCACCAAGTCCTCCTCGTCGTCGGCCTCGATTGTGCCCCTGGGCCGAGCCTAGGGCACGCCGACGCGGTCCGCGGAACCCGCGCCTGCGGGCGCGCCGTCTCCGGCGCGGCTCCTGGCGCGGTTCATGAATTACTTCCGCAAGGGGCTTGAACAACCTCTGCATCGATTGCTAGGTTCATCTCATTCGCCCCGCGGCACCACGTCGCACCCCGTTGAAAGGAGCGCGGACATGGCAGAGCTCTCGAGGCTTCCCGGCCCGGTGATGGAGCTGTGGGAGTGGCAGTACCAGGGCAAGTGCCGCGAGGCCGACCCGAACCTCTTCTTCCACCCCGAGGGTGAGCGGGGCGGCACCCGCCGGCGACGCGACGAAGCCGCCAAGTCGGTCTGTGCCGAGTGCCCCGTGATCCAGCAGTGCCGCGAGCACGCCCTGAAGGTGCGCGAGCCCTACGGCGTGTGGGGCGGCCTGTCCGAGGACGAGCGCCAGCTCATCCTCAGCACCACCGCACTACGTCGCGCGAGCTGATCGCGCGTCGTCTCCACGGCGCAGCGGAGAAGCGACGGGCCCCGGTCGTCACGACCGGGGCCCGTCGGCTGTCTGCCTACGTCGTCACTTCTCGACGACGGCGAGGATGTCGCGCGAGGAGAGGATGAGGTACTCCTCGCCGCCGTACTTCACCTCGGTGCCGCCGTACTTGC
>NZ_CALGNQ010000110.1 GCF_937958535.1 uncultured Georgenia sp. | reverse complement strand
TCGTGTTCGCCGCGGTGCTCGCCGCGATCATGAGCACCGTCTCCAGCCAGCTCATCGTCAGCTCCTCGGCCTTCGTCGAGGACCTCTTCCGGATCTTCAAACGCGACGCCAGCGGCGGGCTGCTGGTCATGCTCGGCCGGGCCACCGTGCTCGCCGTGGCCGTGATCGCCATGCTCATGGCGCTGAACCCGAGCGACACGATCCTCGGGCTGGTCGCCTTCGCCTGGGCCGGCTTCGGGGCCTCCTTCGGCCCGGCCATCCTGCTCAGCCTCTTCTGGCGCCGGCTGACCAACTGGGGCGCGCTGGCCGGCATGGTCACCGGTGCGGTCACCGTGTTCCTGTGGAGCAACTTCGGTCCGGAGGTGTTCGGCGTCACGCTGTACGAGATCGTCCCCGGCTTCGTCGCCAACCTCGTCGTCTCGGTCGTGGTGAGCCGGCTGACCTACTCGGCGGACGACGAGATGGAGCGGGAGTTCACCGAGGCCGTCGGCAACGCCCGTGCCAAGGCCGTCAAGGCTTCCTGACCCGGGCAGCGCTCCTTCCTGACCCCACGACGGCTCTGCCCCGGCGCCGGCCTCGCTGACCGAGGTCTCCCGCCTGGGGCGACCACCTGTGCCGGTCCACGATGAGACGATGGACGGCGGCACATCCACGCCGGCCGCAGGAAGGGGCGGCCGTGGAGGAGCAGGCCTGGAAACCGTCCGCCCGGGAGGACCTCGAAGAAGGCGCGTATGACGACGACAACTGAGCACGCCACCGAGCCCGACATCCTGTGCCACGGCCTGGTCCGCATCTTCTCCACCGAGGGGGTGGAGGTGCAGGCCCTGCAGGGGCTCGACCTGCGGGTGGAGCGGGGTGACGTCGTCGCCATCGTCGGCGCCTCGGGGTCGGGGAAGTCCACCCTCCTCAACATCCTCTCCGGTCTCGACCGGCCCACCGGAGGGACCGCCGTCGTCGCCGGCACGGACATCGGCACCATGAGCCGCGCCGACCGGGTGCGCTACCAGCGCTACACCGTCGGGTTCGTGTGGCAGCAGACCTCCCGCAACCTCCTGCCCTACCTCACCGCGGCGGAGAACATCGCCGTGCCGCTCGTGCTGGCCGGCGCGAAGGCGCGTGCGGAGCGGGTGGACGAGCTGGTCGCGCTGCTCGGCATCGAGCACTGCCGCGACCGCCTGCCCGAGCAGATGAGCGGCGGGGAGCAGCAGCGCACCGCCATAGCCGTGGCGCTGGCCAACTCCCCGCGCGTGCTGCTCGCCGACGAGCCGACCGGCGAGCTCGACGACGCCACCAGCGCCGAGGTGCTCGAGGCGCTGCGCGCAGCGTCGGAGAGCCTCGGGGTGACCGTGCTCATCGTGACCCACGACCCGACCGTCTCCGAGCACGTGCGCCGCACCGTGCAGATCCGCGACGGCCGCACCTCCACCGAGGTGCTGCGCCGCACCGAGCGTGACGACTCCGGCGCCGAGGTCCACGTCGCCGAGGAGTTCGCGGTGCTCGACCGCACCGGCCGCCTCCAGCTGCCCGAGGACTTCGTCACCGCGCTCGACCTGCGCGACCGGGTCCGCCTGGCGCTGGAGACCGACCACGTGGGCGTGTGGCCCGACGGCGTACGCCCGGGCAACAACGGCGTCACATCGACGGCGGGTTCCGGCGCACAGCCTGCGGCAGCCGACGGCTCCGGGCCGGAGCGTCCGGAGGAGCAGCCGTGGTCGGGCCGCCCCAACGGGCGTGACGGCTCCGAGCCTGAGCGTCGGGTGGCGCGGGCGTCGTCGGGCCGTCCCACCCGGCGCGAGCTGCGCAACCGCAAGGAGAGCGACGATGCCTGAGGCACTGCTGACCGCTGACCAGGTGAGCCGCGTCTTCACCACCGGAGCCGGGGACGTCCACGCCCTCACCGACGTCAGCATGGACGTCGCCGCCGGGGAGCTCGTGGTCGTGCGCGGGCCGTCGGGCTCCGGGAAGACGACCCTGCTCAACCTGCTCGGCGGGCTGGACCGGCCGACGAGCGGGCGGGTGCTGCTCGGCGACGGCCGTGAGCTGTCCGCACTGCCGGAGAAGGACGTGCTCGAGGTCCGGCGCACCCAGATCGGCTACGTCTTCCAGTCCTTCGGGCTCATCCCGGTGCTGTCGGCGGCGGAGAACGTCGAGATCCCGCTGCGTCTGCTGGAGGTGGACCCCGCCGAGCGGGAGGAGCGGGTGGCGGCGGCGCTGGAGCTCGTCGGGTTGGCCGGTCACGCCAAGCAGCGGCCCTACGAGCTGTCCGGCGGGCAGCAACAGCGCGTGGGTATCGCCCGGGCGCTCGTCGCCGAGCCGCGCATCCTCATCGCCGACGAGCCCACCGGTCAGCTCGACTCCAAGACCGCCGCGACGATCATGGAGCTCATCCAGGACCTCACTCACGCGCGCGACCTCGCCGCCGTGGTGTCCACCCACGACCCGGTCCTCATGCAGCGCGCCGACCGCGTCGTCGAGCTCCACGACGGCGCCCTGGTCCCCGCCTGACCGCCCCGGTCCCCGCCTGACCGGCCTGGTCCTGTCTGGCCGACCCCGTGCCGCCTGCCGAGGTGCCGCCGTGCCCACGTGCTGGGTCGTCCTTGTCGGTCGTCGTTCGCCCCTGCCGGCGGTCGGGCCTGGGCGACGGGGGTGACTCACGGGAGGGACCTGTGTGACGGCACCCCCGCTACCGCCGCCGTGCCCACGTGCTGGGTCGTCCTTGTCGGTCGTCGTTCGCCCCTGCCGGCGGTCGGGCCTGGGCGACGGGGGTGACTCACGGGAGGGACCTGTGTGACGGCACCCCCGCTACCGCCGCCGTGCCCGGGGCGCGGCGATGCCCAAGAGCGCCGGGACCGGCTCCAGACCGGCGACGAAGCTGGCGGGCAGGCGTTCGCAGAGACGGCGGAACGTCTGCTCGTCGCGGAAGGCGTCGCGTCGGTCGAAGCGCACCATCACCGTGTCCGGCAGAGAACGCAGGTCGTCCTCCCGGCGCTTCTCCGCGATGACCCGCTGAGCAGCCGCCCGCGCCGTGGCGCCGGCGCCCGCCGTGCCGTCGTCGCCGTACTTCTGCTCGCCGTCGTACTCACCGAGGAGCCGCAGCCGGAACGGTCGGCCGTCCGCCATGAGCTCGAAGAGCCAGCACAGGTCGACGTAGTAGGTGCGTCCACGGACCCGGAACCGCGCCTGGAGCACCGGTCTCGGCAGCCCGCGGGACACGGCGACCCACCTGATCACCGACTCGTACGGCGACTCCGAGAACGGGTCGGCGTGCGCGATCACGGCGCGTGCCTGCCGCCTGCCGTGGATCGCGCCGGTCTCCACCATGGCGAGTAGCCGTCCGCGCAGCTCCTCCGCGCCCTGCTCTATGACCTCGCGCCGGGCCTGCCGCGGCCGGAGGAGGAGCCGCATCCCGCTGTCGGCGACGACCAGGGCGTCCCGCGGGTGCATCGACTTGGCGCAGTCGACGACCGTGCGCTCCACGGAGGTGGCCCGCAGCCCGCTCACCTCCGTGACGACGTCCTGCGGCACCACGCCCGTGTGTCGCCTCAGCCCGGGAGACTGGCGGCGCGGTGTGGAGCGCTGCGTCACGTGGACCACCTCGGGCGAGTGGAGCAGCCACAGCCCGTGGAGGAGCGCCGCGGACTCGTGGGTGAAGACCGCCCCGTTGCGGAGCCGACGGCCGACCGCCGCGACGGCTGCTGCCGCTCGGTGCTCCTCCTCGTCCCACCTCGACGCGTCCTCCAGCGGTTCGACGAAGGCGCCGCGCCGCACCGCGACGAGGCCGGCCCTCCGGGCCTCGCGGACCGCGTTCGCGCCCACGTCGGAGCTGAGGAACACCCGTGGCAGAGGCTTGGGCCCGAGCTCGACAGCCATGTCGCCACCCTGGCGGCACGAGGTACGGCGAGCGCCCGGCACCGCGCGCACCGAGGACGAGGGCGGCCGCCGTCTGCCCCGTGGAGCAGTGCCGCCCGCGGTGAGTCGGCCGTGT
>NZ_CALGNQ010000109.1 GCF_937958535.1 uncultured Georgenia sp. | reverse complement strand
GGTCTGCGGGGCGGAGTGCGCGGGGGCCGGCTGCTCGGGGGCGGCCTCGGCCGGCCGGACCGCGGCGGACGGCCCGCCCCCGGCGAGGTGCCGCTCGATGCGGTCGAGCCGGGCAGCGTACCCGCGGGCGGCGTCGTCCGCGCGCGGCAGCAGGAGCCGGGCGCACAGCAGCTCCAGCTGCAGCCGGGGGGAGGTGGCGCCGCTCATCTCGGTCAGGGCGTCGTTGACGAGGTCGCCGGCACGGGACAGCTCGGCCGGTCCGAGCTGCTGGGACTGGACCCGCATCCGCTCGAACTGGTCCTTGGGGAGCGAGCGCAGCACCGTGGCCGCGTGCTCCCCGGAGACCGCGATGACGACGAGGTCGCGGATCCGCTCGAGGAGGTCCTCGGCGAAGCGACGCGGGTCGTGCCCCGAGTCGATGACCCGGTCCACCACCCGGAACAGGCTGGCGCCGTCGCGGGCCGCCAGGGCGTCGACGACGTCGTCGAGCAGAGTGGCGTGCGTGTAGCCGAGCAGGGTGACCGCCCGCTCGTAGCTGATCCGCCCCTCCTCCGCACCCGCGATGAGCTGGTCGAGCACGGACAGGGAGTCGCGCACCGAGCCGCCCCCGGCCCGGACGACGAGCGGCAGCACGCCCTCCTCGACCGCCACCCCCTCGGTCGTGCACAGCCCCTCGAGGTAGGCCTGGAGCCGCTCCGGCGGGACAAGGCGGAACGGGTAGTGGTGGGTGCGGGAGCGGATCGTCCCGATGACCTTCTCCGGCTCCGTCGTCGCGAAGACGAACTTCACGTGCGCGGGCGGCTCCTCGACGAGCTTGAGCAGCGCGTTGAAGCCCTGGTTCGTCACCATGTGGGCCTCGTCGATGATGAAGATCTTGTACCGGTCGCGGGCGGGCGCGAAGGCGGCCCGCTCCCGCAGCTCCCGGGCGTCGTCGACACCGCCGTGCGAGGCGGCGTCCATCTCGACGACGTCGAGGGAGCCGGCGCCGTCGCGCGCCAGCTCCACACAGCTCGGGCAGGTCCCGCAGGGGGTGTCGGTGGGCCCCTCCACGCAGTTGAGACAGCGGGCGAAGATGCGCGCCGACGTCGTCTTCCCGCACCCGCGCGGCCCGGAGAACAGGTACGCGTGAGTGATGCGGTCGGAGCGCAGGGCCGCCCGCAACGGGTCGGTCACGTGCTCCTGGCCGATGACGTCCGCGAAGGTCTCGGGTCGGTAGCGGCGGTACAGGGCGGTGCTCACCTGAAGAACTCTAGGCGTCCTCGCGACCTCACCGCGCCCTGTTGTGGACGCGGCCCGGGACATACAAGGACCCCTCGCGCACCCGCCAGAGCCCACCTGCCCTTGCTGCCTTCCGGCCCTGGGGGAGTTCAGTGGGGTGACGCCGCACGAGGGGTCGCCGCCCAGTCTAACGGACCGACCGGCGGCGTCGAACCGTCCGCCGGACTGAGGCGTCGGGCACACCTGGCGACATGCGGTTCGATCGGCGCCACTTCCTCGGGTACCCTCGGAGGCGGAGGATTCGCCTAGCGGCCTATGGCGCACGCTTGGAAAGCGTGTTGGGTTCACGCCCTCGGGGGTTCGAATCCCCCATCCTCCGCCGGACGAAGGGCCCGTGACCGGACGTGGTCGCGGGCCCTTCGTCGTCCCCGGGAAGCGCGCGGACCGAGCCGGACCTGCCGGGCACATTGTCCTGTCGAGCGGGCAGCGCCCTACCATCGTCCCGTGATCTTCAAGGCAGTGGGCGACGGCCGCCCGTACCCCGACCACGGGGTGGAGAGCACGCGCGACTGGGCGTCCGTCCCACCCCGGCAGGTCCGGCTCGACGAGCTCGTGACGACCAAGCGCGAGCTCGACCTGCGCCACCTCCTCGCCGAGGACTCAACGTTCTACGGGGACCTGTTCGCCCACGTCGTCTCCTGGCGCGGCACCCTCTACCTCGAGGACGGGCTGCACCGGGCGCTGCGGGCCGCTCTGCAGCAGCGCCTCCACGTCCACGCCCGCGTGCTGGAGCTCGCCGACGACGGCAGCGTGGTCACCGGCCGCTGACGCGGCCCTGGTCGCCCGCCGGCCGTGCCGGTGGCACGGGGGTCGCGGCGCAGCCGTTACCTTTGGGCTGTGACGACCGACCTAGCCGAGGCCGAGCGGCGGCGCGCCGCGCGTCGCCGCCGCCTGCAGCAACGGCAGACGCTGATCTTCGGGATCCTCATCACCGCGCTGCTCGCTGTCCTGCTCGTGTCCGCCGCCGTGTGGGGGCGGGTGATCCCCTCCCCCTTCGCCCGGCCGTTCAGCTCCCCCGAGCCGACCGACGCCGCATCGGCCAGCGTGCCGTGCCCGCCCGCCAACGCGCTGCCGGCCCCCTTCGGGGAGATCACCGCCAACGTCTACAACGCGACCGACCAGAGCGGGCTGGCCGCCCGGACGGCCGGCGGGCTCGCGCAGTACGGCATCGTCATCTCCCAGGAGGCGAACTACGGCGGCAGCTTCGAGGGCGTGGCGAACATCGTCAGCGGTGCGCGCGGCCTGCAGGCGGCCTACACGGTCGCCCAGCTCATCCCCGGCTCGACCGTCACCCTGGACGGGCGCGAGGACGCGACGATCGACGTCGTGCTCGGCGGCGCGTTCAGCGAGATCCCGGAGCCCGAGTCCAACCCGGTCGACCCGGAGGAGCCGCTCGCCCCACCGCCGGGCTGCACCCCGGTGACCGTGCCGAGTGACGACCCCGTCGACGAGGCGGCCGACGAGGAGGCCGCCGAAGACTGAGCCGGGCTCGGACCTGCGGGTCGCCGTGCGCACGGCTCACGCATGGAGCCCGGACCCGGCCGGGCTGGGACCCGCGGGTCGGGCCGCCTCGGCCTCAGGCCCGCGGGTCGGTCAGCGTCTCGGGCGCGGGCACCGACGCCGGGCTCGCCGGCTCGGCGCTGGTCCCCCGCCAGCGGGACAGCGCCCGCATGAGGTGGTAGACGCCCAGCGCGGCCGCGGTACCGAGGGCGATGCCCTCGAAGCGCATGTCGCCGGCGACCCAGGTGTAGTTGGCGATCCCGATGATGAGCGCGATACCCGCCGTCGTGAGGTTGACCGGGTCGGAGAAGTCGACCCTGTTCTGTACCCAGATCCGCGCGCCGAGGACGCCGATCATCCCGTACAGCACGGTCGCGGCACCGCCGAGCACGCCGGCCGGGACGGTGGCGATGAGCTCACCGAACTTCGGCGAGAGGCTGAGGAGCAGCGCGACCCCGGCGGCCACGAAGTACGCCGCCGTCGAGTAGACCCGGGTCGCTGCCATGACGCCGATGTTCTCGGCGTAGGTCGTGGTGCCGGAGCCGCCGCCGGCGCCGGCGAGCGTGGTGGCGACGCCGTCGGCGAGGAGGGCGCGGCCGGTGACGTCGTCGAGGTTCTCCCCGGTCATCGCCGCGACCGACTTCACGTGCCCGATGTTCTCGGCGACGAGCACGACGACGACCGGCACGAACAGTCCCATGAGGGTGAGGTCGAAGGACGGCGCGGTGAATGTCGGCAGCCCGACCAGCGCCGCCTCGCGGACCGCCGTGAAGTCGACCTCGCCGCGCAGCACGGCGACGACGTACCCGGCCAGCACCCCGACGAGGATCGCGAGCCGGCCGATGATGCCGCGGAACAGGACGGTGACGAGGACGACGACGGCGATGGTCACCAGCGCCGTCGTGGGCGCCTCGGAGACGTTGCCCCACGCGGCCGGTGCGAGGTTGAAGCCGATGAGTGCGACCACGGTGCCGGTGACCACCGGGGGCATGACGACGTCGATCCACCGGGCGCCGGCCACGTGGACGACGAGGCCGACCAGCGCGAGCAGCACACCGGTGACGAGCACCCCACCGAGCGCCGCGGACATGCCACCGACCTGGGTGGCCGCGCCGATCGGGGCGATGAAGGCGAAGCTCGAGCCGAGGTAGCTCGGCACCCGGTTCCGGGTGATGAGGAGGAAGAGGATCGTGCCGACCGCGGAGAAGAACAGGGTCGTCGCGGGCGGGAAGCCGGTGATGAGCGGGACGAGGAAGGTCGCCCCGAACATCGCCACGACGTGCTGGGCTCCGATCCCGATCGTCCGGGGCCAGCTGAGCCGCTCGCGGGGTGCCACCACCTCCCCGGGGCCGACGCGTACTCCGTCTCCGTGCACCGTCCAGATCGCCATGGTCAACCCCTTCACCGCGGGTGGATGTCGCGCGCAGACTACCGCCTGTGGAGACCCGGTCGTCGGTGCCGTTCATGGGATGCTTGACCGGGTGAGCGACGACCAGTGGCGGGCCCCCGGGCGCGAGACCTCAGGGGGCGCGGGACCCACCCCGCCTGCCGGACCGGACCCCACCGCGCCGGGTTCCTACGGCCCGGCCCCGCACCCTTCCCCGGGGCACGACCCGTACGCCGCTCCGCCGCCGGGGAGCACGCCGCTGCCGGGCTCCTACACCCACGCCTTCGAGACCACCGAGCGGCACCGGGCGCAGGTGCTCAGCGGTGCCGGGTACACCACGCCCGCGTACCGCAACGACGGGCTTGCGGTGACCGCGATGGTCCTCGGCATCGTCGGGATCCTCCTGCCGGGAGTCGGTCTGCTCGCCATCGCCTTCGGCCACGCCGCTGTGCGGCGGTTGCGGAGCTCCTACCAGGGCGGTCGTGGGCTGGCTGTCGCGGGTTTGGCACTGGGGTACGCCATGACCGCGATCTGGCTCGGGATCCTCCTCCTCTTCCTCGTCGTCCGCTCCGGCGGCATGTGACCCTCGGGGATACCCTGCCGCTCGTGAAGCCCTTCCTGCTGCTCGCCACCCGGTCCGAGGACGTCGCGGCCGACTCGGAGTACGCCTCCATCCTCGAGCTCGCCGGCCTGGAGGAGCACGAGCTGCGCCGCATCCGGCTCGAGGCGGAGCCGCTGCCCGACCTCGACCTCGACGACTACTCCGGCATCATCGTCGGTGGCAGCCCCTTCACCAGCTCCATCCCCGACAGCCACAAGAGCGACACCCAGCGCCGGGTCGAGGCCGAGCTCAGTGGTCTCCTCGACGTGCTGCGGGAGCGCGACTTCCCGTTCTTCGGCGCCTGCTACGGGGTCGGCACCCTCGCCCGACACATCGGCGGCGTCATCGACGGGACGTACGCCGAGCCGATCGGGGCACCGGTGATCACGCTGACGGAGGAGGGGCTCGCCGACCCGGTCCTGGCGGGTCTGCCGCGCAGCTTCCAGGCGTACGTGGGGCACAAGGAGGCGTGCACCTACCTGCCGGAGAGCGCCGTCCTGCTGGCGACGTCCGAGGCCTGCCCGGTGCAGATGTTCCGGGTGCGCACCAACCTCTACGGCACCCAGTTCCACCCCGAGCTCACCCTCGAGACGCTGCTGGAGCGGATGGAGATCTACCGGCACGCCGGCTACGCCGACCCGAGCGAGTTCGACCAGATCCGCCGCGAGGTCTCCGCTGCGGACGTCAGCCACGTCGGGAAGATCCTGGCCAACTTCGTCCAGCGCTACGCCCGCTGAGACCCGCGGGCCCGGCTCGCCCGTACGGGTGCGCCCTGGCTGCACCGGGCACCGCGCGGCAGACGGCTCGGCCCGGGGTCCCTGTGGGGCCCCGGGCCGACGCGAGCGGTAGCGGTGGGATTTGAACCCACGGTGGCTTTCACCACACGGCATTTCGAGTGCCGCACCTTCGGCCGCTCGGACACGCTACCGCCGACCAGTGTAACGGCACCCTCCGGCGCTCCCAACCACCCCGGGGCAGGCACTCCTGTGGCGCTCACCTCACCGCGTCCCCCGACCGCTCAACACGGCCCTCGTGCTGCCGATAGTCAAGGGCGTGGAACGGACCTTCGGCAGGGACGAGATCATCGTCTCCAAGACCGACCTCAAGGGGCACATCACCTACGCCAACGACGTGTTCCTCCGGGTGTCCGCGTACTCCGAGGAGGAGATCCTCGGCCGGCCCCACAGCATCATCCGCCACCCCGAGACCCCGCGCGGCCTGTTCCACCTCGTGTGGGAGACCATCCAGGACGGTGGCGAGATCTTCGCCTACCTCAACAACCTGGCCAAGGACGGCGCCAACTATTGGGTACTCGCGCACATCACCCCGTCGCGTGACGCGAGCGGTGCGATCGTCGGCTACCACTCCAACCGCCGCTCCCCCGAACGCGCCGCGATCGAGCGCCTCGAGCCGCTGTATGCGCGGATGCGGGCCGCCGAGGTCGGGCACCAGCGTGCGGTGGACGCCGCCGTGGCGTCCCGGCAGGCGCTGGAGGAGGCGCTCGGCGGACAGACCTATGAGGAGTTCGTATGGCAGCTGATCGCCGAGGTCACCGCATGAGGATCCGCCGGAGTCGGGAGCAGTCCGGGGTGACGCAGCGGCAGCCGGCCGAGCAGTACGCGGTCGCGCAGGAGTTCGCGGAGGTCGTCGCGCGCGCTGCGGAGGGCGACCTCGAGGTGCGCGTCCCGCCCCTGGGCGACACCCCCGAGCTGGAGTCGCTCCGCGGCAGTGTCAACCGCCTCCTCGACGTCGTCGACGCCTTCGTCCGCGAGTCGCAGGCGGCGCTGGCGGCCGCCGCCGAGGGTCGCTTCCACCGCCGCTTCCTCACCCAGGGGATGCCCGGGGCGTTCCGCGAGGCGGCCGCCCGGATCGACGCCGGCCGGGCGTCGATGCAGGAGAACGCCGAGCGGCTGGCGGAGCAGGTGACCGCGCGGACCGAGTTCGCGTCCTCGGCCATCGAGGCCTCCGCCCAGGTGACCGTCGACCTCTCCGAGGTGGCCGACTCCACCGCCGGCCTGGCGGCGTCCACCTCGACCGCCGTCAGCCGCGCCCAGGACGCGCTGGAGACGGTGCGCCAGCTGGAGGAGTCCTCGGCGGCGACCTCGGAGGCCGTCGCCCTCATCAGCAAGGTCGCGGCCCAGACCCGCATGCTCGCCCTCAACGCGACCATCGAGGCCGCCCGCGCCGGGGACGCCGGGCGCGGCTTCGCCGTCGTCGCCCACGAGGTGCGCACGCTCGCCGACGAGACCGCCCGCTCCGCCACGAGCATCGGTCGGCAGATGGACGCCGCCATCGCGGCCGCCGCCGACGCCGCCCGGGCCATCGACGCGATCGCCGCGCTCATCGACGAGATGGACGAGCGGGTCGGGGTCATCGCGGCGGCCACCGGCGAGGGCTCCAACCTGTCGTGGATGGCGAACTCGCTGCGTGAGCAGATCGGGCAGTTCGCCGAGTAGTGCCGAGCGTTAACCTCGTCGGTGTGGAGCTGCCCCGCCCGTTCATCGTCGCCCCGCCCGCGCACGAGGCGCGCCCGGAACCTGCCGACGTCCCGGCGGCGCTGGCTCCGGTGGTCCACGTCCTGTCCGGGGCGACGACGGCGGTCCTCACCGGGGCGGGCGTCTCGACCGACTCCGGGGTCCCCGACTACCGCAGCCCCGGCTCCCCGCCGCGTCGGCCGATGACCCACCAGGAGTTCCTCGCCACCGAGGCGCACCGGCGGCACTACTGGGCGCGCAACCACCTGGGGTGGCGCTTCCTGCGCGACGTCGCCCCCAACGCGGGGCACGAGGCGTTGGCCCGGATGGAGCACGAGGGCATCGTCAACGGGGTCATCACCCAGAACGTCGACCTGCTCCACCTCAGGGCCGGCTCCCGCAACGTCGTCCACCTCCACGGCAGGTACGACCGCGTCGTGTGCCGGGACTGCGGGAACGTCCTGTCCCGCGAGCACCTGGACGAGGTGCTCACCCGGCTCAACCCGGGCTGGCGCGAACGGCACATCGACGACGTCGAGGTGGCGCCGGACGCGGACGCCGCACTGGAGAGCACCGCCGACTTCCGGGTCGCGGACTGCCCTCGGTGCGGCGGGATCCTCATGCCCGACGTCGTCTTCTTCGGTGGCTCGACGCCCCGGGAACGGGTCGAGCACGCCCGCTCCATCGTCGACGAAGCCGACGCGCTGCTCGTCGCCGGTTCCTCCCTGGCGGTGATGTCCGGGCTGCGGTTCGTGCGCCAGGCCGCGAAGTCCGGCAAGCCGGTGGTCATCATCACCCGCGGTCCCACCCGCGGCGACGAGCTGGCCACCGTCAAGGTCGAGATGAGCACGACGACGGCCCTCACCTACCTCGCCGACGTCCTGTAGCCACCGGCGCCACCACACCGTCCCCGACCGTCGCCGCCCACCACCCGGGCTCCGATCGGTCGCAGAACGTCCGTTCACGGTCTCCGAAGGGACGTGCTGCGACCGATCGGATCGTCAGGGGTCGGGGGGAGGAGGGAAGGCCGGGGAGGCGCTGGGGCGCCTCAGCCGGCGTTGGGCGAAGAAGGTGCGCAGCAGGCGCGCGGAGCGGCCCGCCTCGACCCCGCCGATGACCTCCACCCGGTGGTTGAGTCGCGAGTCGCGCACGACGTCGCGCACGGACCCGCACGCACCCGCCTTCGGGTCCCAGGCGCCCAGGACGAGCCGCTCGAGCCGCGCCAGCACGATCGCCCCGGCGCACATGGTGCAGGGCTCCAACGTGACGACGAGCGTGCAGCCCACGAGCCGGAGGTCACCGAGGCGCGCGGCAGCGTCCCGGATCGCCAGCATCTCGGCGTGGGCGGTGGGGTCGCCGTCGACCTCGCACCGGTTGTGGGCCGTGGCGAGCACCCGCCCGTCGGGGTCGAGAACCAGCGCACCGACGGGGATGTCGCCACCCGCCGGGGCGTGGGCGGCGAGCTCGAGGGCGGTGTGCATCGCCACGGTCCAGGGGGCCATGGCCTCCATCCTGCACGTCGCCGCCGGGTCACCGGTACGTTCTACCCATGCGCCTGCACGTCGCGGACCACCCGCTCATCGCCCACAAGCTGACCGTCCTGCGGGACGAGCGCACCGAGTCGCCGACATTCCGGCTGCTCGTCGACGAGCTCGTCACGCTCCTCGCCTACGAGGCCACCCGCGAAGTGCGGACCGAGCAGGTGGAGATCACGACGCCGGTGGCGCGCACCACCGGTACGCACCTCGCCTCCCCGCGCCCGCTCGTCGTGCCCATCCTCCGTGCCGGGCTCGGGATGCTCGCCGGGATGACGCGGCTGCTGCCCACCGCCGAGGTGGGGTTCCTCGGGATGCAGCGCGACGAGCGCACGCTGGAGGCGATCACCTACGCCAACCGGCTGCCGGACGACATCAGCGGCCGCCAGGTCTTCGTGCTCGACCCGATGCTCGCCACCGGGAACACGCTGGTCGCGGCCATCGAGTACCTGCTCGAGCGCGGGGCCCGGGACGTGACGGCGATCTGCCTGCTCGTGGCACCGGAGGGGATGCGCACCGTCGAGCAGACCATCGGTGCGCGCGGCGAGGTGAAGATCGTCACCGCCGCCGTCGACGAGCGCCTCAACGAGGACGCCTACATCGTTCCGGGACTGGGGGACGCCGGGGACCGCCTCTACGGCGTCGTCGACTGATCGTCGCCCTGTCGCGTGGGCAGGAAGCGGGCCCTCTCCGCCCCGGGAGGGCCCGCTTCGTCGTCCGGTGGGTGTGCCGGCCGACCGGCCAGTGACCCCTGGTACCCGGACGCCTGGCAGAGCCCCTGTTACGTATGTTGCGAGTGTTGCTGATGTGACAGAAGAGGTTCCTGCTGGCTAACCTGCCTTGCGTGTCTGGTGGTGATCGGGCGGGTACCTCCCGCCTCCGTCGAGTCGCACGACGCCTGTGCGGCGTCGCCGTGTCCTTCGCGCTCACCCTGACCGTGTTGGCCGGCACCGTGACGGCCGCACCGACCGTCCCGGGCTGGATGCTCCTGCCCCTCGAGGCGAGCGGCATCCCCGCCCACCTCTCCGACGCCCGGGCCGACCGGTCCCAGGAGCGCAATGCCCCGCTCGAGCTGGTGAAGTCGACGGTCACGGACACCGCACCGGCCGCCGCGCCCCCGGCCAAGACGGCAGTGGACACCTTCGCGGGCCCCGACGCCCCCGAGCCGCCCGCGGAGCCGGAGAAGACGGTGCCCGAGGCCCCGCTCCGCGGCGCCGCGAGCGCCGGCGACGCGCACCGCACCCCTGCCCGAGCCCTCGTCCCGGCCCCAGCGGCAACCCTCGAGGAGCCGGCCGCGGAACCGGAGCAGGAGCCGGAGGAGTCCGCCGGACCGCCCGCCGGGGAACCCGCGGGGACCGAGCCCCCCGAGCCCGCACCGGAGCCGACCCCGGAGCCCGAGCCCTCGGAGGAGCCGGAGCCGCCGGTCGAGCCGACGGCCGAGCCGACCGACGAGACCACGTCGCAGCCGGAGGACATCCCGTCACCGGCACCGTCCCCCGAACCGAGCCGGACCCCCGAGCCCGCGACGTCCCCCGAGCCGAGCCCGCAGCCGACCCGCGCGCCGGAGCCCGAGCCGAGCCCGCAGCCCACCCGTACGCCGGAGCCCGAGCCGTCCCCGACGCCGCCCCCCTCCCCCAGCCCCGAGCCGACCCCCACCCCGGAGCCGAGCCCGGAGCCCACGCAGACCCCCGCGCCCCCACGCCCGGACGAGGCGACCACCGCGCGCAGCACCCTCCTCTCGCTGCTCAACGGGCTGCGGCAGTCCGCCGGTCGCGCTCCGGTGCAGCAGAGCAGCCACCTCCAGGGCGTCGCCCAGGGGTGGGCGGAGTACCTGGCGACCTGGCAGCCGGCGCAGATGACGGCGGCACACAACCCGCGGATGGCGCAGCAGGTCGGCTGCCGCACCTACTCCACCGGAACCTGGGGCGGGTGCAGCGAGCTCATCGTGCGCAACACCGGTGCCGCACGCACCCCGCTGGACAGCACGCTGCGGTGGATGCACACCTGGTGGGTCAACTCGCCGAACCACTACCCGTGGATGGTCGACAGGCGCTACACCCACGTCGGCCACGGCTTCGCGCGCAGCCGCAGCGGTGTGCCGTACGCCGTGACGGTCATCGCCGAACGGCGCTGAGCCGGGCGGGCTCAGCGGATCCGGAAGCCCTGCTCCCCCACCGGCTCCTCGGTGCGGACGGTGACGTCGTCGACCCGCGCCCCCGGTGGGCCGGTGTGCAGCCAGCTCAGCACCTGAGCCACCGCGTCGTCCTCCCCCTCGAGGACCACCTCGACCCGGCCGTCGGACAGGTTGCGGACCCAGCCGGCGACACCGGCGCGCTCGGCCTGGGTGGCGCACGCCCAGCGCATCCCCACCCCCTGCACCCTGCCGCTGACGGTCACGTAGCAGCGTTGCATCTCACGCCTCCTCGCCGAGCACCTCCACGGCCTGGCCGACGACACCGGACATCCAGCCCGCGTCCGGGACCGCGGCGGGGTCGGTCGCCGCGAGCTGCACGACGACGACGTAGGCCTGCCCGGCCTCGTCCTCCAGGTACCACGAGCCTGCCATCTCCCCGAGCATGCTGCCGCCCTTGAAGCCGACGTACGCCCACCCCGCGGGGACCTCGAGCCCCGGGTTGAGTGCGAGGATCTCCGCGACGGCCTCGGCCTCCTCCCCCTCTCGCAGCCCTGCGTGGGCGCGGCAGACGTCCATGGCGGTGGCGAACCAGTCCACGTCCAGCGGCCAGACGACGTCCTGCGTGAGCGCCGGGTCGACGTCGACGGGACCGCCAGGCAGCCCGTCGAGGATCGCGGCACGCTCCCCGGCGTCGGCCACGGACCACCGCTCCCGCAGCGCGGCGTCGGTGAAGGCGAGCTGGAAGATCTCCCGGGTGGTGGGCAGCGGGGTGAGCAGCGCGGGGTCGTGGTGGCCCAGCCGCACCACTGCCTCCTCCACGGCGTCCCGGCCGACGACGTCGACCAGGAGGTCGGTCGCGGTGTTGTCGGAGATGGCGATCATGAGCTCGGCCGCCTCGCGGACGCTCACCTCGTGGCCGGCGGGCTCGTCCTGGAGCCGGCCCGTGGGCAGCGAGCGCAGGTCGTCGGTGACGGTGACGGTGTCGTCCCAGCCCAGGTCCCCGGCGGCGACGGCGTGCCGGACGGCGTCGAGGACGTAGAGCTTGACGATCGAGCCGACCGGCCGGGCGACGTCCGCCTCCCGTGCACGGACCGGCTCGCACGTCCGGCCGTCGGCGACGAGCAGCGAGCTCTCGATGCCGAGGTCGGCGACGGCGGACTCGACGTCGTCGAGCGACGTGATCTGCGGGACCGGTGGGGCCGCAGCGAAGAAGAGCAGGTTCATCCGGCCCTCGGCGTCGGTGCCGACATGGAGCAGGAACCGGTCCTCGGGTCCCGTGAGCGGCAGCTGGGCGGCGTCCTCGGTGCCGGCGTAGCCCTCGACGACGAACGGCCCGGCGGCGCGCACCTGGGCGAAGACGGTGGCGACCTGGTCGGCCGGGACCTCGTCGAGGAACACCTGGGCGAAACGCTCCGCGGCCTCCTCCGCGGCGGGGCCCTCGGCCGCGGCGAGCTGCTCCAGCACCCAGCTGGTCGCCCGCCCGGCGCGGGTCTCGGGCACGGTCACCCCGGGCGCGAGCTCCACCGTCCCGCCGGTCTCCCCCGGCACCGGTGCCGTGCCCGTCGGCGCGGGCGTCCCCTCTCCGTCGGGCTCCTCGGCGCTGCACGCGGCGGCCCCGAGCAGCAGGGCCCCGGCGAGCGCGGCGGCGGCGACGGACGACTTCCCCCGAGGTGGTCGCATGGGTTCGATGCTCCCAGCGTCCCGCCCCGCCGGACCATCGTCCCCTGGGATGATGCGTCCATGCCCGCCTCCCTCGCGCGGCTGAGCCCGCCCCGACCCGACGTCCTCGGCGAGCCGTGGGTGCAGCGCCGCATCCGGCTGCGCCCCTCGCCCGACTACGACGGCGCCGCGGAGGCGGTGCTCGTCCACCGGGCGGCGGAGCACCGGCGCGCGGTGCTCTACCTCCACGGCTTCACCGACTACTTCTTCCAGACGGCGCACGCCGAGCGGTGGGTCGCGGCCGGCTTCGACTTCTACGCCCTCGACCTGCGCACGAGCGGCCGGGCGATCGGTCCGCGGACGCGGCCGGGCGACGTGCGCGACCTGCGCCACCACGACGAGGAGATCGGTGTGGCGCTGGCCGCCGTGCGGGCGGACGGGCACGACCAGGTCGTCCTCCTCGGTCACTCCACCGGCGGGCTCGTCGCGGCGAGCTGGGCCGACCGCCACCCGGGCGAGGTCGACGCCGTCGTCCTCAACAGCCCGTGGTTCGACCACAACGGGCCGTGGGTGGAGCGGGTGCTGCTCACCCCGCTCGTCGGCCTGCTGGCACGGTGGCTGCCGAGCGTCGTCGTCGGTCGGCTGCAGGAGCCCTACGGGCGCTCCCTGCACATCTCCACCGGCGGGGAGTGGGACTACGACCTCACCTGGAAACCCTTCGCGGGTTTTCCCGTACGTGCCGGGACCTTCGCCGCGGTGCGGCGGGAGCAGGCGCGCCTGGCACGCGGCCTCGACATCCGCGAGCCGGTGCTGGTGTGCTGCTCCACCCGCTCGGCGTCCCCGTCCGCGCCCACGGCCGAGGAGCTGCGGTCGGCGGACTGCGTGCTCGATGTGCGGCACATGGTCCAGCGGGCCGCGCTCCTGGGCACGGACGTCACCGTCGTCCGGGTGCCGGGCGGGGTCCACGACCTCGCCCTGTCACCGCGGCCGGCGCGGGAGACCTACGAGCGGGCGGCGGTCGGGTGGGCGCTGGAGCGCTTGCCGGCCCTCACCTGACCGTAGGGCCGGGCTCGTCCTGGTCGGCCGCGTCGTCGTCACCGGTGGCGGGCTCGGGACGACTCGCCTCGTCCACCGCCCGCCTGACCTCCAGGTCGACGGTGTCGCGCAGCAGCGACCCGCGCATCGCCGTCGCGGCCACCAGGGCGACGACGGCGAGCACCGCCATGACGAGGAAGATGAGTGCCATCCCGTCGCCGTAGGCGCTGCGGACGATGCGCTCGACGTCGTCGGGCAGGGCGGCGAGGTCGAGGTCGTCGGTGCCCGAGACGGCACCGGGTGGGAAGCCGGCCGCGGTGAGCCGGCTGCCGACGAGCGAGGCGATGTGGGCGGTGAGGAGCGCGCCCAGCACCTGGACCCCGATGGCCCCGCCCAGGGAGCGGAAGAAGGCCACGGCGGCGCTCGCCGCACCCATGTCCTTCAGCGGCACCGTGTTCTGCACCGCCAGGACGAGGTTCTGCATCGAGGCGCCCTGCCCCACCCCGACGAGGCTGAGGTAGAGGCAGACGAGCCACAGCGGGGTCGTCGCGCCGACGGTCGCCATGAGAAGGACACCGACGGCCTGGACGCTGAGCCCGACGACGACGTAGCGCTTCCACCGCCCGCGCCGGCTGACGAGGCGGCCGGCGATGGTCGAGGCGAGGAAGACGCCGAGCATCATCGGCCCCATGAGCAGGCCGGAGGCCGCCGGGCCGTGGCCGCGGCCGATCTGGAAGTACTGCCCGAGGAACACCGGGGCGGCGAACATGATGATCCCGACGGCGAAGCTCGCCACGATGCTCAGCGCCGTCGTGCGCTCGGTGAGGATCCACATCGGGACGACGGGCTCGGCGGCGCGCAGCTCGACGAGGACGAAGGCCACCGTGCCGAGGACCGCGCCGCCGACCATGACCGCGGTCTGCCAGGAGGCCCAGGGGAAGAAGGTGCCGGCGAAGGACAGCCACAGGAGGAGCAGGGTGACGGACAGGACGATGAGCGTCGAGCCGGCGTAGTCGATCCGCGGCCGGCGCCGGGTGCTCGGCGGGACGACGAGCCGGCGGTGGAGGACCCAGATCGCGAGCACCGAGAAGGGCACGGCGCTCCAGTAGCACCAGCGCCAGCCGAGCCACGGGGTGTCGACGATGAGGCCACCGATGAGCGGGCCGGAGACCGTGGCCACGGCCATGACCGCGCCCATGTAGCCGTTGTACCGGCCGCGCTCGCGCGGGGAGATGATCGAGGCGATCGTGGTCTGGACGAGGGCCATCTGCGCCCCCATCCCCACGCCCTGGACGGCGCGGTAGACGATGAGCGAGTTCGGGCTCTGTGCAAGCCCGGCGAGCAGGGAGCCGACGCTGAACAGGCCGATCGCCAGGAGCAGCAGCGTCTTCTTGTCGAACAGGTCGGCGAGCTTGCCGAAGATCGGTGTGCTCGCGGTGGAGGCGAGGAGCGCCGCGGTGACGATCCACATGTACTGCAGCTGCGAGCCGCCGAGGTCGGCGATGATCACCGGCAGCGCGTTGCCGACGATCGTGCCGGACAGCATGGCGACGAAGAGCGCGAGGAGGAGACCGGTGAAGACCCGCATGACCTCGCGGTGCTTGGCCGCCTCGGCGGGGGTGCGGCGGGCGCGGCCGAAGCGGCCGGCGGAGCGGTCGGGGCGCAGCATCAGCGGCCCACCTCCTGGGCGGCGTCGAGCAGGCGCACGACGGTGCCCAGGACGTCGGTGAGGCCGGCGACGTCGTCGTCGGGCCAGTCCGCGAGGACCGCCTCGAGGTGGCGGCGGCGCAGGTCGCGGACGGTGGCGAGGGCCTCCTCACCGCGCGGGGTGAGTCGGATGAGGGCGGCGCGCGCGTCGGCCGGGTCCTGGCGGCGCTCGACGCGGCCGTCCTGCTCGAGCGGGCTGACGTGACGGCTGATCACCGAGGGGTCGACGTGGAGGTCCTCGGCGAGCTCGGCGATGCGCGGCTCGCCCAGCCGGGCGACGGAGGCGAGCACCGCGACCTGGGCGGCGGGCAGCCCGGACTCCCGGGCGACCCGGACGGTGAGGTTGCGGTGCCGACGGGTGAGGTCGGCCAGGGCGTCGATGAGGCCTTCGAGGGCGTCGGCCGGGTCGCGGGTCACGGTCCCCGACGCTAACACTTACATGCAGCATGCATCTATAGGGGATGCCGTGACGTCTCCCACCGGCCACCCGCCGGAGCGGGTCAGTGGTTGCGCAGGGCCTCCACCAGCTCGCTCTTGTTCATCGACGACCGCCCCTCGATGCCGATCTCCCGGGCGCGCTTGCGCAGCTCCTCGACCGTCCAGTCCTCGTAGGAGCCCGACTTCCCACCCTTCGTGCCCACCGAGCTGCGGGAGGCGTTGGCCGCCGCGTTGGCGATGCGCGCCGCCTTCTCCTTCGAGCTGCCCTCCTCCCGGAGCTCCTCGTAGAGCTCCTTGTCCTTGACGCTCGGTCCGGGGTCGCGCTTCGCGGGCATGGTGACGCCTCCTGGCTGGGGGACCTCCAGCATGGGCCGGGGTGGAGCGGGGTGCACGCCGACGTGCGACCCCGGGCGGACGCGGCGCTCCACCCGTGAGCGGACGGCGCCGATGGGGGATCACCTTCCCACCCGACGCGGCCGGACCTCGCCCGCCGCGACGCTGGGACCATGACAGCCCACACCGTGCACCCACCACCCGTCCCCACGGCCGTCCCCGTGCTGAGCACCCGTGGCCTGACCAAGACCTACGGGATGACGACGGCGCTGGCCGGGGTGGACCTCGACCTCTTCCCCGGCCAGTCGGTCGCCGTCATGGGCGCCTCCGGCTCCGGGAAGACGACGCTGCTCCACTGCCTCGCCGGGATCGTCCGGCCGAGCAGCGGCACCGTCGTGCTGACCACGAGCCGGGGCCGGGTCGAGGTCAGCGCCCTGTCCGACTCCCAGCGGTCGCGGCTGCGCCGTGAGCAGCTCGGCTTCGTGTTCCAGGAGGGCCTGCTCATCCCCGAGCTGACCGCCGTGGAGAACGTCGCGATGGCGCTCATGCTCCGCGGGGTCGCACGCCGCGAGGCCGAGCACCACGCGGCGCTGTGGCTGCAGCACCTGGGGCTGGCGGGGATGGAGCAGCGCCGCATCGGTCAGCTCTCCGGCGGCCAGGCGCAGCGGGTGGCGATCGCCCGGGCCCAGGTCACCGGCGCCGAGGTCGTCTTCGCCGACGAGCCCACCGGCGCGCTGGACCACGGCACCTCCCGCGACGTCATGCAGGCACTCCTGCACGCGACGACGGCCGGTGGCCGCACGCTCGTCGTCGTCACCCACGACGACGACGTCGCCGCCCAGTGCGCGCGGGTCGTACGGCTGCGCGACGGGCGTGTCGTCGACGACACGCTGGGGCGGCGGTCATGAGCACGACCGCACACCCCACGGCGACCGACCTGGCCGGCCCTCCCCCACCGCCGCGTGGCGGGCGGGGCTGGGTGGCGCTGCGCACGAGCGTGGTGCTCGCCCGCCGCGGCAGTTTCCGCTCGGCGGTGCTGCTCCTGCCCGTCGTCGCCTTCGCCGCGACGACGACGCTGCTCCTCGTCGTGCTCGCCGGGGCGCTGTCGTTCCTCCGGTGGGACGACGAGCTCGCCGGCCTCTACCAGCTCCTCGCCGCCTTCGCCGTCGTCCTCCTCGTCGTGCCGCTCGTCGCCCTCGGCGGCGCGGCTGCGCGGCTCTCGGCCCGGCGCCGGGACGACCGGCTCGCCACGCTGCGGCTGCTCGGGGCGACGACGGCGACCGTGGCCCGGATGACCGTGCTCGAGGCCGCGGCGGTGGCCCTGACCGGTGCGCTGGCCGGGGTGGGCTGCTACCTGCTCGTCGGACCGCTCGTCAGCCTCATCCCCTTCCGTGGTGAGCCGATCGGTGCGGCGTTCTGGCTCGCGCCGTGGGTGGTGGCGTGCGTCGTGGCCGCGGTCGTCCTGCTCGCGGTCGTCAGCGCCGTCGTCGGGCTGCGTCAGGTGAGCATCTCGCCGCTGGGGGTCCGACGGCGTCAGGACGCTCCGCGCGCCGGGTGGGTCCGCGCCGTGGTGGGCGGGGTGGTCGTCGTGGTCATCGTCGGTGCGATGCAGCTCGGCTACACCAGCGCCGCCGTGGCGGTGGCCGTCGTCCTCGGGGCCTTCGGGATTGGCCTGGCGGTGCTCAACCTCCTCGGGCCGTGGGTGGTGGCGGTACTCGCCCGGGTGCTGCACCGGCGTGCCGACCGCCCCGACCGGCTGCTCGCCGCGCGGAGCATGGCCCAGTCCCCGAAGGCGGTCTGGCGGCAGATCAGCGGTGTGGTCATGGCCTCCTTCATCGCCGTCGTCGCGGGCTCGGGGGCCGCGCTGATGGCGTCGGACGAGCAGGCGGTGAGCGGGCCGGAACGGTTCCTCGCGGCGGACATCCGCACCGGCGTGCTCATCACCGTGGTCGCGACCTTCCTCATGGTCGCGGCGTCCGCGGGGGTGACCCAGGCGGCGGAGGTGCTCGACCGCGCCGAGCTCTACCGCAGCCTCGACCGGCTCGGGATGCCGGCGCAGACGATGGTCGCCGCCCAGCGGCGCACGGTCATGGTCCCGATGCTCGTCGTCACGGCGGGCTCGGTGCTGCTCTCCGGGATGCTCGTCCTCCCGCTCGCGGGCCTGGCGGTGGTGCTCGCCCCGGTCAGCGTGCTGGTGATCGCCGGGAGCGTGGTCCTGGGCGTGGTGCTGGTGCGCCTGGGTGTCGCGGCGGCCCGGCCGGTGCTCCGCGGGGTGCTGGCGGAGGGGAGGGTGTGATGGTCCCGGTGGCGGCGGCACGGCCGGCGACGCGACACCCGGTGCTCCTGCTGGTCCTCTTCCTCGTGGGCTGCGCTGCCGTCGCCGCGGCCGCAGCGCTCGGGCTCGGTGCGGTGTGGCAGGAGGTACACGACTGGGTCACGCCGCACGTGGCCGATGACCGGGCCGTGGGTGCGGACACCGCCTGACCGGGCGCTTGCACCAGCGCGCCCGCCCCGGCGCCCTCCCTCTCCAGAGCAGCGCGGCCGCCGTCCCCGAGCGGGGTGATCCCCTCCCTGAGCAGCAGTCCCCAGGACGGCAGGCGACGCGGGGAACCCCGACGGGTGGGGCCGGGGCCTCGGGGCGCCGGGGGGTGCTGGGACCTCAGGACGGTGGACGGGGGGCGGAGACGCCGTGCGCGTCGAGGATCCGGCGCACCGTCCGGGCCACCGCGGTGGCTCCCCCGATGTCGGCGTGGATGCCGATGCTGTCGAAGCGCACCTGGAGCCGCGTGCCGTCGACGGCCTCGATCCCCTGGCCGGTGAGGGCGGCACGGAGGCGCGCCTCGACGTCGGCCGGCTCCCGGGGGAGCGGACGCCGCTGGAGGATCACGGTGCCGTCGGCGCGGTAGTCCAGCTCGACGTAGAGCTCGGCGACGAACGGCACCCCCATCTCCCGGCACACCGCCTCGTGCGCCGTGCCCGCCATGCCCACGAAGGGCACGCCGTACAGGGCAGCCACCCGGGCGGCCCCGCGCATGAGCTCCTCCTCCCAGGCGAGGACGCCGTAGAGCGCACCATGGGGCTTGATGTGGTGCAGCGTCGCCCCGTGGAGCCGGAGGAAGGCCTCCAGGGCACCGACCTGGTACAGCAGGAGGTCGGCGACGTCGTCCGCCGTCGCACGCGGCAGGCGTCGGGTGGCACCGACGACGGGCAGGCCCGGGTGAGCCCCGACCGCGAGCCCGCGCCGGACGGCCTCCGCGACGACGCGGTCCATGACGGCGGGGGCGTCGATGTGCCACATGCACGCCACGTTGACCCAGTCGACGTCGTCCATGAACGCCGGCTCGGTGCCGAAGGCGACCGGGCCGAGGGACTCGCCGACGTCCGCGTTGACGGTCACCGCTGCCACATCCGCAAGATACCGCCGCGGTCCGGTGCCGTGCCGCCCCTCCCGGCTCGACCGCGGAAAGGGCAAGGGGGCCCGCAGCCGGGTGGCTGCGGGCCCCTTGTCCGGGTGGTGTGGGCTGGGTCAGCTGGTCTTGGTCAGCCGGCCCATGTCCTTGCCCCCCGCCACCGCCGTTGCGGCGGTGGTGGTGGTGCCGCCGGCGGGGCGGCGCACCCCCAGGGTGTCGGTGCCGTTGCCGTCCCAGTCACCCACCAGCACCTCGTCCCCGAGGCGACCGAAGGTGACCACGTGGTCGGCCTGGCCACCCCGCAGGGAGTTGGCCACGTGGAACGTGCGGCCCCGCTGCACCATCAGGGTGTCACGGCCATCACCGTCCCAGTCACCGGCGTGGGTGATGTCCTCACCCCGCCCGTAGGCGAAGACCACATCGGCCTGCCCACCGCGCAGCGCGTTGGACACGTGGTAGGACGCCCCGCGGCGCACCGCGAAGGTGTCCCGCCCGTCACCGTCCCAGTCACCCACCAGCACCTGGT
>NZ_CALGNQ010000108.1 GCF_937958535.1 uncultured Georgenia sp. | reverse complement strand
CTCCCACTCCGGGATGTCCTCACCCCTCGCAGCGGGGCTGCTGCCGCGGCTCGCCGGCGCCGACATGGTGCTGACGACGACGCCGTACGGCGGCTACCCGATGCGCCGCCTGCAGTACCTGCGCACCATCCACCAGCTGACGCTGCCCCGGCCCCACGTGGCACCGTCCCTGCCGGTCATCGGCGGCGGGGTGCACCCCGGGATCGTCGGGCGCTACGTCCGCGAGGCCGGCACGGACATCGTCCTGGGCGCCGGCGGCGCCATCCAGGGCCACCCGCAGGGTGCGGCCGCCGGCGCGCGGGCGCTGCAGCGGGCCGTGGAGGCCGCGGTCGCGGGGCAGCCGGTGGAGGAGGCCGCCGAGGACTCCCCCGAGCTGGCGGCCGCCCTCGAGCTGTGGGGCGTCCACGCCTGAGCCCCGACGGGCTCACGCCGCGGCGACCACGGCCCAGCTGCCGGCGGTCAGCCGCGCGGGTAGAGCACCTCGACGGCGCCGGTGGCCGGGTCGGTGAGCGTCACCCGCGCGTCCGGGCCGAGGTGGACCTCCACCGGCTCGTCCCACACCCGCACGTGGAGGGTGTCGCCCGGGGACGCGGCGGCGAGGCGGGTGCGCAGCAGCGCCAGGTCGACGTCCTCGCCGTCGCGCACCTCCCACGAGCGGGACCCGACGGCGAGGACGCGTGCGGGTGCCGTCGTCCGCCTGCGCCCCGGCCGGCGCTCACGCCGGCCGGGCAGCGCGATCCCGAAGATGGTCGTCGGCGGTGGCTCGACCTCGCCGTCGTCGTCGGGCGGCGGCGGGTCGGCCGGCAGGTCGGGGCCCGCCCAGATCCGCCACAGGCCGTCGTGGTGCACGACGTGACCCTCGACGACGAGCTCCGCGCCGTCGGCGGCGGCCAGCTGGGCACGCAGCGACGCGGCGTGTGCCGGCGGGACGAAGCCGACGATGTGGTTGCGCCACTGCACCACCACCCGGCCCTCCAGCCCCGGCGAGAGCTGCAGGGTCGCGGGGGCGGTGGTGGCGGCCCGTTCGGCGGCGGTGAGCGCGAAGCCGATGGCGCGCTGCAGCCCGCGTGCCTCGGCCACCCAGAAGCCGGCGCCGACGTCGGCGGGCACCGGGGGACGCCGGCGCCGGTCGAAGATCCTCACGGCCCCAGTCTCCCCCGGGTCCACCGTGCGGTGCGGGCGCGACCCGCCCGACGGTGCTCAGCGCACCCCACGGCGCTTGCTCACCAGGTCGAAGGCCACCGCGACGAGGAGCACGAGGCCCTTGATGACCTGCTGCCACGCCGACTCCACCGCCATGATCGACAGGCCCATGTTGAGCACCCCCATGATGAGGGCACCGACGATCGCGCCGGAGATCCGGCCCACGCCGCCGCTCACCGCGGTGCCGCCGATGAAGGCGGCGGCGATGGCGTCGAGCTCGTAGAGGGTGCCGGCGGAGGCCACCCCGGCACCGGCACGCGACGTCGTCACCACACCCGCGAGCGCGGCGAGCAGCCCCATGTTGACGAAGACGAGGAAGTCCACCCTGCGGGTGTTGATGCCGGAGAGCACCGCCGCCTGGAGGTTGCCGCCCACTGCGTAGACGTGCCGGCCGAAGACCGTGCGGTTCATGACGAAGGAGTAGGCGACGACGAGCACCCCGACGATGACGAGGACGATCGGGGTGCCGCCCGCGCTGCGCGAGAGCAGGTAGGTGACGAAGGCGATGAGCGCACCGGCCACCACGAGCCGCCCGACGAAGGCCGCGAGCGGTTCGACGGCGAGGTCGTGCCTCCGCTTGGCGAGCCGGCTGCGCACCTGCCCGACGACGAGCCCGGCGACGGCGACCGCACCGATGAGCAGGGTGACGACGTCGAGGTTGGCGACGAAGCCGAGCACGTTGGGCACCGAGCCGTTGGAGATGCGGATGAAGCCGCGCGGCAGCCCGGCGACGGTGGTGCCGACGAGCACGATCGCCAGGCCGCGGAAGATGAGCATGCCGGCGAGGGTGACGATGAAGGCCGGGATGCCGACGTAGGCGACCCAGAAGCCCTGCCAGGCGCCGATGACCGCGCCGAGCGCGAGCGCCACGACGACGGCGAGCAGCCAGGGCACCTCGTAGCTGTTCATGAGGATGGCGGTCACGCCGCCGACGAACGCGACGACGGAGCCCACGGACAGGTCGATGTGCCGGGCGACGATGACCATGACCATCCCGATGGCCAGGATCATGACGTAGGCGTTCTGCTGGATGAGGCTGGCGACGTTGTTCGGCACCAGGAGCAGTCCGTCGGTGAGGACCTGGAAGAGGAGCACGATCGCCACGAGCGCGATCATGATCCCGTACTGGCGGACGTTGCGCCCGAGGTACTGTGCGAGCTCGCTCATCGGGACACGCCCTCCCTGTCCATGGTCATGAGGTGCATGAGCCGCTCCTGGCTCGCCTCGGCGCGCGGGACGACGCCGGTGATCCGGCCCTGGCTCATCGCGAAGACCCGGTCGCAGATGCCGAGCAGCTCGGGCAGCTCGGAGGAGATGACGAGCACTCCCTTGCCGGCGGCGGCGAGCTCGTTGATCACCTGGTAGATCTCGTACTTCGCGCCGACGTCGATGCCGCGTGTGGGTTCGTCGAGGATGAGCACCTCCGGCTCGGTGTAGATCCACTTGGCCAGCGCGACCTTCTGCTGGTTGCCGCCGGAGAGCTGGCCGACCACCGTCTGGACGGTCGGCGTCTTGATCCGCAGGTTGCGGCGGAACCGCTCGGCGACCGACGTCTCGCGGTACCGGTCGACCACCCCGTGGCGGGCGAGCGCGCGCAGGTTGGCGGCGGTGATGTTCGTGGTGATGTCCTGGATGAGGTTGAGGCCGTAGCGCTTGCGGTCCTCCGAGGCGTAGGCGAGGCCGTGCCGGATCGCCTCCTCGACCGTGGTCGCACGGACCTCGCGGCCGGCGACGTACAGCCGCCCGGAGATGCCGGTGCCGTAGGCGTGGCCGAAGACGGACATCGCCAGCTCGGTGCGGCCGGCGCCCATGAGGCCGGCCAGCCCGACCACCTCGCCGCGGCGCACGTCGAGGGACGCGTGGTCGACGACGACCCGCTCGGTGTCCACCGGGTGGTGCACGGTCCAGTCCTCGATGCGCAGCACCTCCTCCCCCACCGCCGGGGTGCGGTCGGGGTACCGGTTCTCCAGGTCGCGGCCCACCATGAGCCGGATGACCTGCTCCTCGGTCACCGGGTGCGCCTCGTCGTGCAGGTCGAGGGTCTGGATGGTCGCGCCGTCGCGCAGCACGGTGACGGAGTCGGCGATGGCGGCGATCTCGTTGAGCTTGTGGGAGATGAGGATCATCGTGATGCCCTGCTCGCGCAGCTGGCGCATGAGGCCGAGGAGGTGGGCGCTGTCCTCGTCGTTCAGGGCCGCGGTGGGCTCGTCGAGGATGAGGAGACGCACCTCCTTCGACAGCGCCTTGGCGATCTCGACGAGCTGCTGGCGGCCCACCCCGAGGTCGACGATCTTGTCGTCGGGCTCGGCGTCCAGGCCGACGCGGGCGATGAGCCTGGCGGCCTCGCTGTTCGTCGCGTTCCAGTCGATGACGCCGCCGCGCATCCGTTCGTTGCCGAGGAAGATGTTCTCCGCGACGGACAGGTACGGGCTCAGCGCCAGCTCCTGGTGGATGATGACGATCCCGCGCTGCTCGCTGTCCCGGATCGAGCGGAAGGCGCACGGCTCCCCGTCGAGGAGGATCTCGCCGGTGTAGCTGCCGTGGGGGTGGACCCCGGACAGCACGTTCATGAGCGTGGACTTGCCCGCGCCGTTCTCGCCGACGACGGCGTGGACCTCACCCCGCCTGACGGTGAGGTCCACGTCGGTCAGCGCCCGGACGCCGGGGAACGTCTTGGTGATCCGCCGCATCTGGAGGATCGGCGGCTGCGTCGCCATGGGTGCTCCTCGTTCGCGAATGGGCCGCCCGTCCCGCCGCGCCGTGGTCGACGGGACGGGCGACGTCTCAGAGTCCCAGCTCCTCCGCGGTGAAGAACTCCGAGTCCACCAGGGCGGACTCGACGGTGTCGGGGGTGACCACCTGCGGCGGCAGGAGGAAGGAGGGCACGACCTTCACCCCGTTGTCGTAGGTCTCGGTGTCGTTGACGGTGACCTCCTCACCGGCGGTGATCTGGTCGATCATCGTCGCCACCTGGTCGCCCAGGGTGCGGGTGTCCTTCCACACCGTCATCGCCTGCATGCCGGCGAGCATGTTCTTGACGTTGGCGAGGTCGGCGTCCTGGCCGGTGATGAGCGGCCAGTCCTCCCCGGGGGTGTACCCGGCGGCGTCCAGCGCCTGCTCGATGCCCAGGGCGAGGGAGTCGTTCGGGGACAGGACGACGTCAACCTTGTCGTCCGCGTAGAAGGAGTTGAGCCGGTTCTCCATCTCGGCCTGCGCCGTCTGGCTGAGCCAGCCCTGGATCCCGATCGAGGGCCAGTCGTCGTTGGACTCCGGGGCCTTGCCCGAGGGCACGACGAGCTGGCCGTTGTCGATGTAGGGGCGCAGCTGGTCCCATGCCCCGGAGAAGAAGAAGCGGGCGTTGTTGTCGTCCGGTGAGCCGGCGAACGGCTCGAGGTTGAACGGGCCCTCGCCGTCCTCCAGGCCGAGCTCCTCGATGATGAACTCCCCCTGCAGCCGGCCGACCTCGTAGTTGTCGAAGGTGGCGTAGTAGTCGACGTTCTCCGACTCGTTGATCAGCCGGTCGTAGGCGATGACGGTGGCACCGGCCGACGCCGCCTGCTCGAGCACCGGTCCCAGCGCGGTGCCGTCGATGGAGGCGATGACGAGGATCTCGGCGCCCTGGTTGACCATGTTCTGGATCTGGGTGATCTGCTGGTCGACCTCGTTGTCCGCGTACTGGAGGGAGGTCTCGTAGCCCCGTTCCTGGAGCAGGGCCTCCAGGTGGGAGCCGTCGTTGTTCCAGCGCTCGAGCGAGCGGGTCGGCATGGCGATGCCGACGAG
>NZ_CALGNQ010000107.1 GCF_937958535.1 uncultured Georgenia sp. | reverse complement strand
TCGCCGAGGAGGGTCCCGCCGTCGGGATCCACGTGCTGTGGTGCGCCGCCGCCCAGGAGCGGCTCCCGGCCGTGTGCCGCACGTTCCTCACCGTCTCCACCGCGACGGAGGCCGGGACCGCCGGCTACGTGCGCACCGGGTCGGCGGTCCAGCCGCTCATGTGCGAGACGGTGACCGCGGAGCAGGCGCTCTCGCTGGCCAAGCACCTGGCCGCCGTCGTCGACGCCGGGGCCCCGGTCGACGACGCCTCCGACCTGCCCGCGCGGGTGTCCTACCTCAGCCTCGTCGGGCCGGAGACCGCCGACGGCCCGGCCGCCACCCTCGAGCGGTGGCGGGAGAACGGCTCGCTCGTGCCCCGCGACGGCAGCCCGCCGCAGCGGCGCCGTCACGACGCCACCCTGCGCGCCCTCATCGGGCAGGCTGCCACCGAGCCCTTCACCCTCGACCTGCGCACCCAGGGCCCGCACGCGCTCGTGGGCGGCACCACCGGCGCCGGGAAGTCGGAGTTCCTCCAGTCCTGGGTGCTCGGCATGGCCGCGGCGCACAGCCCGGACCGGGTGACCTTCCTCTTCGTCGACTACAAGGGCGGCTCCGCGTTCGCCGACTGCGTCGACCTGCCGCACACCGTCGGGCTCGTCACCGACCTCTCCCCGCACCTCGTGCGACGCGCACTGACCTCGCTGCGGGCCGAGCTGCACCACCGCGAGCACCTGCTCAACCGCAAGGGCGCCAAGGACCTCGTCTCCCTGGAGCGCACCGGGGACCCGGAGTGCCCACCGAGCCTCATCATCATCGTCGACGAGTTCGCCGCCCTGGCCACCGACGTGCCCGAGTTCGTCGACGGTGTCGTCGACGTCGCCCAGCGCGGCCGCTCCCTGGGGCTGCACCTCGTGCTCGCCACGCAGCGCCCCGCGGGCGTCATCAAGGACAACCTGCGCGCCAACACCAACCTGCGGGTGGCGCTGCGGATGAACGACGAGTCCGACTCCACCGACGTCCTCGGGCTGCCGCTGGCCGCCGGCTTCGACCCCGCGCTGCCCGGCCGCGGCGCCGCCCGCACCGGCCCGGGCCGGGTGACGATGTTCCAGACCGGCTACGCGGGCGGGCGGTCGACGACGGCGCGGCCCAAGCCCCAGGTCGAGGTCGAGACCCTGACCATGGGCACCGGCACCCGCTGGGAGCGGCCCGAGCAGCCGGAGGACGCCGACCTCGGCCCGGCCGACGAGGGACCGACGGACATCCGCCGCATCGTCGACTCGATCCGTGAGGCGGCCCGCACGGCGGAGGTCCCCGAGCCGCGCAAGCCGTGGCTGCCCACCCTCGCCCCGGTCCAGGACCTGTCGGCGCTGCACCCGCGCACCGACTCCGAGCTGCCGCTCGGCGTGGTCGACGACCCGGCCCGCCAGCGCCAGGTCACCACCTACTACCGCCCCGACGTCGACGGCAACATCGCCTTCTACGGCGCGAGCGGCTCGGGCAAGTCCACCGCGCTGCGCACCCTGGCGATCTCCGCGGGCATCACCCCGCGCGGCGGCCCGGTGCAGGTCTACGGGCTGGACTTCTCCTCCGGCGGGCTCGCGCCGCTGGAGAACCTGCCGCACGTCGGGTCGATCATCGACGGGGACGACGCCGAGCGCATCCAGCGGCTGCTGCGCCGGCTGCGCGACACCGTGGAGGAGCGCTCCGCCCGCTACGCGGCGGCCCGCGCCAGCACCATCGAGGAGTACCGCACGATCGCCGGCCGCCCCGACGAGCCGCGGATCCTCCTCCTCATCGACGGCTACGGCGCCTTCCGCACCGAGTGGGAGGCCGTCGCCTCCCGGATGCCCTACTACCAGCTGTTCCTCCAGCTGCTCGTCGACGGCCGCTCGGCCGGTGTGCACGTCGCCGTCACCGCGGACCGGCACGGCTCGATCCCGTCCTCGGTCGCCGGCAGCCTGCAGCGCAAGATCGTCATGCGCCAGGTCGACGCCGCCGCCTACGCCCAGCTCGGCGCCCCCAAGGACGTCCTGGACGAGTCCTCCCCGCCCGGACGCGCCATCGTCGGCGGGCTGGAGATGCAGGTGGCGGTGCTCGGCGGCTCGCCGAACCTCGCCGAGCAGGTGCGGGCGATCGAGAAGCTCGCCGGCACCCTGCGCCGCGCCGGGGTTCCCGAGGCACCGGCGGTGCGCCGCCTGCCCGAGCTCATCCCGGCCGACACCATGCCGCGGCACGTGGACGGCTTCCCCGCCGTCGGGGTCGCCGACGACACGCTGGAGCCGGTCGGCATCGAGGCGCTGGGCACCTTCCTCCTCGCCGGGCCGCCGCAGTCCGGGCGCACCAACGCGCTGCACTGGCTCGTGCGGTCGGTCCAGCAGGCCCACCCCGAGGCGCGTTTCCTCTACTTCGGTGCCCGCCGCTCCGGGCTGCGCGGGCTCGACCTGTGGGAGCAGGCCGCGACCGGCACCGCGGAGGTGGCCGAGCTGGCCAAGGCCGTCGTCGGGGACCTCAGGGAACCGCCGCCCGAGGGCGAGGTGGGCTACGTCGTCGTCATCGAGGCGCTCGCCGACTTCCTCACCTCACCCGCCGACGCGCCGCTGGTCGAGGTGATCAAGGCGGTCAAGCGCAACGAGCACTTCGTCATCGGGGAGGGCGACACGAGCACCTGGGGTGCCTCCTGGCCGCTCGTCTCGGAGATCCGCAACGGTCGGCGGGGACTGGCGCTGCAGCCCGACCAGCTCGAGGGAGACACCCTGTTCCGCACGTCCTTCCCGCGCGTCCAGCGCAAGGAGTTCCCGGTGGGCCGGGGCATGCTCGTGGACAAGGCCAAGGTGCGCCGCGTCCAGCTCCCGCTGCTCACCTGACCAGGGGAGTTCTCCCCATGGGAGATGGGCGACAAGCCCACCGACGTTCGATAGGAATGTCGTGCACGACCTCGCCGGAGGGCGGCGGGGCACCGACCCGAAGGAGACAACTCCGTGGCCAACATCAACGTCACCTACGAGGAGATGCGCAACGCCGCCACCTACCTGGTGGCCGGCAAGGACGAGGTGCAGACCAAGCTGGCCGAGCTCAAGACGTTCATCGAGAACCT
>NZ_CALGNQ010000106.1 GCF_937958535.1 uncultured Georgenia sp. | reverse complement strand
GCGGTCATCCGGAAGATCGGCGCGGGCAGCAGGTGCACCTCGTCGTAGACGATGAGGCCCCAGTCGCGCGCGTCGAGCAGCTCCAGGTGCGGGTAGGTGCCCTTCCGCCGGGTGGTGAGCACCTGGTAGGTCGCGATCGTCACCGGGCGCACCTCCTTGCGGGCGCCGGAGTACTCACCGATCTCGTGCTCGGTGAGCGTCGTGCGGCGCAGCAGCTCGTCGCGCCACTGCCGGGCGGAGACGGTGTTGGTAACGAGGATGAGCGTGGTGGTCGACGACCGCGCCATCGCGCCGGCACCGACGAGCGTCTTGCCCGCTCCGCAGGGCAGGACGACGACGCCGGAGCCGCCGTGCCAGAAACCCTCGACCGCCTCCTCCTGGTAGGGGCGCAGCGCCCAGTCGGTGGTGTCCAGCGCGATCGGATGGGCCTCGCCGTCGACGTAGCCGGCCAGGTCGTCGGCCGGCCAGCCGAGCTTGACCAGCGCCTGCTTGACCTCGCCCCGCGCGCTGGCGTGGACGACGACGCTGGACTCGTCGATCCGCTCGCCCACGAGGCCGGTCATCCGCCGGGAGCGGAGCACCTCCTCCAAGACGGCGACGTCGGTCGTCTCCAGCACCAGGCCGTGGGCCGGGTGGGAGACGAGGCGGAGCCGGCCGTAGCGGTCCATCGTCTCGGCGACGTCGACGAGCAGCGCGTGGGGCACCGGGTAGCGGGAGTGGTCGATGAGTGCGGCGACCACCTGCTCGGCGTCGTGCCCGGCGGCACGTGCGTTCCACAGCCCGAGTGGGGTGAGCCGGTAGGTGTGGATGTGCTCGGGGGCGCGCTCGAGCTCGGCGAAGGGGGCGATCGCGCGGCGCGCGTGGGCGGCGCGCGGGTGGTCGACCTCGAGCAGCAGCGTCTTGTCGGACTGGACGATCAGGGGGCCGTCTGGCATCGCCCCATTGTCGCGCGCCGGGGCGCCGAGGTCACGGTGACGTCGGACTCCCGTCGCGGGGGACGGGGGCGTGCGGCGGTCGGTGGCTGTCGGGACGCGCGGGGCGGCGGGGCTACTCGCCGACGGCGTTGATGCGGTGGACGGCGACGACGAGCTCGGCCTCGCGGTCGAGGTCGAGCATCCGTACCCGCCCGCCCTCGACGCTCAGCGGTCGCACCCGCCGCTGTTCCGGCCGCCCGCTCGCACCCACGACGACGACGCGCACCGGGCTCCCGGTGGACGCGGCCTCGCGGAGCGCGGCGACGGTGTGGACGGGGTCGGTGGCGGGCAGGTCGGCCCGCTGCGCCTCGCGCTCCTGGGCGGCGCGCATCCGGCCCACCAGGCGGTCCAGCGCGGCGTCGTCCGGGCCCTGCACGTGCACCTCCCCGGCGCGGCGCACCCGGGCCGCGGTGCGCAGGGCCCGCCGCGGGGCGCGGACCCCGACCGTGGCACCCGCCGGGCCCTCGAGCACCGGCGAGGAGCCCGTGGCGCGCAGCGCCTCGAGCAGCTCACCGGGCGGGGCGGGGCTGACGAGCACGGTCGGGGCGAGCTCGCGGAACCCGAGCCCGGCGAGCCGGGGGTCGGCGAGCAGCGCCCGGGTGGTCGCCTCGTCGGGGGTCCGCAGGTAGCTCGCGGCCGCGCCCACCCGGAGCCGGCCGTGGCGGCGGGCGGCGTCGGTGACGAGGTACTCCAGCGCCTGCGGCACGGGGGTGCGGGAGACGGTGGCGAGCCGTGCGAGCAGCTCCCCGGCCTCGTGCCCGGCGTCGAGCGCGCGGCGCACGGACTCGGCGGTGAACCGCACGGTCAGTGCGGCCCCGCGGCTCTCCACGTCGGCGACCTGCTCGAGCAGCCCGGCCAGCTCGCGGGTGGGCCGGCCGGGCACGACGGCGGTGAGGTCGCCCTGGATCAGGATCTCCTCCACCGGCTCGGGCAGGTCGGCGGCCAGGGCCGCGGCCACCTGGTGGGGCGGCTCGCCGGCGGCCAGGGCGCGACCGGCCGCGGCGAGCGCGCCCGCGCCGGTGAGTCCGAGCAGCTCCGCCTCGGCGAGCACGGCCGCGACGCTCGTCTCCGGCGGGGTGGCCCGCGGGGCGTGCCAGTGCAGCACGGCGTGGAGGTCGGCGGCGGTCGGGGCGGTCCCGGCCGGGAGGTCGGCGAGGGCCGCCAGGGTGCGCCGGCGGAGCCGGGCGGCCCACCCCCGCTCCAGGCCGGGCCCGAGCGCCGCGCGCAGGGTGCCGCGCTCGTCCCGCGTGCCCACGAGCCACGGCATCCGCGGGGAGGCGACCCAGCCCTCGACGAGCACCGTCCACCGGTCGGCGAGCTCGTCCTCCGACCAGTCCGCGGCCGCGGCCGTCGGCACGAAGACCGAGCGGTCGCCGTCGTCGTCCGGGCCGACGAGACCCGCCATCGCGGCGAGTTCGACGACGGTGGCCGCGTGCTCGGGCGTCACCTCCAGCGCGGCGGCCAGCCGCTTGAGCTCGCGCACCCCGAGCCCGCCGCTGCGCAGCGCGGGCGCCGGCTCCAGCGACCACTGCCGCAACACGAGGCCGACGAGCCGCACCACCTCCTCGGCGGCGCGGGCAGACTCCGCGGCGACGACGGCGGCGGGCCGGTTGGGCGCCGCGACCGCGGGCGGGCGGGGGTGCGGCTCCGGGTGGGTGCGTCCGCCGCGGGCGGCGAGCCCGGTCTCCAGCGGCAGGACGACCTGGTGGGCGCCGAGCGGCTGGAGCACGCCGTGGTCGAGCAGCCACCGGGTGCCGCCGGCGGGGTCGGTCCCGCTGGTGACGCCGACCGGTGGGCCGGCGGCGAGCGCCTCGAGCACCCGCCGGGCGGCCTGGGGTGCCTCGGCGAGCACCGCGTCGAGCTGGGCGGCGGTGAGGACCGGGTCGTGGACGGTGTCGAGCGCGGCCACCGGGGGGCCGAGCCGCGCCGGGTAGGGGCCGAGCGCCTCGTGCAGCGCGGTCACCGGGCGGTCGTCGACGACGAGCAGCAGCCGCGCCAGCAGGCCGTGGGCCTCCGCGACCAGGCGCAGGTGCTCCGGGTCGGTGGCCCCCATCGCCGGCCCGAGCGCGGCGGCCGGGACGGGGCCGGCCGAGCTGAGCGCGCACACCGCCTCGGCGACCTCGAGCGTGTGCCGGTCCAGCCCGAGCAGCGCCCGCTCCACGGAGGGGCGGGAGACGGCGCGCGCGGCCAGTGCGCTCAGGCTCGTCGGTGCGGGGACGGGCAGGTCCGGGCGGTCGCGCAGGAGGCGGACGAGCTCGGCGTCCGACCGTCGGGTGAGCTCGGCGACGACGTCCGCCAGGCGCGCCGCCCCGGTGGGGCTCACGGGCTGCCCGCTGCGTCCGGTGCCGGGGGCTGCGGGGGGTCGGTCGGCCCGGCCGCGCCGGGCGGCGGGCCGGCCGGTGC
>NZ_CALGNQ010000105.1 GCF_937958535.1 uncultured Georgenia sp. | reverse complement strand
GCACCGCTCACGCTGCAGCCCCTGCGGTGGCTCGCCCTTTTCACTCAGAACGAGGTGTCGCAAAGGACGAGCCATGACCGCGAAGGGCGAAGCACCGGACAGGGACGGGACGGAGCACCGGACCGCACCGGGGCGTCACCGGGGCGCCGCCGGGGCGCTACCGGGGCATCGCTCACGCTGCAGCCCCTGCGGGTGGCTCGCCCTTTTCACTCAGAACAAGGTGCCGCAAAGGGCGAGCCATGATCGACAAGGGCGAAGCACCGGACCGGGACGGGGCGGAGCACCGGACAGGGACGGGACGGAGCGCCGGACCGGGACGGGGCGGAGTACCGGACGGGGACAGGGCGGAGCGCCGGACCGGGACAGGGCGGAGCGCCAGGCGCGGCGGGGGGTGCGGTGGCTCCTCAGCGGCGGGCGGAGGTGCGGACGAGCGCCGCGGCGATCGCCGTCGTCGCGGGGATGGCGAGGACCAGGCCGATGGAGGAGACCAGGGTGCGCACCACCTCCTCGGCGATCTCTCCGGCCATGAGCGTGTCGGCGAGCCCCCGGTCGTAGGAGGCGGCCATGAGGAGCAGCGGCAGCGCGGTGCCGACGTAGGCGAAGGCCAGGGTGTACACCGTCGAGGCGATGTGGTCGCGGCCGATGCGGATGCCGCCGAGCCACAGGCGGCGGCGCGGCATGGCCGGGTCCGCGGCGTGGAGCTCCCAGACGGCGGAGGCCTGGGTGATGGTGACGTCGTTGAGTGCGCCGAGGCCGGCGATGACGATGCCGCACAGCAGCAGGTCCTGCAGGCGCAGCCCCGGGAAGCTGCCTTGGAGCATGAGCGAGGTGTCCGCCGTCGCACCGGTGAGGTTCGCCGCCCGGGTACCCCATGCCGCCAGGCCGGTGGTCACCGCGAGCCCGATGAAGGTACCGAGCAGCGCCGTCGTCGTCCGGACCGAGACGCCGTGGGCGAGGTAGACGGAGAAGAACATCATCGCGCTGCCGCCGACGAGCGCCACGAGCAGCGGTGGCGCGCCGGTCATCAGGGCGGGGAGCACGAAGAGGACGACGACGGCGAGCGAGGCCGCCAGCCCTGCCATCGCCGCCAGGCCGCGCCAGCGGGCGACGAGGAGGACGACGACGGCGTAGAGCACCGCGAGCCAGGCCACCGGTGCGGTGCGCTCGAAGTCCCAGAAGACGTAGGGCACCCCGGAGGCCAGCGCGGTGGGGCTGAAGAGCAGCCGCACCCGGTCGCCCACCTCGGTGCCGTTGTCGAGCACCTCCGGCGGCACCTGGACGGGGATGACCTGCCCCTCGCCGACGCCGGTGAGCAGCTCGGCGCGGACCTCCTCGCCCGGGGTCCCGGTGACCTCGACGATCTCGGCGGTCTCGATGCTCATACCCTCGGCGAGGAGCGGCACCGAGCCGACCGGGCTCTCCCCCGAGGGCCACAGCCACACCAGCCCGGCCAGGGTGGCCAGGAGCAGCGGGACGACGAGGACGGTGAGCAGCGTGCGGGCCCGCCGCGCCTCGGCGGCAGGCAGCGCGGCGGGGGTGGTGTCCGACAGGACGTGGGTGTGGGCCATCGGGAGGAACCTAACCCGGCGCCTCCGCCTCACCCCCGCACGACACCCGGTCGCCGGTCACCCGCCGGGGACACGGCCCAGCCGGCCCCCCGCCCCCGGACACCGCCCAGCAGGCCGCCAGCCCCCGGACACCGCCCAGCCGGCCCCCAGCCCCAGGACACCGCCCGGCGAACCCCCGGCCCGGGGCGCGGCTCAGCGAGCGTCGCCGGCCGCGGCGGTCGCGGCCGAGTGACGTCGGGCCAGGTCGAGGTACATCCTGCCGTTCGCCCGGATGTGCTCCACCTCCTCCTCCCGGAGCTCGCGGCGCACCTTCCCGGGGACACCGGCGACGAGGCTCCCGGGCGGGATGTCGGCGTTCTCCGGGACGAGCGCGCCCGCGGCGATGAGCGACCCGGCGCCGATGCGGGCACCGTTGAGGATGGTGGCGCCCATCCCCACGAGGACGTCGTCCTCGACGGTGCAGCCGTGCAGGACCGCCCCGTGGCCGACGGAGACGCCGGTGCCCACGTGGACGGGGAACCCGGCATCGGTGTGGACCACGACGTTGTCCTGGAGGTTGCTCCGCGCACCGATCCGGATGGCGTCGCAGTCGGCGCGCAGGACGGCGCCGTACCAGACGCTCACCTCCTCGCCGAGCTCGACATCGGCGACGAGGACGACCCCCGGCGCGGTCCAGGCGGTCTCGTGGACGACGGGGCTCTGCCCGTCCAGCGTGATGTGCAACGAACGTCTCCTCTGGTCGTGTGCGGATGCCGTGGCGGCGCGGCAGGGACAGTCTGCCCGGCCCGGGACCGGGGCGGCCGCGCACCGGACGAGCCGACCGTGGCTGTCCTCGGTGCCACCGCCCCAGTACTGTGCCGATGTGCCCACCCAACCGTACGGGACCGTCACCCCACGGCCAGGCAAGGCGGTCCGCCTCCTCACCCTCCACCACGGACCCGGCTTCGTGCTGCCCAACGCCTGGGACGCGGGGTCGGCACGCATCCTCGAGGCGCTCGGCTTCCCCGCCATCGCCACGACCAGCTCGGGTATCGCGTGGTCGCACGGGCTGCCCGACGGGGAGTCGCTGGACCGCGAGACCATGCTCGAGCACATCGCCGGCATCGTCGAGATGGTCGGCGTGCCGGTGAGCGCGGACCTCGAGGCGGGCTACGGTCCCTCCCCCGACGACGTCGCCCGCACGGTGTCCGGGGCGGCGGGGGTCGGGGCGGTGGGCGCCAACCTCGAGGACGTCCGGGACGGTGAGCTGCTCGACCTCGAGCACGCCGTCGAACGGGTCGCGGCCGCGCGGTCGGTCGCGCCGCACGGCACCTTCGTGCTCAACGCGCGCACCGACACCTACCTGCTCGGCACCGGCGAGGACGTCTTCGCCGCGACCGTGGAGCGCGCCCAGCGCTTCGTCGCGGCCGGCGCCGACTGCGTCTTCGTCCCCGGCGTCGTGGAGGAGGAGACGATCCGGCGCCTCGCTGCCGAGATCCCGGCCCCGCTCAACGTCGTCGCGGGGCTGGCGAGCACCACCGACGCCCCGACGCTCTTCTCCCTCGGGGTCAAGCGGGTGAGCGTGGGCGGCAGCATCGCCCGGGCGGCGCTCAGCATCGTCGAGCGGGCCGGCCGCGAGCTCCTCGAGACGGGCACGCTCGGCTTCCTCGACGGGGCGGCCTCCTACGGCGAGCTGCAGGGCTGGTTCGAGTAGCCCGCGCCCGACGGCGAGCAGCCCGCGCCCGACGGCGCACGCCGCGGCAGGCCCCGCAGGGCCCGCCGC
>NZ_CALGNQ010000104.1 GCF_937958535.1 uncultured Georgenia sp. | reverse complement strand
CGAGCCCGACGGCGGGCTGGTGGACGGACCGGTCGAGCGTGCCGAAGGACGACGAGCCGAGCTCGGCACCCGCCCCGTGGACCGCGCCCTCAGGGGTCGCGCCCGCGCCGGCGTCGTGGGTTCCGGGTGCCACGACCACCTGCGCCCCGACGGCTCGCGCTGAGGTGGGTGCGCCGGCGGAGGGCTGCCAGGTCTCGGCGAAGCGACCGAAGGCGACCACGGTGCCGTCCGCCAGGGTCGGGTCGAAGCCGGTGCCGCGGACCACGACGGTGTCCCCGGGATCGAGCGTCGCGTCCGCGGCGGCGGTCACGCCGTCCGCCGCACGGACGTCGAGCGCTGGTCGTGCGACGAGACGTACCGGTACGGCAACCTCCCGGGCCGGGTCGGGAACATCGCCGGCGGCGTAGGTGTAGACCGCGAACGTGCCCTCCTGCGGCCACCCCTCGCCCGGCGCGGCGACCTCGAGCGCGACGGTGAAGGAGCCGTCGGCACCGATCTGGTCCGGCTGGTGCATCTCGCCCGAGGGGACGGCACCGCCCGCGGTCGCCACCCGGCGTTCTGCCCCGGCGATCCGCGCCGAACGTGGCGCTCCCACGGAGGGGCGCCACTCATCGGCGAGCTTGCCGAAGGCGACAACCGTCGTCTGGTCGCCCTGGTCGTCCAGGCGCTGGTCGCCCTGGTCGTCCGGTTCGCTGTCACCCTGGTCATCCAGTTCGCTGTCGCCGGTCCCGGTTGCTTCTCCGTCGCCGGTCCAGGTTGCGCTGAAGCCGGTGCCGCGGACGACCACGGTGTCGCCGTACGCGACCTCCTCCACCGGTGTCACGCCGTCGGCGGCGAACACCGCGACCGACGGCGAGGCAACGGTGAGCGTGGCGGGCTCGGTGAAGACGTCCGGGCCGATACCGTTGCTCACCACCGCCCGCACCTGCGCGCCGTGCTGGTCTGCGCGGACGGCCGGGAGCACGAGCCGGGTGCTGCTGCCGTCGGGGATGTCGCGCCAGTTCGCGTCCCCGGCGGCGCGGATCTGCCAGCGGATGTCCGGCACCGGCAGACCGGTCACCGCCGTGGTGAACACCGCGTCCTCGCCGACACCCACCGCGGCGTCCCGCGGCTTCCCGGTCACGACCGGCGCCCGCGGCGGTGGTCCGAGCTCCAGGTCGACGCTGAGCAGGGGGCCGTTGCGTGGAACCTCCGCCGCGGCGGGTCCGGTCGCGGCGCCCGAGGTCTCGGTAACCAGCGCCGACCCGAGCCCATCGGGTGTGGCTGTGTCCGTGGGGCGGTCCGGCAGCGGCTCATCGGCGAGGGCTGCTGCTCCGGCCGCGGTCAGGGTGATCGGGACGTCGCTGACCCTCGCCCTGCCGTCTGCCACGGTGAGCGGGTGGTCAGTGAGGTCGAGCGCACCGAGGACGACCGTGGTGTACTCGCGTGTCCCGCTCGCGAAGCTCGCGGCGGTGTCACCGGCGACCTCGGTGGACGCGACCTCGGCGCCGGCGATCTCGCGGGACCAAGCGCCCGCACCCGCGGCCTCACGGGACCCACCGCCGACACCCGCGGCCTCGCGGTGCGCAGCGGCGACACCGGCGACCTCGTGGGACGCGACGTCGGCGACGAGGACACCCTCGTCGCCGTCGAGAAACACCTCGAGCCGGGTCAGCCGGACCTCACGCACCTCGGTGCCCGACCCCGCGGTGACGTCCGAGACGTCCTCGGCATCGTGATCGCTGTCGATGCGAACCGTGACCCCACCCGCCAGCCGCACCCGAGCTGCGTTCTCGGTGATGACGCCGCTGACCGCTGGCAGCGCGACGCCTGTTGCGGTGTCGTCGGCAGGCGCGACAGCCTGCACATCTCCCGCCCACCGGGCGCTCCCGGCTGCGACCGTCCACGCCGGTTCACCAGCGGCGGTCTCGCCCTTGTCCGAGACGAGAGCCGACTCCTGACCACCGTCTGCGCCGACACCGAGCACGGCCGGCACCACACCGGCGACCGCCAGCACTGTGGCGAGGGCGTGTCGCGTCCGCGCACGGCGCGCATGCGCGCGCGGCGTCGGTCCGATCATCTCCGTGCCCCCGGGGTCTCAGGTCCTGCGACCCGACCGGGGAGGACCGCTGCCCACGGTAGGGACCCGCGGTCGACGCTGTCACCGTGGCGTTGCCCACGCACCGCCGACACCTCTGGAACGACGCGGGAACTCACGGGTCTGGGTGATCAGCCTCATACTCCTTCCCGTGTCTCGTCCGCCCCGTCCGCTCCTTACTGCTCGTTCCATGTGCTGGTCTATGCACCTCCTGCCGCCGTGTGCGACCACCCGACCGGCAGTCATTTCGCACCTCGCCGCGCGCGAGCGTGCCGACAGCCCGACACCGCGGGTGGGTCCCGGGTCGTGTCGGCTCACCGGGGCGGGTCCTTGCCGCTGCGGCCCAGTGGCGCGGCCGCGTGTGTCGCGGCGTGGATGGACGGGCGTCTCGGCGGTGGGGTAGCGGTGGTCACGGTGGTGGGGTCGCCTCCGGGCGGGTCGTGGCAGAAGGTCCGGCCGGGTGTTCGGCCTCTCCCGGGATCGGTGGGCGGGGGTGCGTGTCGGTGGGGTCTCTCCTCGGTGGCCCGTGGTGGGCCGCTCGGCAGGTGGGTCCGCCCTGTGCGCCGTTCGTGTCTGGTGGGGTGCGGGTGCCCCTCATCCGGGTGGGTCTGTCGTCTCGGCTGTCGGGATGGTCACGCGCACGTGGCCCAGCGCTCGACCCGGCATCGCGCAGGCGCTGACGGTCCGATCACCTGCACGCCCGGTCCGGTCGCCTGAATGCCCGGTCCTGCCGGTTGCTTCCGCTGCCGTGCCTGAGGCATCCCCGGTCGTCCCGGTGGCACTCGACGTCGTGCCGGTCGTACCCCCGGTCGTCCGGGTGGCACCCGATGTCGTGCCGGTCGCTG
>NZ_CALGNQ010000103.1 GCF_937958535.1 uncultured Georgenia sp. | reverse complement strand
GGTGGGAACTGAGCTGTCGGTGGGAACTCAGCGCTCGGTGGGAAGTGAGCTGTCGGGGGGGAAGTGAGCTGTCGGCGGGGAGGAGGCGTCAGCGACCGGTGAGGTTCCAGGCGTCCTCGTCGGAGACGGTGTCGTCGTCGTAGTAGTCCTCGGCCACGGCGGCGTCCCTGGTAGGCAGCACCGTGGTCTCGTCCACCTCGGCGGCGACGTCGTACGGCACGTCGCCGCTGCTCGCCGGCGGATCCTCGCCGCGCAGCATCGCCAGGGTGGCGGGCAGGTCCTCGGGCTGGACGAGCACCTCGCGGGCCTTGGAGCCCTCCGAGGGGCCGACGATCTCCCGCGACTCGAGCAGGTCCATGAGCCGTCCCGCCTTGGCGAAACCGACACGCAGCTTGCGCTGGAGCATCGACGTCGAGCCGAACTGGGAGGTGATGACGAGCTCGGCGGCCTGGAGCAGGAGGTCGAGGTCGTCGCCGATGTCCTCGTCGACCTGCTTCTTCGCCGCGGGCGCGACGACGTCCTCGCGGTAGGAGGGCTGCAGCTGGGACTTGACGTGCTCGACGACGGCATGGATCTCCGACTCGGTGACCCACGCCCCCTGGACGCGCATCGGCTTGGGCGCCCCCATCGGCAGGAACAGGGCGTCACCCTGGCCGATGAGCTTCTCGGCGCCCGGCTGGTCGAGGACGACGCGGGAGTCGGCGAGCGAGGACGTCGCGAAGGCCAGCCGGGAGGGGACGTTGGCCTTGATGAGCCCGGTGACGACGTCGACGCTGGGCCGCTGCGTGGCGAGCACGAGGTGGATGCCGGCGGCCCGGGCGAGCTGGGTGATGCGCTGGACGGAGGCCTCGACGTCGCGGGGGGCCACCATCATGAGGTCGGCGAGCTCGTCGACGACGACGAGGAGGTAGGGGTAGGTGGTGATCTTTCGCTCGGACCCGGGCAGCGGCCGCACCTTGCCCGACCGCACACCCGCGTTGAAGTCGTCGATGTGCTTGTACCCGTAGGCGGCGAGGTCGTCGTAACGGGCGTCCATCTCCCGCACCACCCAGTCCAGCGCCTCGGCCGCCTTCTTCGGGTTGGTGATGATCGGGGTGATGAGGTGCGGGATGCCCTCGTAGATCGTCAGCTCCACCCGCTTGGGGTCGATGAGCACCATGCGCACCTCCTCCGGGGTGGCGCGCATCATGATCGAGGTGATCATCGAGTTGACGAAGCTCGACTTACCGGCGCCGGTGGCGCCGGCGACGAGGAGGTGAGGCATCTTGGCCAGGTTGGCGACGACGTAGCCGCCCTCGACGTCCTTGCCCACACCGATGACGAGCGGGTGGTCGGTGCGTCGCGCCGCCGAGGAGCGCAGCACGTCCCCCAGGGCCACGGTCTCCCGGTCGGCGTTGGGGATCTCGATCCCGATCGCGGACTTGCCCGGGATCGGGGAGAGGATGCGCACGTCGGCGCTGGCGACGGCATAGGCGATGTTCTTGCTCAGCGCGGTGACCCGCTCGACCTTGGTGCCCGCCCCGAGCTCGACCTCGTAGCGGGTCACCGTCGGACCGCGGGAGAAGCCGGTGACCTTGGCGTTGATGTCGAACTGCTCGAGGACGTTGGACAGGGCCTCGACCACCCGGTCGTTGGCGGCCGAGCGCACCTTGTGCGGGGCGCCCTTGACGAGGAGGTCGTCGGCGGGCAGCTGGTAGACGATGTCGGGGCTGAGCTCGAGCTGCTCCGCGCGGGCGGGCAGCGGCTCCGTGGGCGGGGCGGTGAGCTCCTCCTCGACGACGGCGGTCTCCGGTTCGGGCTGCGGCGCCGGCTTGGGCCGCCGGCCGGTGCGCCCCTTCCCGGCCAGGACGGCGGTCGCCTCGGGGTCGGGCTCGGTCTCCGCGGCGCGGGTGTAGGCCTCGTCGCCGTGGTACTCGCCGGGGCTGACCGGAGCGGTCTTCTTCGTCCGACGGCGCGGCTTGGGCGGGCGGGCGGCGGCGCGGTCGTCCTCCTGCGGGGACGTGTCGGCGGGGGCGCCGCGACGGGTGAGCGCAGCGAGCCTGCGCGGGATGGCCGCCACCGGGGTGGCGGTGACGATGAGGACGGAGAAGAAGGCGAGCAGCGCGAGGACGGGGATGGCGACCCACTCGCTGAGGAGCACGGTCAGCGGGGTGCCGAGCAGCCAGCCCACGAGGCCGCCGGCGTCCTGGACGGCGGCGAAGTCCTCCCGCGGGCTGGGGACGCCGCGGGCGACGTGGATGATGCCGGTGACGGCGACCACCCCGATGGAGATGCCGATCGTCACCCGGCCGTTGTCGGCGCTGCGCTCGGGGTGGCGCATGAGCCGCACCGCGAGGACGACGAGGACGACGGGGAGCAGCACGGCGAGCAGGCCCACGCTCCCGGCGGTGACGGCGTGGATGACCGTGCCCGCCGCCCCGGAGAGGCCGAACCACTCGCGGGCGGCGACGATGATCGCCAGTGCGAGCAGTAGCAGGGCCACCCCGTCCTTGCGCAGCGCGGGGTCGAGCCCGCGGGCACCACTTCCCATCCGACGCAGGGTCCCTCCGATGACGTGGGCGATCCCCAACCACAGCCCGCGCACCATCCGGACCGGCCACGGGGCACGCGGCTTGCTCGGGGCGCGACTCGACCGTCCACCGGCTCGGGTGGCCGCGCTCCTGCTCGGCCTGCTCGACCGGGCGGACCGTGCGGGGGAAGTCGTACGGGTCGCCATGTGAGTCCTCCAAGCGGTGCGTCGCCGACGCACCAGCGAGACCACTGAACCACATAGGACCCCGCCGCCGCCCGGCGGACACGCAGGTGCGCGTGATTGTGGCGCGCCTCCCGGGCTCAGGCGGCCAGCAGCCCGACCCCCAGGGTGACCAGGCCGCCGATGAGGAACACGGCCCCGACCGGGAGCAGGAGGACGAACCGGTTGGGCTGCTCGCGGCCGCGGCCCATGGCGGAGAAGAAGAACCCGGCCGGCATGAGGATGGCCGCGACGAGCGCGCCGGTGCGGGCGAGCCACTGCCACGGACCGGTGAGGGACGTCGCCTCGGTGAGCAGGAGGCAGACGAGCCCGAGGATGATGAACACCCCCGCGTGCGCGTGTCCGGCGCGGAAGAAGGACCTCTGGAACGGGGTGGCCGGCACGCGGGCGGTCACCACCCTGGTCATGAAGTAGCCGCCACTGGTGACCGTGGTCGCCGCGAGCACGGCGATCCCGGCGGTCGACAGGGCGGGCTGGGACAGCTCGAGCACGGCGAACCCCCTCGGAAGGCTTTCCTAACACTGTTATCTAACAGTGTTAGACTCGCGTGTGTCAACGCCTTAGACTCCCCTTCCATGGCCCGACCGAGACCACACGACGCCGCCCTGCGCGCCACCCTCGTCGAGCTCGCCTCCGCGGCCGTCTCGGAGGGCGGCAGCCAGGGGCTGTCGCTGCGCCGGCTGGCCGCCGCCGCCGGCACGACGACCGCGGCGGTCTACACCCTCTTCGGTGGCCGCGACGGCCTGGTCCGCGCCGTCGTCGACGAGGGCTTCCGGCGTTTCGCCGACCGGCTGGCGGCGGTGCCCCGCACCGACGACCCCGCGGCGGACCTCTTCGCGCTCGGCCTCGCCTACCGGGAGAACGCACTGGCCAACCCGCACTTCTACCGGGTGATGTTCGGCGGCGCCGCCGGGACGGACGAGCCGGCCGGCGACGTCCCCACCGTCGTCCGCCCGACCTTCGGCGTGCTGCGCGACGCCGTCGCCCGCCTCCCCCGGACCGAGCGTCCGGAAGGCGCCACCGAGCTGGCGCTGCGGCTGTGGTCGCTGGCGCACGGGCTGGTGAGCCTCGAGCTCGCGGGCCTGCTCCCGGGCACGCCGGAGGAGCGGGAGACGCGTTACCGCTCCGCGCTGCTCGCGTCGCGGCGCTGAGCCCGGCGCGGTGGCACGAACACGCGAGCACCAGCTCGATGAGGAGCCGCACGCCGAACGCCGTGGGCGACGTCGGCCGCTCCGGTGGTGACGAACGCGGTGGACAGCGGGATCATCCCGGCGACGAGGACGACGGTGGACCAGCCGATGTTCCGGAACGCCTGGACGGGCGTGAGCGCCCCGGACAGGACCAGTGCGCATGCCGCGAGGAGGCCGGCGACCGCGGGCGGGACCGCACCGGTGGCGAGCAGGAGCACCATGCCGAGGAGAACGACGACGGTACGGCCGGCACCGCGGCCGAGCGGGACGCCCCGGCGCAGCTCCGCCGGCGGCGTGACGACGAGCACGTCCGGGCCCGCGGTGTGCCGCTCGAGATGCTCCCAGCTCCCGCTCAGCAGGAGGGTGTCCCCCGGCTGGAGGCGCGAGTCCGGGCCGGTGAGGTCCGCACCCCCGCGCTGGACGGCGACGACGACGAGGTCGCCGCTCGGGGTGGCCATGCCGGGGAAGACGTGGAGCCCGGCCAGGGCCGACCGGGGGGCCACCACGACCTCGGCGATCCCCTGTTCCGGGCCGGCGAGCTGCTCGTCCGCCGGCAGGGCGTACTGGTCGCGCAGCGCACCGGTGACGGCGGTGAGGTCGTGCGGCAGCTCGCTCGGGACCCGCTCCGGCAGCAGGAACCGGCCCAGGAGGACGAGGAGGAGGATCGTCCCGGCGAGGAGCGGGACGCCGACCAGCCCGAACTCGAAGAAGCCGAACCCCCGCCCACCCGCGTCTGCGGCGGCCTCGCTGACGATGATGTTCACCGGTGTCCCGGTGAGCAGGAGCATCGAGCCGGCGTGTGCGGCGAAGGCGAGGGGCAGCAGCAGGTGGGAGACCCGGATCCCGGTCCGGGTCGCGATGACGACGACCATCGGGATGAGGGCGGCCACCGCACCGTTGACGGTGATGACCGCGGTGACGGCGGCGACGAGGAGGCAGACGGCGACGAGGACGGCGGTGCGGGTCGTCCCGGCGCGGCGGACCACCTGGCTGCCGGCCCAGGCGGTCACGCCGGTGGCCTCGAGTGCCTCGCTGACCACGAACAGCGAGGCGATGAACAGCACGGTGGGATCGCCGAACCCGGCCAGGGCCTGGTCCAGGTCGAGCACACCGCTCGCCCACAGGGCGAGCGAGACCCCGACCGCGACGACGGCCAGCGGGACACGCCCGGAGACGAAGGCGAGGACGGCCGCGACGAGGATGCTCAGCGTCCCGGCCATCGCCCCGGTGCCCTACGCCTCGACGACGACCGGGATGATCATCGGCCGCCGCCTGAGCCGGCTGGACGCCCACCGGCCCACCACCCGGCGCATGACCTGCTGCAGCTGGTGCGTGTCGGCGGTGCCGCCGCGGGCGGCGTTGGTCAGCTCCTCGGCGACCTTGGGCAGGATGGCGTCGAAGACCGACTCGTCCTCGGCCATGCCGCGCGCCTGGATGTGGGGGCCGGCGACGACCGCGCCGGTGGCGGAGTCGACGGCGGCGAAGATGGAGATGAAGCCCTCCTCGCCGAGGATGCGCCGGTCCTTGAGCTCGGCCTCGGTGATCTCTCCGACACTCGAGCCGTCGACGTAGACGTAGCGGCTCGGCACCGCACCGACGATGCGCGCCTTGCCGTCGACGAGGTCGACGACGACGCCGTCCTCGGCGAGCACGACCCGCTCGGCAGGTACCCCGGTCTGCACCGCGAGGGCGCCGTTGGCGACGAGGTGACGGATCTCGCCGTGGACCGGCATGACGTTGCGGGGCTGGACGATGTTGTAGACGTACAGCAGCTCGCCCGCGCTCGCGTGGCCGGAGACGTGCACCCGGGCGTTGCCCTGGTGGACCACCTTGGCGCCGAGGCGGGTGAGCCCGTTGATGACCCGGTAGACGGAGTTCTCGTTCCCGGGGATGAGGGAGGAGGCGAAGATCACCGTGTCGCCGGGGCCGACGGAGATGCGGTGGTCGCGGTTGGCGATCCGGCTCAGCGCCGCCATCGGCTCGCCCTGGGAGCCGGTGGCCATGAGGACGAGCTCGTCGTCGCGCAGGTCGTCGACCTGCTTGATGTCGATGACGGTGTCCTCGGGGATGGTGAGGTAGCCCAGTTCGGCGGCGATGCGCATGTTGCGCACCATGGAGCGTCCGACGAAGGCCACCTTGCGGCGGTGGGCGTAGGCGGCGTCGAGCACCTGCTGGACGCGGTGGACGTGCGAGGCGAAGGACGCGACGACGATCTTCTTCTCGGCCGCGGCGAAGACGGAGTCGAGCACCGGCCCGATCTCCGCCTCGGCGACGGTGAACCCGGGCACCTCGGCGTTGGTGGAGTCGACCATGAACAGGTCGACCCCCTCCTCCCCCAGGCGGGCGAAGGCCCGCAGGTCGGTGATCCGGCCGTCGAGCGGCAGCTGGTCCATCTTGAAGTCGCCGGTGTGGAGGATGGTCCCGCCACCGGTGCGCACCATGACGGCGAGCGCGTCCGGGATGGAGTGGTTGACGGCGACGAACTCGCACTCGAAGGGGCCGAACCGTTCGACCTGCCCCTCCTTGACGGCGAAGGTGTAGGGGGTGATCCGGTGCTCGCGCAGCTTGGCCTCGACGAAGGCCAGGGTGAGCTGGGAGCCCACGAGGGGGATGTCCTCGCGCAGCCGCAGCAGGTACGGCACCGCACCGATGTGGTCCTCGTGCCCGTGGGTGAGGATGATCGCCTCGACGTCCTGCATCCGGTCGGCGATGTAGTCGAAGTCCGGGAGGATGAGGTCGACGCCGGGCTGGTCGTCCTCGGGGAAGAGCACCCCGCAGTCGATGACGAGCAGGCGCCCCTCGTACTCGATGACCGCCATGTTGCGGCCGACCTCACCCAGGCCGCCGAGGGCGACGACCCGCATCCCGCCCTCGGGCAGGGGTCCGGGCGGTGCGAGGTCGGGATGGGCGTGGCTCACAGAAGTCCTTCCTGGCGCAGCACCGTCTCCAGCGCTGCGATCTCGTGCTCCGCCGCCCGGACCAGCGGCAGCCGCACCGCCGGGCTCGGCAGCCGGCCCTGCAGGTGCAGCGCCTCCTTGACCATGACGGCGCCTTGACCGCCTCCCATGATCGCATTGACGAGGGCGCGCGTCCGGTTGGCGACGGCCCGGGCCGCGACGAGGTCGCCGTCGTCCACCTCGGCGACCATCTCGGCGTAGGCGCCGGCGGCGAGGTGCCCGACCACGCTGACGACGCCGGAGGCGCCGTGGGCGAGCCAGGCGAAGTTCAGGCCGTCGTCCCCGGAGTAGAACTCCAGCCCGGTGCGTGCCATCCGCTCGAAGCCCTGCTGGACGTCACCGGTCGCGTCCTTCACGGCAAGGATGCGCGGGTGCTCCGCGAGCCGGGCGAGGATGTCGTCGCCGATGCCGACGCCGGTGCGGCCCGGGATGTCGTACAGCATGACGGGCAGGTCGGTGGAGTCGGCGATGGTGCGGATGTGGGTGTACACACCCTCCTGCGAGGGCCGGTTGTAGTAGGGCGTGACGACGAGCAGCCCGTGCGCACCCGTACGCTCGGCGCTCTTGGCGATCCGCACGGCGTGCGCGGTGTCGTTCGACCCGGCGCCGGCGATGACCATCGCCCGCTCCCCCACCGCCTCGACGACGCCGCGCACGAGGGCGTCCTTCTCGGGCTGGTGGGTGGTGGAGGACTCCCCGGTGGTGCCGTTGACGACGAGGCTGTCGCAGCCGGCGTCGACGAGCTCGACGGCCAGCTGCTGCGCGGTGGCGACGTCGACGGTCCCGTCGGGGTGGAACGGGGTCACCATCGCGACGGACACCGACCCGAAGGTGCGTGGGGGCACGGCAGCGTTCATGGGGAAGACGGTACCGCCAGCCGTCGACGACGATCGCCGGTGTCCGCGGAGCGACCGCCCTGCCCCGGATGCGGCCGGGGGGCGCCGGCGGGCCGTCACCTCGCGCGGTTGGGTAGCCTGCCGGGGTGAGCAAGGACAGCGGACGGCACGACCCGGACGACGTGCTCGGCGCCCTGGCGACCGGTGGGCAGGACCCGCACGCGGGGCACGACCACGGCCCGACGGCCGACCTGTCGGTCCGTCCCTCGATCCCGGAGGACGCACCGCTCATCGCCGGCCTCCAGCTCGAGGCGTGGCGGGCCCGCGGGCTGGTCACCGCGGAGCAGCTCGCCCACGTCGACACCGACGCGGTCTCCGCCCAGTGGCACGCGGCGATCACCACCCCGCCCACGCCGCGGCACCGGGTGCTCACGGCCCTGGCGGGCCGGGAGGTCGTCGGGTTCCTCGCCTTCGCCCCGGCCCAGCACACCCAGCTGCCCGACTCCGCCGGGACCGCGCCGGTCGAGGTGCTCGCCCTGGAGGTGGCCGCCGCGCACACCCGGCAGGGACACGGCTCGCGTCTGCTGGCCGCGTGCGCCGACCTCGTCCGCGACGTCGGGGGCACCGCGCTGGTCGTGTGGGCGGACCAGGAGGACGAGGCACGCACCCGCTTCCTCGCGTCCGCCGGCTTCGCCCCCGCCGGTCCGCGGCGGGCGCTGGACACCGAGACCGTCGAGCTCGTCGAGAGCTGCTGGTTCGCCCAGGTCTGAGCGCGTCCCCGGCGGCCGTCAGCGCACGAGGTGCCCGTCGCGCGCACGGTGTCGCCCGGGCTCGGGCTGCCGCGCGGCACGGCGCACTGCGGGACGGGTGGGGGCAGCACCGCCCGTGGTCGCGCGCGGCGGCAGCCGGTGGTCCGGCCCGCAGTGCCGTGCCGTGGTGAGCAGGGTGAGCGCCGGCATCGTCGCCTGGGGGTCGACCCGGACGGGCGGCACGGTGGCCCGCGGGGTGACGCCGGCGAGCGCCGGGTGGCCCTGGAGCTCGCGCAGCGCGTCGCGGACCGCCGCGGCGCTGCCGCGGTGGGCCGGGTCCTTGCGCAGCAGCCGGCCGACGAGCTCCTCGAGCCGCTCGGGGACGCCGTCGAGCAGGTCGCGCAGCCGCGGCGGCTCGGCGCGCACCTGCCAGCGGAGCACCTCGGTGGGCGAGTCCGACCAGAAGGGCGGTCGTCCGGCGAGGGCGGAGACGAGGAGGCAGCCCAGGGAGTAGAGGTCGGTGGCGGGGGTGAGGGGCCGGCAGGTCACCTGCTCCGGGGCCATGTAGGGGGCGGTGCCGACGGTCTCCCGGTGCGGCCCGTCGTGGGTGGTGGCGGCGGCGCCGAAGTCGACGAGGACGACGTCGTCGTCGGTGAGGACGACGTTGGCGGGTTTGACGTCGCCGTGGACGACGCCGCTGCGGTGGGTGGCGTGGAGGATGTCCGCCAGGCCGGCGGCGACCTGCACCGCGACGGGCGCGGGCAGCGGTCCGTCCCGCAGCACCGCCGACAGGTCGCGTCCCGGCAGCAGCTCCATGACGTAGAAGACGGTCTGCCCGTCCTCCCCGGTGTCGAGCACGTCGACCACGCCGGGGTGGTCCACCCGGGCGATGAGGGCGGCCTCGCGGCGCAGGCGCTCGGCGGCGGTGTGGTCGGACGTCTTGACGGCCACCTCGCGGCCCGTCATCAGGTCCCGGGCGGCCCAGACCCTGCCCAGGCCGCCGCGGCCGATGACACGGCGCAGCTGGTAACGGTCGGCGAGGGTATGCACGGCGACGATTCTTGCCCGTTTCGTCCGTTCCGGAATGGGACCAGGGTCCCGCCCGGAACGTGATCTCGGTGACAGTCAGGCGGCGCGGGGCGCGGTGTCGAGCAGTGCGATGTGCGGCTGCGTGGCTGCCGGGTCGAGCCGGGTCGGGGGCGGGAGCGCCACCGGGGCGGCCCCCGCGAGCGCCGGGTCGTGCTCGACCGCCCGCAGCGCCTCCCGGGCGTCGGCTGCGCTGCCCCGTCGGGCGGGGTCCTTGGCCAGCATCCGCGCCACCGCCTCGTCCAGCGGTGCGGGGGTGCCGCGGAGGAGGTCGCGCAGCCGCGGTGGCTCGGCCCGCACGTGGCGGTGGAGGACGCCGGTGGTCGTGGGTGCCGTGAACGGGGGGCGGCCGGCGAGGCTCGCGGTGACCAGGCAGCCCAGGGCGTAGACGTCGGCGCCGGGGCCCAGCCGCTGCGCGGTGACCTGCTCGGGTGCCATGTACGGCGCGGTGCCGACGGTGGTGCGCCCGGCCGCGGCGCGGGTCCGGCACGCGGCACCGAAGTCCACGAGCACGGCCTCCTCCTCCGCGAGCACGACGTTCGCGGGTGAGACATCGCCGTGGACGACCCCGACCGCGTGCGCGGCGGCCAGCGCGTCGGCGACCTCGGCGGCGAGCCGGACGGCGTCCGGGGCGGGCACCGGGCCGCGGCGCAGGACCTGGCCGAGGTCCGGCCCCCGGAGCAGGTCGAGGACGAGGAAGGTGGTGCCGGCGTCCTCCCCCGCGTCCCGCACGCCGACCACGCCGGGGTGGGTGACCGCGGCGGTGAGCTCGGCCTCCCGCCGCAGCCGGGCCGCCGCGCCCGGCTGCGGCCCGGCGATCTTGACGGCGACGTCCCGCTGCTCGGCGTGGTCGCGGGCCGCCCACACGGCCCCCATGCCGCCACGCCCGATGACGCGGCGCAGCTCGTAGCGTCCGGCCAGAGAGGTCACGCCCGCCATTGTGGTGCGGGGCAGCCTCCGGCGCCTCCGGAGCCGGGGCCGGCGGCGCGTGCCAGACTCGGGTCATGGCCGAGAAGATCCTCCTCGACTGCGACCCGGGCCACGACGACGCGCTGGCGATCCTGCTCGCGGCCGGTGACGTCCGCAGCGAGCTGCTGGCGATCACGACGGTGGCGGGCAACCAGACGATCGAGAAGGTCACCCGCAACGCCCGCGCGGTGTGCACGGTGGCCGGGGTGGCCGTCCCGGTCGCCCGCGGAGCGGCGGCGCCGCTCGTGCGCGAGGCGATCATCGCCCCCGACTACCACGGGGAGAGCGGCCTGGACGGACCGGTGCTCCCGGAGCCGGCGGTGCCGCTGGACCCACGCCGCGCCGCCCAGCTCATCGTCGACACGGTCATGGCCCACGAGCCCGGGACCGTCACCCTGGTCCCGACCGGTCCGCTGACCAACATCGCGGTCGCGCTGGCGCTCGAGCCGCGGCTGGCGGAACGCGTCAAGGGGGTCTCGCTCATGGGCGGCTCCTACACCCGTGGCAACCGCACCCCGGCGGCGGAGTTCAACATCCTCGCCGACCCGGAGGCCGCCGCCGCGGTCTTCGCAGCGCCCTGGCCGGTGACCATGGTCGGCCTCGACCTCACCCACCAGGCGCTGGCCGACGAGTCCTTCCGCAGCCGGGTCCGGGCACTGGGGACGCCGCTGGCCGGGTTCGTCGAGGACCTGCTGGAGTTCTTCACCGCCGCCTACGCCCGCCGCGGCTTCCCGGCACCCGCCGTGCACGACCTGTGCGCGGTGGCCGCGGTGCTCGACCCGGACGTCATGACCTACCGGGACGCGTTCGTCACCGTCGAGACCGAGGGCCGGTGGACCACCGGGATGACGGTCACCGACTTCGACGGGCTGCTCGGGCGGCCGGTGAACACCCGGGTGGCGGTGTCGCTGGACCGGGAGCGGCTGTGGGACATGGCGGTGGCCGCCATCGACCGTCTCGGGCGCTCGGACGCGGGCTGACC
>NZ_CALGNQ010000102.1 GCF_937958535.1 uncultured Georgenia sp. | reverse complement strand
CGCTCACTTCCCAACGGCGCTCACGTGTGTGTCCAGAGCGCACGTTCCGGCGGGACACCCTCGTCTCGTTAGACTCGAGCGGTGGGATTGATCGGCGACCTCCAGCTCCTCGTGTTCTTCGCCCTCGCGCTGGGAGCCTTCGTGGTCGAGCTGTGGGCGCTGGTGCACTGCCTGCGCCAGCCGGCCCAGGCGTTCAGCTACGCGGGCAAGCGGACGAAGAACTTCTGGCTCGTCGTGCTCGCCGTGAACGTCGCGCTCGGCTTCATCGCGGTGCCGCCCGGGCCGCTCTCCGGCGGCTTCCTGTCGATCATCCTCGTCATTCCCGCGGCCATCTACCTCACCGACGTGCGGCCGGCGGTCAGCGGCTACGGCCGTGGCCGGCGCGGGGGAGGGGGCTGGTGAGGACGGTCATCCAGCGCGTCGACGGCGCAGCGGTCCACGTCGACGGCGAGCAGGTGGGCGGTTTCACCGGGCAGGGGCTCGTGGCGCTCGTGGGCGTCACCCACGACGACGGCGCGGCCGAGGTGGAGAAGACCGCCCGCAAGATCGCCGACCTGCGCATCCTGCGCGGCGAGCGGTCGGTGACCGACGTCGGTGCCCCGGTGCTCGTCATCTCCCAGTTCACGCTCTACGCCGACGTCCGCAAGGGCCGCCGGCCGTCGTGGAACGGTGCCGCCCCGGCGGAGGTGGCCGAGCCGGTGGTGGACGCCGTCGTCGCCGCGCTGCGGGAACGCGGCGTGCACGTGGAGACGGGCCGTTTCGGAGCGGACATGCGCGTCTCGCTCGTCAACGACGGCCCGGTGACCATCGTCCTCGACGTCTGAGCCGCCGCCACGACGAACCGCCGGGCCGTGCTGCCCGACGGCCCGGTATACCGGTATACGGTGGGGCCTGCGACGTGACGACGCGTGACTGGCGGTGAGCGGACCGATGACCTACGCACCCGGTGCCCCGACCGACGAGCCGGCCTGGGTCCGCAGCGGTACCGCCTACTTCGCCCGGCTGCTGGACGGGCTGGACGACGGCGCACTCACCGGGCCGAGCCTGCTGCCCGGCTGGGACCGGGCGAGCGTCGTCGCCCACGTCGGGTACAACGCCCGCGCGCTCATCCGGCTGAGCCACTGGGCCCGCACCGGGGTGGAGACGCCCATGTACGCCTCCACCGAGCAGCGCAACGCCGAGATCGCGCGCGGGGCCCGCCTCGGTCTCATCCTGCGTCCCACCGACCGGGCCGAGGAGGTGGTCGCCGGCGACGGCAGCGGGCCGCCCGTCAGCGGCTCGGCCGCGGACCTGGCCCGGTGGCTCACCGGCCGCGGGGCGGACGGGCTGACGTCGTCCACCGGCGCCCTGCCCGACCTGCCCCGCTGGCTCTGACCCGCGCGGCCCGGCGCCCACCCGCCGCCCGCATCAAGGCAGGAAGGCGTCGAGGTCGACCGGCTCCTCCAGCATGCCCTGCTCGAGCGCCAGGTCCGCCAGGGTGTCGAGGGCAGCGCGGTCCGGCTCGGCACCGAACTCCTCGAGGACCACCTCCGACAGCAGCTCGCGGTCCAGGTCGAGGAAGGTCGTCAGCGTCTCGCGTACCAGGCCCGGGTGCTCCTGGGCGTACGCGGTGACCTCGTCGACCGCCGCCGCGAAGTCCGCGACGAGGCCGGCGTCCGCGTCCGCCAGCGCCCCCGACGTCACCACCACCAGGGTGGGCACGCCCGGCAGCGTCTCCTGGTAGTTGTAGGTGACGAGCGCGGCGCCGGTGGTCCGGAGGACCGTCTGGTACGGCTCCGGCGCCCAGGCGGCGTCGACGGCCCCGCGCTCGAGCGCGGCGGGCATGTCCGGGAACCCCATCTCGACGTACTCGATGGTCGTCGGGTCGCCGCCCGCCTCGGCGACGACGGCGTTGATCGACAGCTCACCCATCGTGTGCCGGGTGTTGACGGCGACCGTCGCCCCCTCCAGGTCCGCCGGTCCGTCGATGTCGGCCTCCTGCTGCGCCCAGACGGAGGTGATGTCCTCGCCGGTCGCGAGCGCGTGGGAGAACCCGGTGACCACCCGGACGTCTCGGTCCGCGGCCTGCGCCTGCATGACGCTGAGCGGGTTGGACAGCGCGAACTTCAGCTCGCCGTCGGTGACCCGGGGCAGGAGGTCGGCGCCGCCCTGGGCGGTCTCCAGCGACACCCGGAACCCGTGCTCGGCGAAGATGCCCTCGTCGATGCCGAGCTGGACCGCGGCGGTCGGCAGGACCGGCAGCACACCAATGGTGACGTCGGTGAGGTCATCGGTCGGGACGGCGGTGCCCCGGTCCGGTGACGGGTCGTCCCCGGTGCACGCGGCGAGGACGAGGGCGGCGACGGCGGGCACGACGACACCGCGCAGCCGCAGCCGCCGGTCCGCCCGCGGGGTGCGGTGCGCGCGTCGGCCGGGGACGTCACCAGGCTGTCCCTGCTCCTCCACGGGCGTCTCTCCCGTCCCGTTCCCCGACGTCGTTGGTACGGCCCTCGGGCTACCCGCCACGGTAGTGACGGCGACCGGCGCCGCAAG
>NZ_CALGNQ010000101.1 GCF_937958535.1 uncultured Georgenia sp. | reverse complement strand
GTCGCGAAGAGTCAGGCTGAACCACCACCTGGATCACCCTGACCCTTCCCGACCAGAACACCGCTTCTCCCGACCACAACACCGCTTCCCCCTCCCGACCGCGTCCGCCGCGGCGCCATGACGCCGCCGCGGCCGGCGCAGCCACCTCCGAGGGCCGGCCAGACATACGTGTGTCGCGAAGAGTCAGGCTGAACCACCACCTGGATCACCCTGACCCTTCCCGACCACAACACCGCTCCCCGCTTCTGCGTCCCCTTCTCACGCGCCTTCGTCGTGGGGTGCACGGGCATGAGCGGACCGGGCGCACCCGGATGGGTGCCGACAGGGGACCGCATCCCGGGCGATAGACTCGCGGGGTGCCTCCCGACGCGACTGCCACCAAGGCATCTCTCGGTCGCCGCATCGTCGCACTGGTCATCGACTGGGCGCTCGCGTCGGCGATCTCCGCGGGTTTCCTCGACTACGACCCGCTGGCGACCATCGCCGTCTTCGCCGTCATGACCTGGGTGCTCCTCGCCACCCGCGGCGCCACCATCGGGCACACGTTCCTCGGGCTCCAGGTACGGGCCGTCGACGGCGGGGCGGCCCGCCCGTTGCAGGTGCTCATCCGTACCGTCGCGCTGTGCTTCGTCATCCCCGCCGTGGTGTGGGGGCTGGACGGCCGCGGCCTGCACGACGTGTGGGCGGGAACGCGGATCGTCCGCCGCTGAGGTCGGCCGTAACATTCCCGACACATTCGGGTGACCGGACCGAAACGCCGGACAACTAACGTCCACCTCGCCGGGACGCCACCGCGGCTCCCGATCCCCCATGCCAGAGGAGCACCGCATGTTCAGCAATGCCGAGGAGGCCATCGCCTTCACCCGGGAGGAGGGCGTCAAGTTCGTCGACGTGCGATTCTGTGACCTGCCCGGGGTGATGCAGCACTTCAACATCCCCGTCGAGGCCTTCACCGAGGACGCCTTCACCGACGGGCTGATGTTCGACGGGTCCTCGATCCGTGGGTTCCAGGCGATCCACGAGTCGGACATGAAGCTCATCCCGGACGTCACGAGCGCCTTCGTCGACCCCTTCCGCAAGGAGAAGACGCTCGTCGTCAACTTCTCGATCGTCGACCCGTTCACCGACGAGGCCTACTCGCGCGACCCGCGCAACATCGCTGCCAAGGCCGAGGCGTACCTCCGGAGCACCGGTATCGCCGACACCGCCTACTTCGGTGCCGAGGCGGAGTTCTACATCTTCGACGACATCCGCTTCGCCACGAACCAGCACTCGAGCTTCTACTTCATCAACTCCAACGAGGCCGCGTGGAACACCGGCCGCGAGGAGGACGGCGGGAACCTCGGCTACAAGACGCGGTACAAGGGCGGGTACTTCCCGGTCTCGCCCAACGACCAGATGGCCGACCTGCGCGACGAGATGGTCACCACGCTCCAGCGCGCCGGCCTGCAGGTCGAGCGGGCCCACCACGAGGTCGGCACCGCCGGTCAGCAGGAGATCAACTACCGCTTCGACACGTTGCGCGCTGCCGCCGACGACGTCATGAAGTTCAAGTACATCATCAAGAACACCGCGTGGGCCCACGGCAAGACGGCCACCTTCATGCCGAAGCCGATCTTCGGTGACAACGGCTCGGGGATGCACTCGCACCAGAGCCTGTGGAAGGACGGCAAGCCGTTGTTCTTCGACGAGCGCGGCTACGGCGGCCTGTCGGACATCGCCCGCTGGTACATCGGCGGCCTGCTCCGGCACGCCCCGGCGCTGCTCGCCTTCACCAACCCGACGGTCAACTCCTACCACCGCCTCGTCCCTGGCTTCGAGGCGCCGGTCAACCTCGTCTACTCCGCACGCAACCGCTCGGCGTGCATCCGCATCCCGGTGACCGGGACCTCCCCCAAGGCCAAGCGCATCGAGTTCCGCGTGCCGGACCCGTCGTCCAACCCCTACCTGGCGTTCTCCGCGATGCTCATGGCCGGCCTGGACGGCATCAAGAACCGGATCGAGCCGCCGGAGCCGATCGACAAGGACCTCTACGAGCTGCCGCCCGAGGAGCACGCCCAGATCGAGCAGGTGCCCGACTCCCTCAGCGGTGCGCTCGCCGCGCTGGAGGAGGACCACGACTTCCTCACCGAGGGAGACGTGTTCACCCCCGACCTCATCGCCACCTGGGTGGAGTACAAGCGGACCAACGAGATCGACCCGCTGCGGCTGCGCCCCCACCCGCACGAGTTCGAGATGTACTTCGACCTGTAGTCACCTGCGCGGCAGACGGTGCAGCTCGACGTCGCGCACCTCCCCGGCGGCCAGGGTGAGTGTGACGTAGGTGCAGTAGGGCTGACGTCGCCGGTCGGTCGGGGAGCCCGGGTTGAGCAGCCGCAGGCCCTCGGACGTCGTGTCCCACGGGATGTGGCTGTGCCCGAACACGAGCAGGTCGGTCTCCGGGAACGCGGCCCGCATCCGGGCCTCCCGGCCGCGGGCCGCGCCGGTCTCGTGGACGACGGCGATCCGCACGCCCCCGACCTCGGCGCGAGCGACCTCGGGAAGCCGGCGGCGCAGCTCGGCGCCGTCGTTGTTGCCCCAGCAGGCGAGCAGGGCGACGGACCGCTCCTCCAGCTCGTCGAGGAGGGCGGGCACGACCCAGTCCCCCGCGTGGACGACGAGGTCCGCGCGCGCCACCTCCCGCCACACCTGCTCCGGCAGCGCCCGCGCGCGGACCGGGACGTGGGTGTCGGCGAGCAGGAGGACGCGGGTCACGGGGCCCCTGGCGCGTCCGCTCAGCGCTCGCTCGGCACAGCCTCGGCCGGGGCCTCCTCGGCCGCCGGCCCGTCCGCCTGCGGGGCCGCGACCCGGTCCCCGCCGAGGGGGCGCCCCTCCCACAGGTGGGCCCACCAGCCCTCGCGGGGGCTGCCCTCGAGCACGACGGCACCGGTGTTGCTGATCGGGTTGTACGCCGCGTGCTCGACGCTGACGTTCTCCGCCCGGACCGCGGTCCACGAGCGGATCACCGCCCCGTGGCTGAAGACGACGGCGGTCTCGACACCGTCGGCGTACGCCTCGGCGATGACGTCGTCGTAACGCTGCCACACCTCCAGCCCGTTCTCGCCGCCGGGGACACGGCGGCGGGGGTCCTGGGCCCAGCTGAAGATGGTGCCGACGTAGGCGCGGATCGCCGCCTCGTCCCCGCGCATCTCCAGGTCGCCGGCGCGGACCTCCCGCACGCCGTCGCGCACCCGCAGCTCCAGCCCCCGCTCGGCGACGAGCGGCTCCGCGGTCTGCTGCGTGCGCACGAGGGTGGAGGCGTAGACGACGTCGATGTCCTCATCCGCCAGGCTGCGCGGGACCGCGGAGGCCTGCTGCCGTCCGAGGTCGGTGAGGTCGGCCCCCGGCTCCGCGGTGTCGAGGAGGTCGGCGACGTTGGAGCTCGTCTGGCCATGACGGATGGGGGTGAGACGCATGCCCCCAGCCGGGCCCCGCAGCGCGGCCCGCGGGCAGCCGGGCAGGCCCGGCACCCCGGCACCGCGGCCCGCGGGCAGCCCGGCGGCCCGGCACCGTGCCCCGCGGGCAGCCGGGCGGATCCGGCACCCCAGCACCGGTCAGCGGCGAGGAGTACGGTGCCCCGATGAGCGACTCCTCATCGATGCGCCCCACCACTGCCTCCGTCGACGCGTTCCTCTCCGCCGACGACCCCGACGGCTCGCTGGCACGGCTCGACGCCGTCATCACCGGCGCGCTGCCCGGCGCGTCCCGGGTGCTGTGGCAGGGCGTCTTCTGGGGTGGGACCGAGCAGTCGATCATCGGCTACGGCCACATCGTGCAGCCGCGGCCGCGCAGGAAGGACGTCGAGTGGTTCCTCGTCGGGCTGGCCAGGCAGCGGCGCCATCTCAGCCTGTACGTCAACGCCGCCGAGGACGGCATCTACCTCGCCAAGTCCTACGGTCAGCGGCTCGGCCGGACGAAGGTCGGGTCGGCGAGCATCTCCTTCGCCTCCGCTGACGACGTCGACCTCACGGTGCTCGACGAGCTGGTGCGCCACGCCGGCCGCCTCGTCGAGTGGAGCTGACCGGCGCTCAGCCGAAGAACACCCGCTCCACGACGGCCCGGGCCCGCCGCGCCGCCCGCAGGTAGTCCTCCTCCAGGTCGGCGGCCTCCCCCGGGCCGTAGCCGAGCAGCCGGGAGACGGCGGTGAGCTGGACGGGGTCGTGCGGCACGACGTCCACCCGGGCACCCGTCACGCGGCCGCTCGCCAAGGCGATCGCCGCGCGGATCCGCGCCGCCAACGTCCACGCGGTGACCAGCCGCTCGGCGTCGGACCGCCCGAGCACGCCGGCCTCCCGGGCGGCGTGGAGTGCGTCGACGGTCCGTGCCGTCCGCAGCTCGGGCACCCGGCCGGCGTGCTGCAGTTGGAGCAACTGGGCGGTCCACTCGACGTCGGCCAGCCCGCCTCGGCCCAGCTTGAGCTGGCGGTTCGCCGGCACCCCCCGCGGCATCCGCTCCGACTCCACCCGCGCCTTGACCCGCCGCAGCTCGCGCAGCTCACGCTCGTCCAGACCGTCCTGGGGGTAGCGGAACGGGTCGACGAGCGCGACGAACCGCTCCAGCAGGTCGGCGTCCCCCGCCACCGGCCGCGCACGCAGCAACGCCTGCCGCTCCCAGGGCTCGGCCCACCGCTGATAGTACCGGGCGTAGGAGTCCAGCGAACGGACGATCGGCCCGTTGCGGCCCTCCGGCCGCAGCGCCGCGTCCACCGGCAGCGGCGGCTCCGGGCCGGGGTCGCCGAGCAGCGAGCGCACGTGGCCGGCGACGACGACGGCGAAGGCCTGGGCGTCCTCCTCGGCCACCCCGGGCAGGGGCTCGTGGACGAAGAGCACGTCGGCGTCGGAGCCGTAGCCCATCTCCTCCCCGCCGAGGCGGCCCATGGCCACGATGCCGAACCGGACGGGCGGGACGTCGTGGCCGTGCTCGGCGGCAGCGCGACGCAGCGCCACCTCCAGCGCCGTCGTCAGCGCCTGGTCGGCGGCCACGGTGAGCACCGCCCGGTCCCGGTCGTCGGTGACGCCGTCGAGCACGTCCCCGATGGCCGCGCGGAGCAGCTCGCGGCGCCGCAGGTAGCGTACCGCGCGCACCGCCTCCACCGGGTCGGGGCGCCGGGCGACCAGCGCCGCTGCCTCCCGCGCGAGCTGCTCGGGGGTCCGCGGCTGCAGCGCCTCGTCCTCCCCCAGCCAGGCGGCGGCCTCCGGCAGCGCCTCCAGCCCGTCGGCGACGTACCGGCTCGTCGCGAGCAGGTAGCTCAGCCGCGGGGCGGCCAGGCCGGAGTCGCGCAGCGTCTGGAGGTACCAGTGCGTGCTGCCGAGCCGCTCGGAGACCTTGCGGAAGGCGAGCAGGCCGCCGTCGGGGTCGGGCCCGTGGGCGAACATGCCGAGCATGGCCGGCAGGATCTGCCGCTGGATCGCCGCCGTGCGGGAGACGCCCGCGGTCAGCACGTCGAGGTGGCGCACCGCCCCCGCCGGATCGCGGTAGCCGATGGCCGCGAGCCGCGCCCGCACGGCCTCGGGGCGCAGCCGGGCGTCCTCCGGGCTGAGCCGGGCGATGAGCGGCAGCATCGGCCGGTAGAAGATGTCCTCGTGCAGCGCGCGCACCTCCCGCCGCACCGCACGCAGCCGCTGCTCCAGGGTCTCGGCGTCGGCGGCCGGACCGCCGGGCAGCGCCCGCGCCAGCCGCCGCAGGTCGGCCTCCCGTGTGGGGATGACGTGGGTGCGGCGCAGCCGGTGCAGCTGCATCCGGTGCTCGAGCACCCGCAGGAAGCGGTAGCACTCGTCCAGCCGGGCGGCCGGGTCGCGCCCGATGTACCCGGTGGCGGCAAGCCGGTCGATGGCCTCCAGGGTGCCGGCCACCCGGATGGACGGCTCGGTGCGGCCGTGGACCAGCTGCAGCAGCTGGACGGTGAACTCCACGTCGCGCAGCCCGCCGCGGCCGAGCTTGAGCTGGCGCTCCGCCTCGGCCGCCGGGATGGTGTCCTCGACCCGGCGTCGCATCGCCTGGGAGTCCTCGACGAAGTTCTCCCGCTCCACCGCGGACCACACGAAGGGCTCGACGGCGGCGACGTACTCCGCCCCGAGCGCGGCGTCCCCCGCCACCGGTCGGGCCTTGAGCAGCGCCTGGAACTCCCAGGTCTGGGCCCACCGTTCGTAGTAGGCGACGTAGGAGGCCACGGTCCGCACGAGCGGGCCGTCCTTGCCCTCCGGCCGCAGGTTGACGTCCACCGGCCACAGCGGCGGCTCCGTCCCCACCGCACCGGCGACGTTGCGGGCCAGGGCCCCGGCCAGGCGGGTGGCGACGGCCAGCGCCGTCTCCTCCGCCACGCCCTCCTCCGCGGCGGCGACGTGGACGACGTCGACGTCGGAGATGTAGTTGAGCTCCCGCCCCCCGGTCTTGCCCATGCCGATGACGGCGAGCCGCACACCGCGGCCGTGGTCGGGCAGGTCGGCCCGGGCGACGGCAAGCGCGGCGTCGAGGGCCGCCGCGGCGAGGTCGGACAGCGCGGCGGCGACCTCCGGGAAGGCGGCCAGCGGGTCGGGGCTGGTGAGGTCCGCGGCGGCGACCTGAACCAGCCGGCGCCGGTAGGCGCGCCGCAGCGCCTCCACCCCGGCGGTCCCGGTCACCGTGGCGACCGGGACCTCGGCCTCGGGGTCCGCGCCCACGGCGGCCAGCGCGCGGGCCCGCTCGTCCTGCGGGGTGAGGGCGAGGATGTCGTCGATCTCCTCGTCGGAAAGCAGCGCGACGTCCTCGGGCCGCGCGACGAGCATGTCCCCCAGCGCGGTGGAGGCGCCGACGACGGCGAGCAGCCGGCGGCGGTGGGCGCTGTCCGTGGCGAGCAGCGCGGGCAGGTCCACCGCCCCGCCCCCGCGCTCGTGCCACGCCTCGAGCAGCCGGACCACGGTGAGCAGCGCGAGGTCCGGGTCGGCGGCCTCGGCCAGTGCCTCGGGCAGCGGCGCCCCCGCCTCTGCGGCTCGCTCGGCCGGCCCGGTGAGCACCGGGTCGGCCAGCAGCCCGGCGGCCCGGCGCGGGTCGGTGAACCCGAGGCGGAACAGCTCCTGGGTGGGCGTGGCACGCACCGGGATCAGATCCCGGGCAGCAGGCTGCGCAGCTCGTAGGGGGTGACCTGGGCGCGGTACTCGGTCCACTCCTGGTGCTTGTTGCGCACGAAGAACTCGAAGACGTCCTCCCCGAGGGTCTCGGCGACGAGCTCGGAGGACTCCATCGCCTCCACGGCCTGTTCCAGGCTGCCCGGCAGCGGCTTGATGCCCATCGCCTTGCGCTCGGCGTCGGACAGCGCCCACACGTTGTCCTCCGCGCCGTCGGGCAGCTCGTAGCCCTCCTCCACGCCCTTGAGCCCGGCGGCGATGAGGACGGCGTAGGCGAGGTAGGGGTTGGCGGCGGAGTCGATGGCCCGGTACTCGGCGCGGGTGGACTGCCCCTTGTCGGGCTTGTGCATCGGCACGCGGACGAGCGCGGAGCGGTTGTTGTGCCCCCAGCACACGTAGCTCGGGGCCTCCAGGCCGCCCCACAGCCGCTTGTAGGAGTTGACGTACTGGTTGGTCACGGCGGTGATCTCGGCGGCGTGGTGGAGCAGCCCGGCGATGAAGGAGCGGGCGGTGGCGGAGAGCTGGTACTCCCCCGCCGGGTCGAAGAAGGCGTTCGTGTCGCCCTCGAAGAGGGAGAAGTGGGTGTGCATGCCCGAGCCGGGGGCGTCGATGAGCGGCTTGGGCATGAAGGTGGCCATGATGCCCTGCTGGAGGGCGA
>NZ_CALGNQ010000100.1 GCF_937958535.1 uncultured Georgenia sp. | reverse complement strand
GCCGCGGAGGCCGCGGAGAAGGCCGCGGCCGCGCAGGCCGCTCCTGCCGCTGCCCCTGCTGCGGCCCCGCGGACCCCGACCATCCCGGAGGTCTCCCCGCTGCGCGGCACCCGCGAGAAGATGTCGCGGCTGCGCAAGGTCATCGCCAAGCGGATGGTCGAGTCGCTCGACACCTCCGCCCAGCTCACCACCGTGGTCGAGGTCGACGTCACCCGGATCGCCAAGCTCCGGGCGCGTGCCAAGGACAGCTTCCAGGCCCGCGAGGGCGTCAAGCTCACCTACCTGCCGTTCTTCGTCAAGGCCGCGACGGAGGCGCTCAAGGCGCACCCGAAGCTCAACGCCACGATCGACGGTGACGAGGTGGTCTACCACGCCCAGGAGAACATCGGCATCGCGGTCGACACCGAGCGCGGTCTCATGGTGCCGGTGATCAAGGACGCCGGTGACCTCACCATCGCGGGCATCGCCAAGCGGGTCGCCGACCTCGCCTCCCGCACCCGGGAGAACAAGGTCAAGCCGGACGACCTGGCCGGGTCGACCTTCACGATCACCAACCTCGGCTCGAACGGCGCGCTGTTCGACACCCCGATCATCAACCAGCCCGAGGTCGCGATCCTCGGGCTCGGGGCGATCGTCAAGCGACCCGTCGTCGTGACCGACGCGGACGGCAACGAGACGATCGGCATCCGGTCGATGGTCTACCTGCCGCTCACCTACGACCACCGCCTGGTCGACGGTGCGGACGCCGGCCGCTTCATGCAGACGGTGAAGAAGCGCCTCGAGGAGGGCGCCTTCGAGGCCGAGCTCGGCCTCTGAGCCGACTCCTCCCGCGCGAGGGCCCGCACCGCACCGGTGCGGGCTCTCGCCGTCTCAGGGGCACTGCTCCCAGCGCAGGATCCGCGGGGTGTGCTCCTCCGGTGCCGGGACGAGGACGAACCGGGTGCACCGCGGGTCCTGTGCCGGGACGGTGACCTCCGTGCCGCCGACGCTGCGCCGGTGCGCGTCCTGGACGAGGACGGCGTCGACGACCACGCCCTCCGCGGCGGGCGTGACGTCCACGAGGCCGACGACCCGGGTGTTGAGCCCTTCGAGGACCGTCCCGGAGGACCCGAGGAGCTCGAGCAGCGCGGCGTCCTCCCGCGAGGCGGGACCGCCGGGCACGGTGGTGGCGCCCAGTGCGTCGGCGTCGCCGGTGACGAGCGCCTGGTCACGACGGTCGAGCAGCCGGGTGAGCGCGTCGGCATGCTCGGCGGGTCTCGGACCCTGGTGGTGTGTCGCCGCGCCGTCCTCCGGGACCACCCACAGGACGGCGCCGGCGAGCGCGGCCGCCGCGCCGAGGCTCACCGCGGCGCCGAGCCAGGGCGTGGGGACGTGGTGGCGACGTACGTGGCGGGCTGCGGTACCGGGCCCGGACCCGCGCCTGCCCGCCGTCGCAGGACCCTTCCCACGCCT
>NZ_CALGNQ010000099.1 GCF_937958535.1 uncultured Georgenia sp. | reverse complement strand
GGTGCTGGCCCATGCTCAGGCCGGTGCGCGGTTCGGCGGTGTCCGGGGCGACCGGGGCGAGGTCGCGCGGGCGGATCGCGGCGAGCGCCCTGAGCCGCTCCGGCAGGCTCTTGGCGCGGGAGGCCCGCAGGAGGATGCGGCGCAGCCGGTCGGAGACGACGATCGGGGCGTCGGACGTGGAGTCGACGCCGCCGCCCACCCCGACCTCCGCCTGGCCGAGGGCGATCTTGTTGCTCACCGCGATGATCGCCTCCAGCCCGGTGGCGCAGGCGCGCTGGACGTCGAAGGCGGGGGTGTGCGGGTCGAGCGAGGAGCCCAGGACGGCCTCCCGCGTGAGGTTGAAGTCGCGCGAGTGCTTGAGCACGGCCCCCGCGCTGACGTCGTCGAGCCGCTCGCCGGCCAGCCCGAAGCGGGCGACCAGGCCCTCGAGCGCGGCGGTGAGCATGTCCTTGTTCGACGAGGCGGCGTAGCTGCCGCCGGCGCGGGCGAACGGGATCCGGTTCGCGCCGACGACGACCGCCGGGCGGATGGTTGAGGTCACGGCGTTGTTCCTTCTGGTGCGGGTGGGGACCAAGGTCCCTGGCAACGTGAGACTCAGAGTACCTGATACTCTCGGTCGCGTGATGCCGACCACATCCTCCGCCGACGACGCGGCCCGCGTCGACGGCCGCGACGCGCGCTGGGCCGCCCACCGCAGCTCGCGGCGCGCCGAGCTGGTCCGGGCCGCCCGCCGGGCGGTGCACCACCGCGGGCCCGACCTGTCGATGGACGACCTCGCCGCCGAGATCGGCACCTCGAAGTCGATCCTCTACCGCTACTTCACCGACAAGTCCGGTCTGCAGGGCGCGGTGGGCGCCGCCGTCCTGGACGAGCTGCGCACCGCGCTCGGCGAGGTGAGCGAGCGCGTGACCCGGCCACGGGACCGGATCGCCGCGATGGTCGACGTCTACCTCGAGATCGTCGAGTCCTCCGCCGGCGTCTACGCCTTCGTCACGCAGCCGGAGGCCACCGCCACCGCCGGGGCGCTGCGCGGCTTCGTCGCCGAGATCGAGGACATCGTCGCCGAGGCGCTGCTGCCCGTGCTGCGCCACGGCGACGACGGCGAGGCGGAGCACGACACCGACCGCGCCCTGGCCGCCCTGTGGGCCGCCGGGGTGGTCGGCCACGTGCGCAGCGTCGCCGAACGCTGGATCGCCGCCCGCGCCGGCGACGAGACCCCCACCGCCGACGACACCCGCCCCGAGGACGGCAGCCCGGCCGTCGAGGCCGACATCGCCGCCCTGGACCGCGCCCGGCTCGGCGCCCACATCACCGACTGGCTCTGGACCGGGGCCATCGGGGTGGCCCGCCGCGCCCGCACCACCCGTACCCGACCCGACGACGCGATCGGAGCCCCCGAATGACCTCGACGACCACGAGCAGCCCACGCACCCCGGAGGACGACGCCCTCGAGCGGGAGCGCTCCGGACGCCCGCTCGCACCCGAGATGCCGGACGCCGTCCCCTCCGCCGCCCCGACGGCGCTCGCCCCGCCCTCCGCGCCGTCCCCCGCCTCCGCGGGCCCCGGCGCACCTTCCGCCGGGGGCTTCGCCACCGCCGCCGTCGGCGACCTGCTCGACGGCCGCTGGCGCGAGCGCCGCCGCGCGGCCCGCGACCTCGCCCTCGACCCGGACTTCCAGCGCCTGCCCGACCAGACCGTCGCCGAGCACCGCGAGCGCGTGCTGCGGCAGCTCCACCTGCTGGTCGAGCGCGGCGACGTGCACCGCGGCTTCCCTGTCGAGGTCGGCGGCGGAGGCGACCCGGGCGGCAACCTCGCCGGCTTCGAGGAGCTCTTCCTGTCCGACCCGTCCCTGCAGATCAAGGGCGGCGTGCAGTGGGGGCTGTTCGGCTCGGCGATCCAGCACCTCGGCGTGCCCGAGCAGCACCGGCGGTGGCTGCCCGCCGCGATGAGCCTGGAGGTGCCCGGCTGCTTCGCCATGACCGAGGTGGGCCACGGCTCCGACGTCGCCTCGATCGCCACCACCGCGGTCTACGACCCGGACGGTGAGGAGTTCGTCATCCACACGCCGCACCCGGCGGCGAACAAGGAGTACATCGGCAACGCCGCCCTCCACGGGATGGCGGCCGTCGTCTTCGCCCAGCTCATCACCCAGGGCCGCAACCACGGCGTCCACGCCTTCTACGTCCCCATCCGTGAGCGCACGCAGGACGGTGAGCTCGTCTTCCTGCCCGGCGTCGGCGGCCGGGACGACGGCCCCAAGGGCGGGCTCAACGGCATCGACAACGGCCAGCTGTGGTTCGACCAGGTCCGCGTGCCGCGGGAGAACCTCCTGCGCCGCTACGGCGAGGTCGCCCCGGACGGGACGTACTCCTCACCGATCGCGAGCAAGGGTCGGCGCTTCTTCACCATGCTCGGCACGCTGGTCCAGGGCCGCGTCTCCCTCGGCGGCGCCGCGGTCGGGGTGAGCAAGGCCGCACTGTCCATCGCGGTGCGCTACGGCGACGAGCGCCGCCAGTTCACCGGCGCCGACGAGCGTCGCGAGGTCACCCTCCTCGACTACCAGCGCCACCAGCGCCGCCTCCTGCCGCTCGTCGCCCGCACCTACGCCGCCGCCTTCGCCCAGCAGGGCCTCCTCGAGCGTTTCCACGAGGTATTCAGCGGCGAGCACGACGACGACGAGTCGCGCCAGGACCTCGAGACCCTCGCCGCGGCGCTCAAGCCGACGACGACGTGGCTCGCGCTGGAGGCGCTCCAGGAGTCCCGCGAGGCGTGCGGCGGGGCGGGCTACATGGCGGAGAACCGCCTCGTCACCTGGCGACAGGACTTCGACGTCTACGCCACCTTCGAGGGCGACAACAACGTCCTGCTCCAGCTCGTGGGCAAGCGGCTGCTCACCGACTACGGCAAGTCCATGGCGAAGATCGACATCGCCGGGGCCGCCCGCTACGTCGCCGCCCGCGCCGGGGACATGGCCCTGCACCGCACCCCGCTGCGGCGCGCCGCGCAGTCCGTCCACGACTCCGGGTCCAAGGCCCGCTCCGCCGGGCACCTGCGTGACCCCGACGTCCAGCGCGAGCTGCTCGAGGACCGGGTCGAGGCGATGGTCGCGCAGATCGCCGGCGCCCTGCGCGAGGTCAAGCACGCCCCGCCCGAGCAGGCCGCCGCGGTGTTCAACGAACATCAGGACGAGCTCATCGCGGCCGCCAGGGCGCACGCCGACCTCCTCCAGTGGGAGGCCTTCACCGCCGCGCTGCCCGCCGTGCCGGAGGGCACCACCCGCCAGGTGCTCACCTGGCTGCGCGACCTCTACGGCCTGGAGCGCATCGAGCGGCACCTGGCCTGGTACCTCGTCAACGGGCGGCTGACCGCGCAGCGGGCCCGGGTGGTCACCGGCTACATCAACCGGCTGCTCGCCCGGCTGCGCCCCCACGCCGTCGACCTCGTCGACGCCTTCGGCTACACGGACGAGCACCTGCGCGCCCCGATCGCCTCGGGTGCCGAGCGCCGGCGCCAGGAGGAGGCCGAGGCCCATCTGCGCCGTCGCCGCGCGCTGCCCGACCGGATCGACGCGGCCGGGTGACCCCGGGCCGCGCGGCGCCGCTGCCCCCCGCCGCGCGGCCCGGGCGCGGCCGGTGCCGCAGCCGGCCGTGCTGCCGGCGTGAGGAACAGCACCCCCGGCACTCAGGTCGCCCGGCTCCGGGCGGCCCTGGCCCGCGCCGTCCGTCCGCCGGCTGAGGCGTGCAGGCCCCGCCCCCGCCGGGACGGTAGATTGTCCGCCGTGCATGCCTTTGCCGTTCCATTACGGGGCCACCATGACTGACACGCACCAGTCCGACACCGTCGCGCACGCCGCGGCCACCCCGGACATCACCCTCCCGTACCGCGAGCTCGGGCTCACGGACGACGAGTACCAGCGGATCGTGGAGATCCTGGGCCGCCGCCCGACCGCCGCCGAGCTCGCGATGTACTCGGTCATGTGGTCGGAGCACTGCTCCTACAAGTCCTCCAAGAAGCACCTGCGCCAGTTCGGGGAGAAGACCACCGAGGAGATGCGCAAGCACCTCCTCGTGGGGATCGGCCAGAACGCCGGCGTCGTCGACATCGGGGACGGCTGGGCGGTGACCTTCAAGGTCGAGTCGCACAACAGCCCGAGCTTCGTGGAGCCCTACCAGGGGGCGGCCACCGGCGTCGGCGGAATCGTCCGCGACATCATCTCGATGGGCGCCCGGCCGGTCGCCGTCATGGACCAGCTGCGCTTCGGCGCCATCGACCACCCGGACACCGCGCGCATCGTCCACGGCGCCGTCGCCGGCATCGCCGGGTACGCCAACAGCCTGGGCCTGCCCAACATCGGCGGCGAGACCGAGTTCGACCCGTCCTACGAGGGCAACCCGCTCGTCAACGCGCTGTGCCTCGGCGTGCTGCGCCACGAGGACATCCACCTCGCCAACGCCTCGGGCGTGGGCAACAAGGTCGTGCTCTTCGGCGCCCGCACCGGCGG
>NZ_CALGNQ010000098.1 GCF_937958535.1 uncultured Georgenia sp. | reverse complement strand
TGGCGAGCGGGGCGGTGACCCGGCCACGGAAGGGCAGCGCGGTGCACGCGGCGCCGGCGGCCAGGGCGGCCGCGGCGGTGACGACGACGGCGACGGCCGCCCGGGAGGAGCCGAGCGCCGGCCAGATCGCGGCGGACACGGCGGCCGTGGAGCCGGCGACCGTCCCGGCGACCGACTCCACCAGCCGCGGCCGCCCGTCGCGGCGCAGCATCTCCTGGACGAAGGCCGCCGCGACCCCCAGCCCGACGACGACGGCCACGCCGTCGACCGAGCCCGTCACGACGACGACGGCGAGGCTCGCCAGCCCGCACAGGGCGATGACCACCCCCGGACCGGTGGTGACCGGCAGCGACACGAGGCGGGGCCAGCCGGCCGCGAGCAGCCCGACCGTCAGCGCGGCGGCGACGACGAGCGGGGTGTGCCACAGCGCACAGACGGCGAGCACGGCGGCGAGGACCGCCGTCACCACGGCGCGGGTCGAGCTGCCCATCACGGGACCACCTCGACGCGGGCGGGACAGGGCGGGGCGACGGACAGGGTGGGCACCCCACGAGTTTGGCAGATCGCGCAACCGGCCGAGTCGGTCGCACTACAGTGTCCCCGACCAGGAAGAGGTGCGATGGCCACGCTTGTCGTCCTGACCGCAGAGCGTCCCGCCGACGTGCTGCCCTCGCTCACCCTGCTCGACCACCGGGTGCGTGCCGAGCCACTGGCCGCCGGCTCCCTGGTCGACCCGGTCGACGCGGACGTCGTCGTCGTCGACGGCCGGCTGGACCTGCCCACCGCGCGCTCGGTGTGCCGGCTCGCCCAGGACACCGGGCTGGGCGTGCCGGTGCTGCTCGTCCTCACCGAGGGTGGGCTCGCGGCGGTCACCCCGGCGTGGGGCTGCTCGGACATCGTGCTCACCACCGCGGGACCGGCGGAGCTCGCGGCGCGCATCCGGCTGCTCGCCGACCGGCCCGCCGAGCGGGAGCCGGACTCCGACGTCGTGGAGGCCGGCGAGCTGGTCATCGACGCCGCCGCCTACACCGCCCGGGTGCGCGGCCAGGTGCTCAACCTCACCTACAAGGAGTTCGAGCTGCTGCGCCACCTCGCCCAGCACCCCGGCCGGGTGTTCACCCGTGCCCAGCTGCTCGACGAGGTGTGGGGCTACGACTACTACGGCGGCACCCGCACGGTCGACGTCCACATCCGGCGGTTGCGGGCCAAGCTCGGGGCCGAGCACGACCAGCTCATCGGGACGGTGCGCAACGTCGGGTACCGCTTCGTCCCCCGGCCCGCCACGGACTGACCGACCGGCCGACAGGACGCTCACCGGGACCCTGCCCTACGATGGGGAGGCGACGTCGGGTCGTGAATGCCCCGGGCTCCAACACAAGCCGCTACGAGCGGCCTTCGCGCCGACTGGCGCTTCGCGGCCCGGCGTCGCCTCACTCGGACTGTGCCCCGGGACGCCTCCGGTGTCCGAGCACACCGGGCCGGTTGGCTAGAGTGGCCCGGGCCCTCGCGGCCCGTGACCGGGCGTGTCCCGGTGCCTCATCCCCCACTCTCCACCGGAGGTTAGAACCATGTCTCTGCGCCGTTCCGCACTCGCCGCTGCCGCCGCACTCGCGCTGGTGGGCGCCGCCGGGTGCACGGCGGACTCCGTCCTCGACCTCACGGTCGGTGACTGCCTCAACCAGAGCGATCTCGAGGGGGACGAGATCAGCACGGTCAAGGCGCTGGACTGCGAGACCGAGGAGCACGACGCCGAGGTCTACGCCGAGCACGTGTTCACCGAGGACTCCTACCCCGGTGAGGACGCCGTCCACGAGAAGGCGGTCGACGTCTGCACCGAGGAGTTCGAGACCTTCATGGGTGTCTCCTACGCGGAGTCCGCGCTCTACGTCGTGCCGCTCTCCCCCTCCCAGGACAGCTGGGAGGACGCCGACGACCGCACCGCGCTGTGCATCGTCCTGTACGACGAGCCGCAGACCGGCTCCCTCGCGGGCGCGCAGATCTGACCTGGGCGCACTGAGGACTCAGGGCCCCGGGAGCAGCGCTCCGGGGCCCTGAGTCGTCTGTGCCGCATGGCGACCCGTCGTCCGTCCGGCGCCGCTCAGCCGAAGCGTCCGGAGATGTAGTCCTCGGTCGCCTTGTTGGCCGGCGCGGAGAACATCTTCTCGGTGGAGTCCATCTCGATGAGGCGGCCGGGCTTGCCGGTGCCGGCGATGTTGAAGAAGCCGGTGGTGTCCGACACCCGCGCGGCCTGCTGCATGTTGTGGGTGACGATGACGATGGTGTAGTCCTGCTTGAGCTCGTGGATGAGGTCCTCGATGGCCAGCGTGGAGATCGGGTCCAGCGCCGAGCACGGCTCGTCCATGAGGAGCACCTGCGGCTCGACGGCGATCGCCCGGGCGATGCACAGCCGCTGCTGCTGCCCGCCGGAGATCGAGGAGCCGGGCCGGTCGAGGCGGTCCTTGACCTCGTTCCACAGGTTGGCCCCGCGCAGCGCCCGCTCGACGAGGTCGTCGGCGTCCGACTTGGAGATCCGGCGGTTGTTGAGCTTGACCCCGGCCAGGACGTTGTCGCGGATGGACATCGTCGGGAAGGGGTTGGGGCGCTGGAACACCATGCCGACTTGGCGGCGCACCTCGACCGGGTCGACGGTGTCGGCGTACAGGTCCTGCCCGTCGATGAGCGCCTGTCCCTCCACCCGGGCGCCGGGGATGACCTCGTGCATGCGGTTGAGGGTGCGCAGGAAGGTCGACTTGCCGCAGCCCGAAGGCCCGATGAGGGCGGTGACGGAACGGGGCTCGATGACCATGTTGACGCCTTCGACGGCGAGGAAGTCCCCGTAGTAGACGTTGAGGTCCTTGACGTCGATGCGCTTAGACATGTGCGGCGGTCCTTGGGTCTCGTGCGGTGGGACGGGTGGGGCGCGGCATCAGCGGCCCCCCTTGGGGGAGAAGTACCTGCTCACCAGGCGGGCGACGAGGTTGAGCAGCATGACGATGATGATGAGGGTGAGGGCTCCGGCCCAGGCACGGTACTCGCTGGCCCCGCCCTGGGCGTACTGGCGGTAGACGTACACCGGCAGGGTGGCGATGCGGCCGTCGAAGGCGTCGTAGTTCACCGCGTTGGTGATGCCCACGGTGATGAGCAGCGGCGCGGTCTCGCCGATGACGCGGGCGATGGCGATCATGACGCCGGTGGTGATACCCGCGATCGCGGTCCGCAGGACGACCTTGACGATGGTCAGCCACTTCGGCACGCCGAGCGCGTAGGCGGCCTCGCGCAGCTCGTTGGGCACCAGGCGCAGCATCTCCTCCACCGACCGCACGACGACGGGCGTCATGAGGACGGCGAGGGCGATACCGCCGATGAGGGAGGACTTGTACGCCGGGCCGAAGACGACGAGGAAGAGGGTGAAGGCGAACAGGCCGGCGACGATCGAGGGGATGCCGGTCATGACGTCGACGAGCAGGGTGATGGCCCGCTTGATCCGTCCGCCGCCGTACTCGACGAGGTAGATCGCGGTGAAGATGCCCAGCGGGATGGCGATGAGCGAGGCGATGCCGGTGACGTAGACCGTGCCGATGATGGCGTGGTAGGCACCGCCCTCGGTCATCTGCCCGAAGATCCCGACCATGTCGGTGGTGAGGAACTCCCAGCTGAACGCCCGTACCCCACCCGCGACGACCGTCCACACCAGGGTGACGAGGGGCACCATGGCGATGACGAACGCCGTCGTCACGAGCGTGGTGGCGAGCCGGTCCTTGGCCCAGCGGCCCCCCTCGACCTGCCAGGAGATGGCGGTGACGACGGGGGCGTAGATGATGACGGTGAGGAACGCCACGCCCGCCACGGTGGGCTCGGCGGCAACCGTGAGGACCGCCAGGGCGACGGCGACGGAGCCGGCCAGGACGGCCCACGGCGCCCACGAGGGCAGCCGGCGGACCTGGTGCAGAGCCGCGGTGGTCATCGTCAGTTCGCTCCTGAGAACTCGGCGCGTCGCGCGATGATCCACCGCGCGAAGAGGTTCACCCCGAAGGTGAGGATGAACAGGATGAGGCCGGTGGCGATGAGCACGTCGACCCCGGTCCCGCTGGCCTCGGGCAGCTGGGCGGCGATGTTCGCGGCGATCGACTGGTGCTGGCCCGGCTGGAGCAGGAAGAGGTTGATGAGGAAGCCGGGCGACAGCACCATGAGCACGGCCATCGTCTCGCCCAGGGCGCGGCCCATCCCGAGCATCGAGGCGGAGATGATGCCGGAGCGCCCGAAGGGCAGCACGGCCTGGCGGATCATCTCCCACCGGGTGGCGCCGAGGGCGAGGGAGGCCTCCTCGTGCAGCCGGGGCGTCTGGAGGAACACCTCGCGGATGGTGGCGGTGATGATCGGCAGGATCATGATGGCCAGCACGAGCCCGGCGGTGAGGATGTTCCGCGCGGGTGCCTGGTAGTCGGCGAACAGCGGGATCCAGCCCAGGGTGTCGCTCAGCCAGCGGAACAGCGGGTCGATCGTCGGCTGCAGCCACTGGATGCCCCACAGGCCGTAGATGACCGAGGGGATGGCGGCGAGGAGGTCGACGAGGTAGCCCAGCCCCTGCGCCAGGCGCCGGGGCGCGTAGTGCGAGATGAACAGCGCGATGCCGATGCTCAGCGGGACCGCGACGACGAGCGCGATGACCGAGGAGAGCACGGTGCCGAAGAGCAGCGGGCCGACGTACTCCCACAGGCTGCGTCCCTGCATGAAGCCGACCTCGCCCAGCTCCTCACGGGAGGCGACGAGTGCCGGCCACGCGCGGTAGAGGAGGAAGAGCGCGACCGCGGCGAGCACGACGAGGATGACGACCCCGGCCCCGGTGGAGATGCCGGAGAAGATCCGGTTGCCCACCCTGCCGGGGGTGCGGCCGGGGCGGACGACCGGTGACGCGTCGGGCGTGGAGGGGGACGGTGCGGCGGTTGCCACGTGGCCTCCGGCGTGTGTCGAGCGGGCGGTGGACGTGCGTCGGGCGGGTCGGTGCCAGCGAAGCACCGACCCGCCCGCAAGGCTAGCCGGACTCAGCCGGCGACCGTGATCCGGTCGAGCGCGGCGTGGACCTTCTCACGGAGCTCGTCGGAGATCGGGGCCGAGCCCGCGACGTCGGGGCGCGAGGCCCGCTCCTGGCCCTCCGGGCTCGCGACGTACTCGAGGAACGCCTTGACGTTCGCGGCGTCCTGCTCGTTGTCGTAGGTCGAGCAGGCGACCGAGTAGGAGATGAGGACGATCGGGTAGGTGCCCGCCTCGGTGGTGTCGCGCGCGAGGTCGACCGTCAGGCGCAGGTCGGTGGCGTCCTCGGCGGCCGGGGAGGCGTCGACGACGGCCGCGGCGGCCTCCGGGGAGAAGGGCACGTACTCCTCGCCCACGCCGACGGCGATGGTGCCCAGGTCACCGGCGCGGGAGGCGTCGGCGTAGCCGATGGTGCCCTCGGCGCCGGAGACGACGTCGATCATGCCGGAGGTCTGGGCGCCGGACTGGGTGCCCTCGATCGGCCAGGTCTCCACCGCCCCGTAGGTCCACACGTCACCGGCGGCCTCGGCGAGGTAGGCGGTGAAGTTCTCGGTGGTGCCGGAGTCGTCGGAGCGGTTGACCGGGATGATCGGCAGGTCGGGCAGCTCGACATCCGGGTTCGCCTCGGCGATCGCCGGGTCGTTCCAGCTGGTGATCTCACCGGTGAAGACCCCGGCGATGGTCTCCGGGTCCATGTTGATGTGCTCGGCGTCCACGGACGGGAGGTTGTAGATGACGGCGATCGGGCTGATGTACAGCGGCAGCTCGATGACCTCACCGCCGAAGCAGCGGTCGACACCCGCGGCGAGCTCCTCCTCGTCGAGCGTGGAGTCGGTGCCCGCGAAGAGGGTGGTGCCGTTGAGGAACTGCTCCCGGCCGGTGCCCGAGCCGGTCGGGTCGTAGGTGACGGTGACGTCGGGGTGCTGGTCCATGAACCCGGCGATCCAGCCCTGGACGGCGGCCTCCTGCGAGCTCGCACCGGAGCCGGCGATCTCGCCGGAGAGCTCGACCGAGCCGGTGTCGCCCGCGTCGGTCGTGGTGGTGTCCGAGCCGTTGGTGGCGTCGTCCTCGGCGTTGGCGCCGTTCCCGCAGGCCGCGAGGGTGAGCGCGAGGGCGCTCATCGCGGCGATCCCCGCCAGGCGGCGGCTACCTGCAAGCTTCACGTTCAATCCATCCTGTCGTGTGGAGGGCCCGGGACTCCCGGCGGCCGTCTCCGACGCTAGGAACCGCAGGTTTCCACCCGGCGGGCGGCAGATGAACGGGTGGTGAACAGCCGGTGTGGGTTCGATCACGGGCCTATGCTCGGGCCATGGGGGACATCGCGGCCGGCCCCGGCTGGGTCATCGACGGCCAGACGCTGCTGCCGCGGATCGTCGACCTCACCGCGTTCCGGCGCGGGATGGCCGCCGACCCGCTGCGGGACGTGCTCGAGTCGCTGTGGAGCGGACGTCCGGACGACGCCGCCGCCCTGCTGCGGGCGCAGCGGCCCACGCTGCGGGTGCGGGCGCTGCAGGCCGACTGCCACCTCGTCGCCGGGCGGGTGGCGCTCGCCGTCGCCGACTACGGCCGGCTCGTCAACGAGGCCACCGGGACGCCGCAGGAGGCCGTCATCCGGCAGCACTACGGCAAGGCGCTGTTCAGCGCCGGGCGGTACGCCGACGCGGCGGAGCAGTTCGCCCGGGCGCTGGAGCTGCGGGAGCAGGCGGGCGCGGACGAGACGCGCATCGCCTCCAGCCGCCAGGCCCTCGCCGTCGCCCGGCGGGCGGCGGGTGGGGAGACCTGAGCCCGCCTCAGGTCGCGGCGGCCACCGGGGTGAGCGCCTCGGTGTGGGACGGTGCGCGGTGCTTCTCCAGGGCCACGACGACGGCGGCGCGCCCCGGCCGGCGCCCCATGTGGACGACGAGCATCTCCGAGGTCTTGAGCCAGGGGTCGGACTCGGGCACCTGCTTCATGATGCGGTAGGGGGTGTTGACCGCGACCTCGTCCATGATGGTCGGCAGCACCGGCCGGTGGGTGCAGATCGCCACCCCCGGCGCCCGGACCCTGGCCTCCTGCCGGATGAGCTCGCGGGCCTTCTTCGGCTTGGCCCGGTGGGCGTCCTCGGTGATCTCGGGGTGCATCTCGATCTCGACGCCGATCCGCTCGGCGTAGGGCGCGACGGTGTCGACGCAGCGGCGCCACGGGCTGGACAGCACCCGGTCCACGCCGTAGGCCGCGAGCAGGGGGATGAGGCCGCGGGCCTGGGCGTGCCCCACGGGGGTGAGCGGCCGGGTGGACTCCCCGCCCTTCCACGCGGTGCGCTTGCGGGCGCGGGCGTGCCGGACGACGAGCACCGCGTAGGTGTCGAGGCGCTCGTCGCGTCGCTGGTCGACGAGCATGCCCAGCGGCACCCGGTCGCGCTCGTGGGTGAGGAGCCGGGCCGCCTCCTTGACCCCGACCCAGCGCACCTCGTCGATCTCGTCCTTGCTCGCCGGGACCACCGGGGTGCGGGCGCGCAGCGACCGGTCGCCGGGCGGGGCCGGCCGGGCGGCCCAGAAGTGGACCTCCTTGCGGGCGCCGCTGTCGAGCTTGTACCGGACCTTGGGCAGCGGCTGTCCCAGGATGACCGGCACGCCGGTCTCCTCCTCGGTCTCCCGGACCGCGCAGGCGGCGAGCGTCTCGCCGTTCTCCTGCTTGCCCTTGGGCCACGACCAGTCGTCGTAGCGGGGCCGGTGGACCAGGAGCACCTCGAGCTTCTTGCGCTCGTCGAGCCGCCAGACGACGGTCCCGGCCGCCAGGACGGTGCGCCGGCCGCTCATCGGCTCGCTGCCACGCGTCGTCGGGCCCGGGCGATGAGGAGCTCGTGGAGGTCGTCCAGGGGCCGGCCGTCCTCGTCGAACTGGTGCCGCTGCCAGGTGCCGTCGGGCAGCAGGTGCCAGGACGACGTCGTCGGGGCGACGGCGCGGTCGAGCAGGTCGACGAGGAAGCCGACGTGCTCGGCCTGCACGAGCTTGACGAGCACCTCGACCCGGCGGTCGAGGTTGCGGTGCATGAGGTCGGCGCTGCCGATCCACACCTCGGGCAGCTCGTCGTCGCCGGCGAAGGCGAAGATGCGCGAGTGCTCGAGGAAGCGGCCGAGGATCGAGCGGACCCGGATGTTCTCGCTCAGGCCCGGGATCCCGGCGCGCAGTGCGCAGATCCCGCGGACGACGACGTCGACCGGCACCCCGGCCTGGCTGGCGCGGTAGAGCGCGTCGATGACCGCCTCGTCGACGATGGCGTTGACCTTGATCTTGATCCACGCCTCGCGGCCGGCGCGGTGCCCGGCGATCTCCCGCTCGATCCGCTCGATGAGCCCGCTGCGCATCGAGCGCGGGGCGACGAGCAGCCGGCGGTAGCGGGAGCGCGGGGCGTACCCGGAGAGCTGGTTGAACAGCCGGGTGAGGTCCTGGCCGACGTCGGGGTCGCAGGTCATCAGGCCCAGGTCCTCGTAGCCGCGCGCCGTCTTGGGGTGGTAGTTCCCGGTGCCGACGTGGCAGTAGCGGCGCAGCCCGTCCTTCTCGTTGCGGACGACGAGGGAGAGCTTGCAGTGGGTCTTGAGCCCGACGATGCCGTAGACGACGTGGACGCCCGCCTCCTCGAGCTTGCGCGCCCAGGAGATGTTGGCCTCCTCGTCGAAGCGGGCCT
>NZ_CALGNQ010000097.1 GCF_937958535.1 uncultured Georgenia sp. | reverse complement strand
CGCACGGGGTTGGCCGGGGCGTGGGGTGGGGCGGCGACGTGGACGGCCCGCAGGAACCGGGCGAGCGGGTCGGCCAGGGACCTCCGCGCCTCGGCCGGGACCGTGCCCGCGGATCGGCCGGGGACCCAGGGGACGACCGACCACCGCCACGGGTACCGCGCCGTCGGCTCACCCACCCGCACGGGCACCGGGAGGAGGACGTCGCTCACCGGCGCGACGAGGACGGCGAGCTCGGGCAGCCACCGCTGCTCGTGCTCGACGAGCCGCGCGGCGACGGCCCGGCGCGGCAGGCGGACGGCGAGGTCGGTGCCGAGGCGCCAGACCGTGTTGTCCCAGCCGCTGGACATCCGCTGCAACGGCAGGTCCGCCAGGTCGGGGTGCTGGTCCTGGAGCAGGCTGCGCACGAGGTGCTCGTCGACGGCGACCTCCGCGGGCGGGGTGTCGGGCATGGCGGCACGCTACGCCTCCGACCCCGCGCGCCGGCAACGACCACCCGTCGTCATCGCCGGGGCCGGCCACCGTCGAGCCGCCCGGCCGAGCGGTCGACACCGCACGGCACTGCCGAGCAGGCCGCGGCGGCGTTCACCCGCACCGCGCGGTCCCTGGGGATCGACGCGGACGCGGCGCTCGACCTCGTCCGCCGGGCGCTGCAGGCGGAGGGCGGCTGACGGCGGCGGCCGCTGCGGTTGCGGCGGGGACGCGGCCCAGTACCGTGACGCGCACCCGACGGAGGAGAGCTTGATGCCGACCACGATCCGCGCCCACGTCCTCACCGAGCCCCACGGCACCTTCCAGCTGGTCGACGGCATCGAGCTGGGCGACCCGCGCCCCGACGAGGTGCTCGTGCGCTTCACCTCCACCGGCCTGTGCCACACCGACCTCTTCGCCCGGGACGTCTTCCACCAGCCCGACTTCCCGGCCGCGGTCTACGGGCACGAGGGCACCGGTGTCGTCGAGGCCGTCGGCACCGGCGTCACCGAGTTCGCCGAGGGCGACCGGGTGATGGCCTCCTACGCCTCGTGCGGCCAATGCCGCACCTGCCTCACCGGGCGTCCGTTCAACTGCGAGCGGTTCAACGACGTCAACTTCGCCCTCACCCGCGGCGACGGCTCCTGGAAGGCCACCCGCGACGGCGGCCCGGTCGGTGCGAGCTTCTTCGGGCAGTCCTCGTTCGGGACCCACGGTCTCGTGGCCGCACGTGACCTCGCCAAGGTGCCGGACTGGGTGGAGCCCCAGGACGAGCACCTCCTCGGGCCCCTCGGCTGCGGCGTCCAGACCGGGGCCGGCGCGATCCTCAACGCGCTGCGGCCGGGTCCGACGGACAGCATCGTCATCGCGGGCACCGGGGCGGTCGGGCTGAGCGGGCTCATGGCCGCGGTGGCAGCCGGCGTCGGCACCGTCATCGCGCTCGACGTCGTCCCCGCCCGGCTGGAGCTGGCCCGGGAGCTGGGTGCCACCCACACGGTCGACGGGCGCGACGAGGACCAGGTCGAGCAGATCCGCGCCCTGACCGGTGGCCACGGCGTGACCCACGCCTTCGACACGACGGCGGTCGGCGCGGTGCTGGCGCGGCTCGTCGACGCCCTCGCCTGGGGCGGCACCCTCGGCATCGTCGGCGCCGCCCCCGGGATGACCCTCGACCTGCTGCCGGTGATGCAGCTGGGCCGGCGGGTCCAGGGCATCGTCGAGGGCAACTCGGTACCGCGGGTGTTCATCCCCCAGCTGCTCGAGCTGCGCCGGCAGGGCCGCTTCCCGCTGGAGAAGCTCGTCCGCACGTTCCCCTTCCCAGAGCTGGAGACGGCGATCGCGGCCACCACCTCCGGGGAGGCGGTCAAGGCGGTGCTCGTCCACTGACGCAGCGCGCGCCGGGGCGGTGCGGCCCGCCGTCGTACGCTGGCGGCCGTGACCGACCAGCTGCCCGTCCTGCGCCCCCTCCGCCCCGCCGACGCACCCGCGGTGCTCGCCGCCTTCGCCTCGGCTCCCGACATGGCGCGCCAGGGTGAGGTCACCACGCCGGCGCAGGCCGAGGCCTACGTCCGCCGGTGCACCGAGCCGGGCCGGCACGTCTTCGCGGTCACCGTCGCGGACCGGCTCGTCGGCGCCGTCGGGGTCGCGGTCGACGAGGAGGACCGGCTGGGCTGGGTCTGGTACTGGATGCACGCCGAGCACCGCGGCCGGGGCTGGACCTCGGCGGCGGTGGCCACGGTCGCGGACTGGGCGCTCGCCGTGGGCGGCTGCGAGCGGCTCGAGCTCGGGCACCGGGTGGACAACCCGGCGTCCGGGCGGGTGGCGGAGGCCGCCGGGTTCGTCCGCGAGGGCCGGGAGCGCGGCAAGTTCCTCATCGCCGGCGAGCGGGTCGACGTCCTCACCTACGGCCGTCTGGTCACCGACCCGGTGCCCACCGGACCGCGGCTGGCGCTGACGGCGTAGCCCGGCGCCCGCCACTACGCCAGGCGCAGCCGGAAGGCCCACAGGTGCACGATCGGGGTGGGGCTGTGGTCGTGCTCGGGTGCCCGGACGAACCCGAGGTCCCGGTACAGGGCGTGCGCCGCCGTCATCTGCGGCAGGGAGGAGAGCACCACCTCGCGCGCGCCGTCGCTGCGCGCCCGCGCGAGGCAGGCCGTGACGAGCGCGCGGGCCACCCCGCGCCGCCGGGCCGCGGGCGAGACGGCAAGCATCCGGAACTCGCCCTGGTCCGGCCGTGCGGCGACCTCCCGCCAGGTGGAGGCCACCGGGCACCAGGTCACCGTGCCGAGGATCGCACCGTCGTGGTCGGCCGCCACCCACACCTCCGCCTCGCGGTCCCGCCGGGCGGCGTCGCGGAGCATCGCGACGTAGAAGTCCTCGGCGCCGCCGGGCGTCCCGACGAGGTCGTCGGCCCGGTAGGCGTCCACGGTGAGCTGCCCGACGGCGTCGTACTCCTCGGGCCGGACCCGGCGCACGGCGACGCCTGCGGACGGCGGCTGCGTCATCACGGCTCCCCCGGCCGTCGCTCCGTCGTGGCCTGCTGCCCACTATGCTCCGCGCGCCCGGTCATGCCCACCTCTTTGCCGTGTCTCGTCCATCGCGACCCTCGAGTCGTGGCTGCACGCGCGGAACCTAGCACCGGGGTGCCGCTGCCCGGCGGTCCGTCCGCACCTGCGTCTACTGTGGGCACATGACCCTGAGGCTGGCCATGGTGACCATCGACACGACCGACGCCGACGCGCTCGCGGCGTGGTGGGCGGAGCAGACCGGCGCGGAGGTCGTCGAGCGCAACGAGGGCTGGTACGTCATCGTCGCGGGCGGCGCCCTACCGGTGCAGCTGGCGTTCCAGCGGGTGGAGGACCCGACGCCGGGCAAGAACCGGGCGCACCTCGACCTCGTGGCCGGGGAGGACCTCGACGCCGAGGTGGACCGCCTGCTCGCGGCCGGCGCCACGCTCGTCTCGCGGCGGGGCGACGAGCACTTCCGCTGGGTGACGCTCGCCGACCCGCACGGCAACGTCTTCTGCGTCGCGCAGCCGGGCGCGCACTGACCCTCACACCGGCTCGCGCCGGGTCGGCGCACCGGCTCACGCCGGTCGCGTCGTGTCCGCGCGCCGGTAGCTGGTGACGACGACGCCTGAGCGCAGCACCCGGGTGTCGGCGGTGACGAGGCGGGAGTACGGGAACCCCGCGGGGAAGAGCTGCTTCCCGGTGCCCAGGACGAGCGGGTAACGGGCGAGTCGGTACTCGTCGACGAGGTCGTGCTCGGCGAGGGTCCGCACCAGCCGGGTGCTGCCCCACACCCGGATCTCACCGTCATGTCCGGCGCGCAGCAGCGCCACCTCCGCGGGGACGTCGGCACCGAGCAGGTGGGAGCCCTGCCAGCCGAGCTCGGTCAGTGTGCGCGAGGCGACGTACTTCGGGACGCGGTTGTAGCGCCGGGTGAGCTCGCCCTGCAGGCCCGGGGCGTCCTCGTCCCACACACCCCAGGCGCCGGCCCAGATCTCGTAGGTCCGGCGTCCGAGGAGCAGGGCCTCGGTCCGCTCCTCCCACTGCCGGACCAGGTCGCCCAACTCCTCGCCGCCGTGTTCGGCGTCGTAGTCGGTCGCCCAGCCGCCGTGGGGGAAGCCGCCGTCCGGGTCCTCCTCGGGACCGCCGCCTCCCTGGACGACGCCGTCGAGGGTGATGAACGCCTGGACCACGATGGTGCCCATCGCCGCCCTCCTGTCTGTGGTGGTCGGTGGGGGCCCGCGGTCAGGACGCGACGCGGGCGCTTGACAGATGGACCGGCGCGGACGGCGGATGTCATCGGGTGGCGCGGCTTCGCTGTCTGCGTGGTCACGGCACGACAGCCGGTGCGGACCCGCGGCGTGGGTGCGAGGCGCACGACGCAGGGCCCGCTCCGCCCGTGCGGTCCGTCCGCGGACGGCGGCTCAGCCCTCCGCGACGGTCCCGTACCCGACGAGCCAGGTGGGCTCGATGCGGTACATCCGCACGTCCTCGCCCCAGGTCGTCGGGTCGGAGCCGTAGTACGCGGTCCAGTGCGCGATGGTCTCCTCCCAGGCCGGGTCCTGCGGGGTGAGCCGCACGGCGTTGCCGTGGCAGAAGACGCCCAGCCGCTCGCCGTCGACGTGCGCGGCGCTCACGGCCGGCCGGGCGGCGAGGTGGCGGGCCTTGGCCGCCCGCCCGTCGGTCCCGAAGGTCCACCGGCCGTGCAGGAAGTGCCCGTCCACCGCGCTGACCCGCGGCTCCCCCGCGGCGGTCACCGTGGCGAGGGTGAGCACCTTCATCCCGTCCAGCGCGGCGACGACCTGCTCGGCGGTCAGCCGGCGCGGCCCGCTGACGATCTCCTGCAGGTGGCTCGTGCTGCGGGTGTAGGAGGCGTCCATGAGCTCTTGAAGGGCGGCGATCTCCGCTGCTGTCTCCCTCATCCGCCCCACGCTACCGGTGCCGACCCACAGGGCCCGGCCGTGTGAGCCGGCCGCACCGCGGAGCTCGTCGACCACGTCGAGCCGCCGAGGGCCCGCTCACGGTCGTGCGGACCTGACGTGCGCGGCGCCGCCGGTGCGGGTCACCCGCGGCGGGTCCTGCTGCTCCCCGCGGCGGCGCAGCGCGTAGGCGAGAGTGGCGGCCCCGAGGGACACCCCCCACAGCGGCCAGAGCAGGGTGGGACCGTAGGCCGCCCAGTCCGCCACCGGGTCGAAGGCGGCGTCCGGGCCGAGCACGCGCCGGATCATCGAGATCCCGGAGGGGACGAGGAGCAGCGCGACCAGGCTCGCGGGGACGACGGCGAGCGCGACCGGCACCGGGCGGCCGCCGAGCCGCGGCACCCAGTGGGGGAACACCTCGCCCCACCGCCGGGTCAGACCGAGGGTGAGCACGGCGCCGACGACGGCGAAGGACCCGAGCCACACCCCGGGCAGCAGGGCGCTGCTGCCGTGCTGGGCCTCCCACACGTCGCGGCTGAAGCCCAGTGGGTAGAACATCCAGGTGAAGCGGGTGACGGCGTAGCCGAGCGGCGGTACGACGGAGACGACGACAGCCACCCGGCCCCAGCGCGCGGCGGCCTCGGGGCGGGCCCAGGTCGGGACGGTGACGGGGTGCGCGCGGAGCGCCCGGAGCACCGCCCTGCCCCACAGCACGACGCCGAGGAGGACGCCGACCTGGATCACCAGGCCGACGTCGACGGCTGCAACCAGTCCGCTGCGCATCCCCGCGTGGAACGGGGCGAGGACGACGGCGAGCGGCAGGTAGCCGACGACGGCGAGCAGCTCGACGCTGAGGGTGAGCAGCGCCAGTACGAGCGCCGCGGCGCCGCCGAGGACGACCGGGCGGGTGGAGCCCGGGCTCCGCGCCGTCCACCCGACGGAACCGGCGACGACGAGGGCGAGGAGGCCGGCGAGGACCGGGAAGGTGGGCCCGGGCAGCAGGGATGCCAGGCTCGCCCCGAGTGCGGGGTGGCCCTCCCCTCCGACCAGGTCGCCCCCGGTGGCGGCGACGGCCGCCAGGCCGGCCGCGACGAGGATCCAGTACAGCGTGGTGATGGTGGTGGTTCGCATGCCTCCACCGTCCTCGGCCGGCGGTCCGGGCAGATCCCCCGGGAGCGTGGACGAGCCGTGCCCCGCTCCCCCGTGCGAGGGAGCCGGTGCTCACCCCAGGGCGTCGCCGGGCCGCACGAAGCCCGACTCGTAGGCGAGGACGACGGCCTGGGTGCGGTCGCGTGCGCCGAGCTTGGCCAGGAGGTTGCCGACGTGGGTCTTGACCGTCTCGACGCCGAGGTGGAGCAGGGCCCCGATCTCGGCGTTCGTCCGGCCCGCGGCGACGAGGCGCAGCACCTCCTCCTCGCGGGCGGTCAGCCCGGCCCGGGAGACGACGTCCTCTCCCGCGGCGGTCGGGGCTGCCGCGACGAGCCGGCGCAGGGCGTCGGGGAAGAGCAGCGCGTCACCGCGGGCCACCACCCGGATAGCGTGGAGCAGCTGTTCGGGGTGGATGCGCTTGAGCACGAACCCGGCGGCGCCCACGCGCAGCGCCTGCAGGACGTAGTCGTCGTTCTCGAAGGTCGTCACGACGAGGACGCGTGGTGGCGTCTCGCCCATGCGGTCGGCCCGGGCGTGCAGCGCCCGTGTCGCGGAGATGCCGTCGAGCCCCGGCATGCGTACGTCCATCAGCACGACGTCGGGGCGGGTGGTGGCGACGGCGGCGGGCACGTCCGCGCCGTCGGCCACCTCGCCGACGACCTCGAGGTCCGGCTCGCCGTCGACGATGACGCGCAGGCCTCCGCGAACGAGGGCCTCGTCGTCGACGAGCAGGACGCGGACGGTCACCGCACCTCCCGGGGCAGCACGGCGCGCACCCGCCAGCGGTGCCCGTCGGGTCCCCAGGTGAGCGACCCGCCGACCCCCTCGGCGCGCTCCCGCATCCCCGCCAGGCCGCGCCCGGCCCGGCCGGTCGGTCCCGGGCGCAGGTCGTTGCTCACGGTCAGGGCGACGGTGTGCGCATGCGCCTCGCCGGTGACCTCGGTCCCCCCGCCGCCGTGCCGCAGCGCGTTGGTCAGCGCCTCGCGCACGATCGCGTACGCCTCGCGGGACACCGCCCGGGAGACGGCGCCGGGGACAGCCGGTGACAGCCGGAGGGTGATGCGGGCGCCGGTGGCGCGGGCCTCGGCGACGAGCGCGGGGACGTCGGCGAGCGTGCGGTCGCGCGCGGCCGCGTCCGCGGACGACGGCGGCTCCCCGACGCGCAGCACGCCCAGCACGCGGTCGAGCTCGGCGACCGCCTCGCGTCCGGTCTCGGCGATGGCGGCGAGCGCCGACCGGACGAGCTCCGGGTCGCGGTCGAGGGCCCGTTCCGCGGCGGCCGCCTGCAGGGTGGTCACGGTCAGCGCGTGCCCGACGCTGTCGTGGAGGTCGCGGGCGAGCGCGTTGCGGGCGGCGAGCTCGCGCTTCTCCATCTCGAGCCGGGCGATCCGCTCCTGGGCGGAGGGACCGAGCAGCGTCGGTGCACATACCCGCAGCAGCGAGCTCAGGCCCCACATCGCATACGGCGGCACGAGGAGGAGCAGCCCGGCGAGCGCGACGGCGAGCACGGCCGGCAGCTCGACGAGGGGGCCGAGCGCGGCGTCGAGCACCGTGCCCCCGAGGTGCCAGGCGACCAGGCTCACGCTGAGCGGGACCGCGACCAGCAGGGACAGCGCCGCCGCGGCCCCGGTGGCGAGGTGGAGGACGAACCAGACCGCGCCGCGCGCCGCGGGCTCGGGGCCGCGGCCCGGGTCCTGCGGGAGGTCGGCGTCGAGCAGGGTCCGTGCCGCCGTCGCCTCGAGCAGCCGGACCGGGTGGAGGAACGGGGGCAGCAGGACGATCACCGCGGTGACGAGGACGAGTGCGGTGACGACCGGCCGGGACAGCGTGGGGTCCCGGTACATCTGCGCGAAGCCGGTGGCGAGCAGCCCGTACGCGGCGCCGACGACACCGCCCACGACGAGGAACACCCCGCCGCGCAGCGTCGCCGCACTGACCAGGGGCCGCACGGCCACGGGCACGGGCATGAGGGCAGTGTGCCAGCCCGGCCCCGTCCGCCCACAGCGGAAGGACGAGCGCGCGGCCCGGGCCCGTCAGTAGGGTCGGCGCATGGCAGCAGTGAGGCAGGTCACGGCCCTCCCGCTCGACCGTCCGCGGGTACGGCAGGGGCCGCCGCTGTTCCGTGAGGCGGTGGGGCGGGTGCTGCGTGAGGAGCGCACGGCCCGGGAGGAGCGGCTCGTCGACGTGGCCCGGGAGGCGGCGATCTCGCCCCAGTACCTCTCGGAGGTCGAGCGGGGTGCGAAGGACCCGTCCTCGGAGGTGCTGCGTGCGGTGAGCGGCGCCCTGGACCTGCCCGCCGCCGAGGTCGTCCGGCGGGCGAGCACGCTCATGGCCTCCCCGGCCCGCCGGCAGGGGCCGACCGTCTCGGCGCCCACCGCGCTCCGCCTGGCCGCCTGATCCGTCGGGGAGCGGGTGGGCGGGCCGCCCCCTAGCGTTGGTGCATGGCAACCATCGACTCCATCACGCTCGAGGTGACCGAGGTCGCGGCCGCCGAACGCTTCTACGCTGCGGCGTTCGATGTCGGAGACCTCCTGCGCCTGCGGGCGTCGGACTCCCCGACGAGCGGATTCCGCGGGTTCACCCTCTCCCTCGTGGTGCCGCAGCCGAGCGGGGTCGATGCCCTCGTCGCCCGCGCCCGGGACGCCGGCGCCATCGTGCTCCAGGAGCCGACGAAGTCGCTGTGGGGGTACGGCGGCTCGGTCCAGGCCCCGGACGGGACCGTGTGGACCGTCGCGTCCTCGTCGAAGAAGGAGACCGGCCCGCCGTCGGAGGGGGTCGACGACGTCGTCCTCCAGCTCGGGGTGCACGACGTCGTGCCGAGCACGCAGTTCTACGTCGACCACGGCTTCACGGTGCGCAAGAGCTTCGGGCACACCTACGCCGAGCTCGACGCCGGGCCGGTCACGGTCACCCTGAACAAGCGCAAGGCGGTGGCCAAGGCGGCCGGGGTCCCGCCCGACGGCACCGGGTCGCACCGGCTGGCGGTGACGAGCGACGCCGGGTCCTTCACCGACCCGGACGGCTACGTCTGGGAGTCCCGGTGAGCGCGCACGCAGGACACCGCCGCACCGACGCCACGCAGGACACCGCCGCACCGACGCCGCTCGGGTCCAGGGTGGAGCAGGCGGGCGGGCTACCCGGCGGGATGAGGTAGCCCGCGGTCACGCGGCGGGGCGTCCCGCCTGCCGCGGCCGCTGCGCCAGCACCCGGTCGACGATGCCGTAGGCGACGGCGGCCTCGCCGGTGAGGACGAGGTTCCGCTCGGTATCCGCGCGCACCTGCTCGACGCTGCGGCCGGTGTCCCGGGCGAGGAGCTCCTCGAGCTGGCCGCGGACCCGCTCCACCTCTTCCGCCTCGAGGATGAGGTCGGGGACGGTGCCGCGCCCTTCGGCCGCCGGCTGGTGCAGCACCACCCGGGCGCGCGGGAGCAGGGCCCGGCGGCCCGGCTCGCCGCCCGCCAGCAGCACCGCCGCCGAGGACGCCGCCTGCCCCACGCACGTCGTGGCGACGGGGGCGCTGACGTACTGCATCGTGTCGTAGACGGCGAGCATCGCCGTCACCGAGCCGCCCGGGGAGTTGATGTAGACGTCGATCGGCAGCTCGGCGCTCTCCGCCTCGAGGTGGAGGAGCTGGGCGATGAGGGTGTTGGCCACGCCGTCGTCGATCTCGGTGCCGAGGTAGACGATGCGCTCGGCGAGCAGCCGGCTGTAGACGTCGACCGTGCGCTCCCCTCGCGGCGTCTGGGTGGTGACGTACGGGATCGGGTAGCTCGCCATCTCAGCCCCCCAGCCCGGCCCGGCGTGGCGGCACGGGCCTGATGTCGTCGACATGGGTGATGACGCGGTCGACGAAGCCGTAGGCGACGGCGTCGGCGGCGGTGAACCAGCGGTCCCGCCGCGAGTCGCGCTCGATCGTCGCGACGTCCTGTCCGGTGTCGTCGGCGATCGCGGCGAGGACGGTGTCGCGGGTGTGGCGCAGGTCGTCCGCCTGGATTGCGATGTCCGCCGCGGTGCCGCCGATGCCGGCGGAGCCCTGGTGCAGGAGGACCTTGGCGTGCGGCAGGGAGTAGCGCTTGCCCTTCGTCCCGGCGCTGAGCAGGAACTGGCCGGCGCTGTAGGCCATGCCGAGGTTGACGGTGCTCACGTCGTTGGGGATGAGCCGCATGACGTCCCGGATGGCGAGCATCGCGGGGACGGAGCCGCCCGGGGAGCTGATCCAGAAGCTGATGTCGTCGCGGGGGTTCTCGGCCGAGAGCAGGAGCAGCTGGGAGCACAGCCGGTTGCCGGCGTCCTGGTCGAGCTCGGTGCCCAGGACGATGATCCGCTGGGTCATGAGCCGCTGCCGGAGCTCCTGGTCGAGGGGGACCATGCTCGTCTGTGTTGCCATGCCACCCATCCCACCCGGCGGCGGGGCCGGTGCGGTAGGGCGCGCTGCCCACGGCAGATCCGCCGTGAGCAGCGCGAGCCCGTCCCTCCCCGCCCATCGATCGGGCAGAGAACGTCCGTTCACAGTTCGGGAACGGACGATCAGCGACCGATCGACTCTCGGGGTGGCCTCCCGTGCGGCCCGGGGTGACGTCGAGGCGCACCCCGCCGCCCGGTCCGGGGCGGGCGACGATC
>NZ_CALGNQ010000096.1 GCF_937958535.1 uncultured Georgenia sp. | reverse complement strand
GTCGGTGTGAACTGAGCTCTCGGTGGGAAGTGAGCTGTCGGGGGGACGTGGGCTGTCGGTTGGGGGTTCAGCTGTCGGGGGGTGGGGCGGTGCTGCCGCGCTCGACGAGGCGGGTGGGCAGGCGCACGTGCTCGGTGGCGACCTCCCGGCCCGCCACGAGCTCGACGAGCAGGCCGATCGCCTCCGCCCCCATCTGTTGGATCGGCTGGGCCACCGTGGTGAGCGGCGGGGTCGCCGCGACGGCCTCGGGGACGTCGTCGAAGCCGACCACCGAGAGGTCCTGCGGCACGCGCAGCCCGACGTCGCGCGCGGCGTCGATGGTGGCCAGCGCCATGAGGTCGTTCGCGGCGAAGACGGCGGTGGGGCGGTCGGGCCGGGCGAGCAGCTCGTGGGCGGGCCGGTCGGCGCCCTCCCGCTTGTACCCACCGACCCGCACCAGGGCCGGGTCCACCGGGAGGCCGGCAGCCGCCATCGCGCTGCGGAAGCCCTCCTCCCGCTGCCGCGAGCTCTCCAGGTCGGGGCGACCACCGAGGAAGCCGATGCGGCGGTGGCCCAGCGCGATGAGGTGCGCGGTGGCCAGCACGGCGCCCGCGTCGTTGTCGGCGTCCACCGTGGCGATGCCCGACGGCCCACGGTGGGGGTCGATCGCGACGACGGGCACGTCGTCCCGCACCTCGACGACGGTGGGGGTGACGAGCACAGCGCCGTCGATCAGCGTGCCGCTGAGCCGGGACAGCGACCGGCGCTCCCAGCCGACGTCCCCGCCGCCGTGGGCCGCCCCGGAGTAGGCCAGGAGGTCGAAACCCGTGCCGGCGACGGCTCGGGAGGCGCCCTTGAGGATCTCGGTGCTGAACGGCTCGAACTCGGCGACGAGGATGCCCAGGACGTTGGTGCGACGGGAGCGCAGGCTGCGGGCCACCAGCGAGGACTCGTAGCCGAGCCGCTCGATGACCTCCTGCACCCGCTCGCTCGTCGCGGCGGCCACGCCGTAGCGGCCGTTGATGACCTTGGAGACGGTCGCCACCGAGACGCCGGCGGTCCGCGCGACGTCGTTGATGGTGACCCTGCCTCTCACGGGGACGACCCTACCGTGTCGAAAACGTTATCGATAACGATTGACACGCCGGGCGGTGGGCTGCCAGGCTGGCCGTGTTCCGTCGATGACGACCGAAGGACCTGACATGCCTCACAGACGAGAAGCCAGCGTCGTGGCGCTCGGCATGAGCGCCGCCCTCCTCCTCGCCGCCTGCGGCGACGGCGACGCCACCGACGACACCGGGGGTGGCGAGACGGGCGACTCCGTCACCCTCACCTGGTGGCACAACTCGAACAACGACCCCGGCCGGTCGGTCTACGAGCAGGTGGCCGCCGACTTCGAGGCCGACCACCCCGGCGTCACCATCGAGATCACCCCACTGGCACACGAGGACATGCTCACCCGCCTCGACGCCGCCTTCCAGTCCGGTGACACCCCGGACATCTTCATGGAGCGCGGCGGGGGCGAGCTCGCCGCGCACGTCGAGGCCGGCCTGGTCAAGGACCTCACCGACGTCGCCGCCGACACGATCGAGACGATCGGCGCCTCCGTCGACGGCTGGACGGTCGACGACCGCGTCTACGCCCTGCCCTTCTCCGTGGGGGTCGTCGGCTTCTGGTACAACACCTCCCTTTTCGCCGAGGCGGGCATCGACTCCCCACCGACGACGATGGAGGAGCTCTACGCGGCGGTCGACGCGCTCAAGGCAGCCGGCATCGAGCCGATCTCGGTCGGCGCGCAGGACAAGTGGCCCGCTGCCCACTACTGGTACTACCTGGCACTGCGCCAGTGCCCCCAGGACGTCCTCACCGACGCCGTCACCTCACTCGACTTCTCCGACCCCTGCTTCGTCCAGGCCGGCGAGCACCTCCAGGAGCTCATCGCCACCGAGCCCTTCAACACCGGCTTCCTGGCCACCCCGGCCCAGACCGGCCCCACCAGCGCCTCCGGTCTCCTCGCCACCGGCAAGGTCGCCATGGAGCTCGCCGGACACTGGGAGCCCGGTGTCATGCAGGGCCTGACGGAGGACAACCGGGGGCTGGGCGAGGACACCGGCTGGTTCCCCTTCCCCGCCGTCGCCGGCGGGCAGGGCGACCCCGGCGCGGCGCTCGGCGGCGGTGACGCCTGGGCCTGCGCCCAGGACGCCCCCGACGTCTGCGTCGACTTCATCACCTACCTGCTCAGCGACGAGGTGCAGCGCACCTTCGCGGAGAACGACATGGGGCTGCCGACCAACCCGGCCGCCACCGACGCCGTCTCCGACCCCGCGCTCGCCGACCTGCTGACCTTCCGCGACGAGGCCCCCTTCGTCCAGCTGTACTTCGACACCGCGTTCGGTGAGAACGTCGGCGGGGCGATGAACGACGAGATCGCCCTCCTCTTCGCGGGACAGTCCTCCCCGCAGGCCATCGTCGACGCGACCCAGGCCGCCGCGGACCTGGGGTGAGCACGGTGGCAGACGACGCGACCGGCTCCGCGACTGCCACGCTGACCGACCGCCCCGTCGACCGCGCCGCCGCGCGGTCGACGGGCGGGCCGGGCGCCCGCGGCGGGCGCCGCCTCTCGGCGACCTGGCGCAAACGGCTGGAGGTCGCCTTCTTCGTCAGCCCCGCGCTGGCGCTGTTCGGCGTCTTCGTCGTGGTCCCGGTCGTCCAGGCGGTGCGCTACTCCGTCTACAGCTGGAACGGCCTGGGACCGCTGGACGACTTCGTCGGACTGGCGAACTACGCCCGGGCGCTGCAGGACACCGTCTTCACCGGCGCCGTCCTCAACAACCTGACGATCGTCGTCCTGTCCATCCTCATCCAGCTCCCCCTCGGGCTGGGGGTCGCGCTCCTGCTCGACCGGGAGATGTGGGGCCGCACGGCGATGCGGGTCATCGTCTTCATGCCCTACGTGCTGGCCGAGGTCGTCGCCGGCGTCGTGTGGTTCATGCTGCTCCAGCCCAACGGGCCGGTCGACGCCGCGCTCGAGGCCGTCGGGCTCGGGTCGCTGGTCCAGGTGTGGCTGGGCGACCCGGAGATCGCGCTGTACACCGTCATGGTCGTCCTCACCTGGAAGTACCTCGGGCTGGCGGTCATCCTCTTCCTCGCCGGGCTCCAGGGAATCCCGACCGAGCTCTACGAGGCGGCCCAGCTCGACGGCGCCTCGTGGTGGCAGGTGCAGCGCCGCATCACCGTCCCGCTCCTCGGCCCGACCGTGCGCACCTGGGCCTTCCTCTCGATGATCGGCTCCCTCCAGCTCTTCGACATGGTCTGGATCCTCACCAAGGGCGGCCCGGCCAACTCGACGATGACGATGGCGATCTACCTCATCAACCAGGGCACCAACCGCAGCCTGTACGGCTACGCCTCGGCCGTGGCCGTCCTCCTCTTCGTCATCTCCCTCGTCCTGGCCCTGACCTACCAGAGGCTCATTTTGCGCCGCGACACCCACGACACGCCCCGGACGCCACGGAAGGTGACCCGATGACGACGGTCGTGCCCACCACCCACCCGGCTCCCGCCGAACGCACCGCGCGCCGCCGGCGCAGCAGCCGCCGCGCCTTCTCCGGCGGCACGCCACTCGTCTACGCCGTGGCGCTCGTCGTCGCGGCGGTCACGCTCACCCCGGTGGTCTACGCGGTGCTCGGCGGCTTCCGCACCAACGCCCAGCTCGCCGCCGACCCCGTGGGCCTGCCCGACCCCTGGGTGCTGACGAACTACGTCGACGTCGTGACGTCGTCCTCGTTCTGGCGCTTCGCGCTCAACTCCAGCATCGTCGCGCTCATCACGACGGCGCTCGTCGTCGTGTGCGGGGTCATGGCCGCCTACCCGCTGGCCCGGTACACCTTCCGCGGCCGTGAGACGCTCTTCCTCGTCTTCGTCCTCGGGCTGCTCTTCCCGCTCACCGTCGCGGTCATCCCGCTGTTCCTCATGGTCCGCGACCTCGGCCTGACGAGCAACGCCCTGGGCGTGGCACTGCCGCAGGCGGCCTTCGCGCTGCCGATGACCGTGGTCATCCTCCGCCCCTTCCTCATGGCGCTGCCCAAGGAGCTGGAGGAGGCCGCCCTGCTCGACGGCGCGAGCCGGATCGGCTTCTTCTGGCGCATCCTGCTCCCGCTCTCCGGGCCCGGCATGGTGACCGTCGGCGTCCTGGCCTTCGTCGCCTCGTGGAACGCCTACCTGCTCCCCCTGCTCGTGCTCCACGACCCCGCCTCCCAGACCTTGCCGCTGGGCGTGGCGACGTTCTCCACCGAGCACGCGCAGGACACCGCCGGGGTCCTCGCCTTCACCTCGCTGGCGATGATCCCCGCGCTCGTCTTCTTCCTCGCGATGGAGAAGCGCATCGTCAGCGGGCTCCAGGGCGCCGTCAAGGGCTGAGGCCCGGACCGCACCCCGACCACTCGATCCGATCCGAACCGAAGGACCTTCCGTGACCGACACCGTCCCCGTCCGCCCGACCGCCGCGCCGGTGCCCGAGGCCGCGCCGCCGGAGCCCAGCGCCCGCGTCCGCGACCTGCTCGCGCGCATGACCCTGGAGGAGAAGCTGGCCCAGATCGTCGGGCTGTGGGTGGGCGCCGGCGCCGACGGCGAGGTCGTCGCGCCCATGCAGGACACGATGACGGAGGACCAGCCCACCTTCACCGAGTTCGCGCGGCACGGCCTGGGCCACCTCACCCGGGTGTTCGGCACCCGGCCCGTGGAGCCGGCCACCGCCCGTCGCACGCTGCGCGAGACGCAGCGGTGGCTGGTGGAGAACACCCGCCTGGGGATCCCGGCGATCGCCCACGAGGAGTGCCTCACCGGCCTCGCGGCCTGGAGGGCGACGACGTTCCCCACCCCGCTGGCGTGGGGCGCCGCCTTCGACCCCGACCTCGTCGAGGAGATGGGCGCCGCGATCGGCGGGGTCATGCGCGACCTCGGGGTCCACCAGGGGCTGGCCCCGGTGCTCGACGTCGTGCGCGACCCACGCTGGGGACGCACCGAGGAGTGCATCGGCGAGGACCCCTACCTCGTGGGGACCGTCGGCACCGCCTACGTGCGCGGGCTGCAGCGCAGCGGTGTCATCGCCACGCTCAAGCACTTCGTCGGGTACTCCGCCTCCCGGGCGGGCCGCAACCTCGCGCCCGTCCACGCCGGCCCGCGCGAGGTGGCCGACGTGCTGCTGCCCCCCTTCGAGATGGCGGTCCGCGACGGCGGCGCCCGCGCGGTCATGCACTCCTACAGCGACATCGACGGCGTGCCCGCCGCCGCCGACCCCGAGCTGCTCACCAGCCTGCTGCGCGACCGCTGGGGGTTCACCGGGACGGTCGCCGCCGACTACTTCGGCGTCGCGTTCCTCCACCTCCTCCACGGGGTGGCCGCCGACCTCGGCGAGGCGGCCGAGCTCGCCCTGGAGGCCGGGGTGGACATCGAGCTGCCCACCGGCGACGCCTACCTCGGTCCCCTGCGGGAGCGGGTGGAGGACGGCCGCACCCCCGTCGCCCTCGTCGACCGCGCCGTCCTGCGGGTGCTGCAGCAGAAGGAGGAGCTGGGTCTGCTCGACGCCGACTTCTCCGCCGACGACGGCGAGGACGAGGACGTCGACCTCGACCCGCCCGCGCACCGCGCGCTCGCCCGGCGGCTGGCGGAACGGTCGGTCGTCCTGCTGTCCAACGACGGGACGCTGCCGCTCGCGCCGACGCAGCGGGTGGCCGTGCTCGGCCCGAACGCCGACCGCGTGCCCGCGATGTTCGGCTGCTACTCCTTCGTCAACCACGTCATCCCGCACCACCCCGGCACCGAGCCGGGCATCGCCGTGCCCACCGTGCTCGAGGCGCTGCGCGCCGAGCTGCCCACGGTGACCTTCGCCCGGGGCTGCGAGGTGGCCGACGACGACCGCAGCGGCTTCGCCGAGGCGGTCGCGGCCGCGGCCGACGCGGACGTCGCCGTCGTCGTCGCCGGGGACCAGTCCGGGCTCTTCGGGCGGGGCACGGTCGGCGAGGGCTGCGACACCGACGACCTCGAGCTGCCCGGGGTGCAGCGCGAGCTGGTGGAGGCGGTGCTCGCCACGGGGACGCCCGTCGTCCTCGTCCTGCTCACCGGACGCCCCTACGCGGTGGGATGGGCGCTGGAGCGGTGCGCCGCCGTCGTCCAGGCGTTCTTCCCCGGCGAGGAGGGCGGCCCGGCCCTCGCGGGTGTGCTGTCCGGGCGGGTCAACCCCTCGGGCCGGCTCCCGGTGAGCCTGCCCCGCTCCGCGGGGGCGCAGCCGTTCTCCTACCTCCACCCGCCGCTCGGCGGCCCGACCGACACGAGCACCCTGGACCCGACCCCGCCGCTGCCCTTCGGCCACGGCCTGAGCTACACCTCCTTCGCCCGCACGGCACTGACCCCGGCGAGCCCGCAGATCCCCACCGACGGGACGCTCGAGGTGAGCGTCGAGGTGCGCAACACCGGGGAGCGGGAGGGCAGCGACGTCGTCCAGCTCTACGCGCGCGACGTCGTGGCCTCGGTGACCCGGCCGATCGCCCAGCTGCTCGGCTACCGCCGGGTGGACCTCGCCCCCGGGGAGGCGGTGACGGTCCGCTTCTCCGTCCCGACGACGCGGCTCGCCTTCACCGACCGGCGGCTGCGTCGCGTGGTGGAACCGGGCACCGTCGAGCTGTGGGTCGGCCCGAGCTGCGCCCGGCGGGAGACGGAGGCGCGGGTCGAGCTCGTCGGCGCGGTCCACGAGGTCGGCCCGGACGACCCGCGCTGGGTCGGGACCTCCGTGTCGCGGGGCTGAGCCCTCAGAGCCCGGCGCGCCGGCGGGTGGTGCGGTTGGCGTGCGCCGACCAGCGTGGCACCCACCGGCCGAGCGCGCCGGCCGCCACGACACCGGAGCCGGCCATCACCCAGATCCCCGCGGCGAGGGACCCGAGCGCCGCCCCGGCCGACACGACGAGCGGGCCGGCGGCGGCACCGCCGTCCTGGAAGACCCGCCAGATACCGAGGAACTGGGCACGCTCCCCCGGCGGGGCCACGTCCGCCCCCAGGGTCATGAGGATGCCCGAGCTCATCCCGTTGCCCAGACCGAGGAGCACCGCCACCCAGGCGAACGCGGCGACCGTCGTCGTCAGCGGCAGCAGCGCCATCGCCAGCCCCATGGTGAGCATCGCCGGGATGCCGATCCACAGTCGGCCGAAGGCGTCCATGACCTTGCCCGCCGGGTAGAAGAGCAGCATGTCCGCCGCACCGGCGACCCCGAAGACGACGCTGGTGACGGCCGGGTCGAGACCGAGGTGCTCACCCCACAGCGGCAGCACGGTCTGCCGCGCCCCGCGGACGGCGCCGACGAGCAGAACCGCCACACCCAGCGTGGCGAACACCTGCCGGTGCTCGGTGAGGACCGACCACAGCGACCGGGTCTGCCGGGACCCCGCCGGTGCCGCCGGACCGTGCTCGTCCCCCTCCGGGCGCACCGCGGCGATGACCGCGGTGGCGGCCAGCGACGTGCCCAGCGCGAGCCAGTACCCGGCGCGGAGGCCGTTCCCGTGGATGACCGCGGCGCCGGCGAAAGGGCCGATGAACAGTCCGATGCGGTGGACGCCGGCGAGCGTGGACAGCACCCGGGCCCGCCGCAGCGGCGGGGTGATCTCGGTGAGGTAGGCGTGCCGAGCGAGGTTGAACACCGCCGTCGCGCCGCCGATGAGGAGGACGCCGAGGGCCAGCACCGCCAGGTGCGGGGCCAGGGCGCAGCCGACGAAACCAACCGCCGAGACCAGGCCGGCCAGCATCATCGCCCGGCGGTCACCGAGACGGGCGGCGAGCGCGCCGGCCGGCATGTCGGCGAGCAGCTGCCCGATCGGGACCAGCGCCGCCATGATCCCGGCCACGGCCAGGGAGGCCCCCAGGTGCGTCGCGGTGATCGCGACGATCGGCAGCATCGCCCCGATACCGACCTCGAAGACGAGGGAGGGGACGAAGGCCCCGAGCACCACCGAGCGCAGCGGGAACATGCGCTCCCGGCTCACGGGGTGACCGTGCCGGCCTCGGCCTGCTCCTCGGGCTGCGCGTCGACGACGTAGGGACGGAGCGGTTCCAGGGAGATGACCTCGAGGTCGAACTCGTCGACCACCGGCAGGCTCGGGCTCCAGTTGCTCGGGCGCTTGCGCTCGCCGGTCTCGGAGTGGGCACCGCAGCCGTGGTCGACGCTCACCACCATCCCGTCGGCGGGTGACCACTCGTTGGCACACACGCCGAAGAGACGGCGCAGCGACCCGGTGAGCGGGACGAAGAACGCGCAGGTGGAGCACTGCGCCCGGGCGGCGCGGGCGGCGCGCGAGCTCGGCCCGTGCTCCCCCTCGTACCAGCGCGTCGCGGCCTGGCGCCGCCCCTCGGCGGACAGCACCCGGGCCCGGCCGAGCCCCACCTCGTAGGCGAGCTCGGGGCCGAGCACGTCGGCGTCCTCCCCGGTGGCCTCGTACCCGGCGTCGAGCCGGTCGTCGTCGCCCACGTAGGGCAGCTCGTCGGTGGGCCCGATGTCGCTCGGCTGCAGCCGATCGGCCCACGGCACCCAGCTCGGGGACAGGAGCGCGTCCTCCCCGGGCAGGTGGTTGACCTCGACCACCGTGGCCTTGCGGGCACGGGGCGGGCGGGTGAGCGTCACCGCCCAATACCAGCCGCGATACCCGGGCGTGCGGGAGTGGAAGACGTGGGTGAGCAGCCGCGGTCCCTCGACGACGTAGCCGGCATGCTCACCGACCTGGTCCGGCCCGACGTCGGCGACGACGGCCTCCCGCGCGAGGTCGACGGCTCCCGCGAGCACCGCCTCCCGGGCAGGAGGCGCTGGTCGGGGCACGATCACGGCGGGTGCGGTCACCTGTCGATCCTACGTGGCTCAGGCGTCGAACTGGTCGGCCACGGCCCGCAGCACCTGGGCCAGCTTCGTCCCGCGCGGACCGTCGGGGTAGCGACCCCGGCGCAGGTCGTTCGAGACACGGTCGAGCTCCCGGATGAGGTCCTCGACGATCGGGACCATGTCCTCCGCGGGACGGCGCTTGGCGCGCACCACCGACGGCAGCGGGTCGAGGATCTGCACGGAGAGCGCCGAGGGGCCCTTGCGGCCGTCGGCGATACCGAAGTCCACCCGCGTCCCGGGCTTCGGGTTGGGCGCGTCCGGCGGCAGCGCCGACGCGTGGAGGAAGACCTGGGCACCGTCGTCGGCGGTGATGAAGCCGAACCCGCGCTCGGGGTCGAACCACTTGACCTTGCCGGTGGGCACGTGAGGACCTCTCTGGACGGTGGGGCTGGAGGGGACAACGGAACGGTGCGTTGCTCGTCCCAGGATACCGGCCGGGGACCGGCGCCGGGCCCGGCTCCGCTCCGGACGAACGGGCGCTATACCGTGGAGGGCGGAACGACGCGAAGGTGAGGACGTGCCCATGACCCAGCAGCCACCGGACCCGGTGCAGCAGGAGGTGCTCGGCGCGCTCGCCCGCTGGCTGGTCGGTTCGCTGCAGACCGAGCCCGGCTGGGACGAGCTACACCTGCAGCTGCGTCCCGTGCGCGACGAGGTCTCCTTCCGGGTCCTCGAGGTGCGTGGGGAGCGTCGCACCGGACGCACCGGCCGGCTCACCCCGGACCAGCCGCCCCACACCCTGACCCGCCGTCTGCAGGACCTCGGCGTCCGGCCCGGCGCGGGCACGTGGCTGGAGGCGACACTGTCCATCGTCGCGGACGGCTGGCCCACCCCCACGCTCACCGTCACGGGCCGGTTCAACCGGGACGCCGAGCCGGCGCCCTGGCGGAAGGGCGACGCCCCGCTCGACGCCACCGACCTGGTCCACCACCTCACCCGGTACCCGCGCCGCGCCGACGCGGTGCCGGAGTGGATGTCGGCCCGGATCACCGCGGCCGGCCTCGCGGTGCCGAGCCCCGGGGAGGACGTCGCGGCCCCGGCCCCCACCGCGGACACGCCGGCCGGGGTCGCGGCCCCGGCCGCCCCGGTGCGGTCGGACCGGCCGCGCCCCGAGGTGCTCCACGTCGTCGTCGACCGGGACGGACCGGTCCTCGTCGACGGCACCCGGCCCGGACGGCGACGGCTGCGGCTGGGCGGGTCGCTCGGGCTCGTCGAGGTGCTGGAGACGGTCGGCGTCCCGCTCCCCTTCGTCGACGACCGCGGGACGTGGATCGTGCGGGCCGGGGAGTCGCGCGACAGCGGCCCGGTGGTCGCCGTCGTCGAGCAGGGGCCGGGCGCGTCCACCGGCGCCGTCCCCGAGGCCCGCATCCACCTGCTCACCGACGCCGAGCCCGTCGACCTGCTCGACGAGGAGGGCCGCCTCCCGCTCTACTACTGCTCCGCCCCCGGGGAGCTCCAGGTGGTGCTCGACAGCGCCCGGCTGGGCGAGGTGCGGCTCCCGCCGGCGCCGGCGACCCCGCCGGACAACGAGCTGGTCCGCACGGCGGTCGCCGAGTTCGCCGCGGACCCCGGCCCGCAGAAGCTGCTCCACGTGCTGCGCCAGGTCCTGGGCGGACGGCTCGTCGTCGACGCCTCGGGCTCCGACGTGCCCGCGCCGGGCACCCCGCGGCCGCAGCTGCGGCTCCGCACGCTCACCGCCCCGGACGGCAAGCGGGCCCTGGGCGCCTTCACGAGCAACGAGGCGCTCGTCGAGTTCCGCCGGAAGGCCGCCGCAGGCCCCGGCGAGGAGCGGGTCACCGGCGTGGCCCAGTCTGGCGCGACCCTGCTCGAGCTCTTCCAGCGCACCGAGGAGCTCGCCTGGTTCATCGTCGACCCGAACGGGCCGACCTGCGCCATCGGCCGCAAGGAGGTCGACTTCGCGCTCGCCGCACCGAGCGCCGTCGGGGTGAAGAACCTCCTCGCCCGCGAGCACTCGACCCAGGAGCTCCTCACCGCGCTGAGCGAGCCGGACACCGCCCTGTTCATCGCCCACGGCGAGGTGGAGGGCAAGGCCGGGCCGGTGCTCGTCCGGGACCGCACGGACGACAAGCCGGTGATGCTCGCGTTCACCTCCCCGGTGGAGGTGGCCGCCTACAACCAGTCCTTCGGGGCCCGCCGGCTGCCGGCGAGCGCCGTCCTGCAGCTCGTCCTGGCCAACCGGGCCAAGGCGCTGGTCATCAACCCGTCCGGGCCGCGTGGCGTGCTGTCCAGCGCGCAGGTGTGGCACGCGCTGGGCCGCCCGGAGCTGCCCCCGGCCGCTCCCGCCCCGCCGCCGGGGCCGTCCGGGCCAGGGGGTCGCGCAGCAGGTTCACCACGGGCGCCCACAACTGCAGGCCCCACAGTTC
>NZ_CALGNQ010000095.1 GCF_937958535.1 uncultured Georgenia sp. | reverse complement strand
CGACGAGCGCACCGAGGAGTGGTACCTCCACCACTTCTACTCCCACCAGCCCGACCTCAACGTCGCCAACCCCGCGGTGCGTGACGAGATCATGAAGGTCGTCGGTTTCTGGCTCGAGCTCGGCGTCGACGGCTTCCGGGTCGACGCCGTCCCGTTCTTCCTCGAGGACGTCGGCATGACCGGCGAGGACGCCGACGCCATGGCCGAGCCGCACGAGCACCTGCGCGACATCCGCGCCTTCCTCTCCCGGCGGCGCGGCGACGCCGTCATGCTCGGCGAGGTCAACGTGCCCCGCGAGGAGCAGGTGAGGTACTTCGGCGACGGGCACCAGCTGCACCTGATGTTCGACTTCGTCACGATGCAGCGGATGTACCTGTCCCTCGCCCGCGGGGACGCCCGCCCGCTCACCGACGCGCTGACCACCCGGCCGCAGATCCCCGAGGACTGCCAGTGGGCCACCTTCGTGCGCAACCACGACGAGCTCACGCTGGACAAGCTGAGCGAGGAGGAGCGCCAGGAGGTCTTCGCCGCCTTCGGTCCGCAGGAGCGGATGCAGCTCTACGGCCGTGGGCTCAAGCGCCGGGTCCCGCCGATGATGGACGGCGACCCGCGCCGCGTGCGCCTCGTCTACTCCCTGCTCTTCTCCCTACCTGGCACACCCGCGCTGTACTACGGCGAGGAGATCGGGATGGGTGAGGACCTGGAGGCGGAGGGCCGCATGGCGGTGCGGACCCCGATGCAGTGGTCGGCGGAGAAGAACGGCGGCTTCTCCACCGCCCCGCCGTCGCGGCTCGTCGCGCGGCCGGTGCCCGACGGCTACGGCCCCCAGTTCGTCAACGTCTGGGACCAGAAGCGCGACCCCGACTCGCTGTGGAGCTTCGTCCGCGGGCTCATCCAGATCTACCGCTCCCACCCCGAGCTGGGCCGCGGCGACCTCACCGTGCTCGACCAGCCGCACGCGGAGGTGCTCGCCCACCGGGTGGCCTGGCACGACCGCGTCGTCGTCGCGGTGCACAACCTGTGCGGCGACGCGCGCACCGTCCCGCTGCGGCCGCAGGTCCCCCAGGGCGCGGTCCTGGAGAGCCTGCTCACCCACGACTCGCTCACGGCGGACGACGACGGCGCGGTGGAGCTGGCCCTGGACGGGTACGGCTTCCGCTGGTTCCACGTCCACTCTCCCGACCGGCTGCGGCTGCCCTAGGGATAGCCCGTCCGGTGGACCCCGGCGGCGCCGGCCTACGACCCGGGTCGCACCCGGCAGGGGAAGGTTCAGCCGGTCGGCCGACGCGCGTGCCGGGCGGCGGAGTGCAGGCTGGCGCCATGGCCGTCACCCGCGCTCCCCACAGCCCTGCACCCGCCCACGACCGGAACCGGCTGCAGAGCCTCGCCCTGGGGACCGCGCTCTTCCTCCTCGCCGCCGCGCTCATCCTGGCCATGCACGCCCTGGACCCGCGGCGTCAGGCGGCCGGCGCCGGTGAGCGGCCGACGCAGGGCGGGACCGAGGCGCCGCTGTCGCCCACCGGTTCGCGCTTCGACGTGGTGCCGGCGGTCCACGGCTGACCGCTCGCCGGTCCCCCGGGCACGAGGCGTCGCCGGCGGACCGGCGAGCGGTCAGAACGGCACGCCGCAGGTGAGGACGACGTTGGCGTAGGGGGTGGCCTCCCCGGTACGGACGACGAGCCGCGCCCGGGCCGACTCGGCCTTGAGCTCGGCGTGGGTGACCCAGCGCGGCTCGCCGAACAACCCCTCGAGGAGGCTGAGCGCCGCGGGGTTCGCCTCGGCGGTCTCCCGGGCGACGGTCGCCCGCTCGACGACGAGCTCGGCCGCCAGTGCGGTGACGACATCGGCGAAGCGCGGCACCCCGAGGGTGACGGCGAGGTCGACAACCGGCACGCCGGGTGGCCGCGGCAGCCCGCAGTCGCCGACCACCACCGTGTCGGTGTGCCCGAGCCCGGCCAGCAGCCCGGCGAGCGGGGCGTTGATGATGCCGCCGCGCTTCACGCCGACCGCTCCGTGACCTCGGCCAGGGTGGGGAAGGACTCCTGTGCACCGCGTCGGGAGACGGCGACGGCGGCGACGGCGGTGGCCAGCTCGACGGCGGCGACGAGCGGCGCTCCCTCGCTGAGCCGGACGGCCATCGCGCCGACGAAGGAGTCCCCGGCCCCGGTCGTGTCGACGGCGGTGACCTCGTGGGCGGGCACGCTCATCGACCGCAGCCCACCCGCGTCGTCGCGCTCGACGACGACGGAGCCGGCGCTGCCGAGGGTGAGGACCACCGACCGCGGACCGAGGCCGACGAGCCGCTCGGCCAGGGCCACGCCGTCGCCCTCGTCGTCCCCGAGGAGGTAGTGCGCCTCGGACTCGTTGGCGACGAGCGGGTCGGCCACGGCGAGCACCTCGGGCGGCAGCGCGGCCGCCGGTGCGGTGTTGAGCACCACCCGGCCGCGGGTCCCGGTCGCCACGGCGGCGACCGTCTCGAGCGGGATCTCCAGCTGGAGGACGACGACATCCGCGTCCACCCAGGCGGCGCGGTGCTCGGCGACGAGCTCGGGGGTCACGTGCCGGTTTGCTCCGGGGGCGACGACGATGGAGTTCTCCCCGTCCGGGGTCACCATGATCACCGCCATGCCGCTGGGCGCGTCGACGGTGCGCAGGGCGGTGACGTCGACGCCGGCACCGGTGAGCGAGTCGCGCAGCAGCCGCCCGTGCTCGTCGTCGCCGACGCAGCCGACGAAGGCGACGTCACCGCCGAGCCGACCGGCGGCGACGGCCTGGTTGGCACCCTTCCCGCCGGGGGTGACGACGACGTCGGAGCCGAGGACGGTCTCCCCCGGCGCCGGCCGGTGGTCGATGTCGAGGACGAGGTCGGCGTTGGCCGAGCCGACGACGGCGATGCGGTGCTGCTGCATGGGTGTCTCCAGGGGTGTGCTCGGAAGTGGCGGGTGCGCCACCGGCGGGGGCTCCGGGAGCCACCGGTCTGGGGCGGCTCCCGGAGCGGGTCGGTCAGAGGTCGTCCTGGCGCATCGCCACGACGGGGACGGCGATGGTCTCCTCGACGGTCTCGCCGTCGAGGAGCGCGACGGCGGCCTCGACCGCTGCGCGGCCGAGCTCCTCGGGCTGCTGGGCGATGGTGGCGTACATCGTGCCGTCGGCGACCGCGGCCTGGCCGTCGTCGGTGGCGTCGAAGCCGACGACGAAGACCTCGCTGCCGGCGCGGGTACCGAGGGCCTGGATGGCGCCCAGGGCCATCTCGTCGTTCTCGGCGAAGATGCCGACGACGTCGGGGTTGGCCTGGAGCAGGTTGGTGGCGACGTCCAGGCCCTGGGTGCGGTCGAAGTCCGCGGGCTGCTTGGCCACGACCTCGATACCCGGGTACTCGGCGATGCCCTCGTCGAAGCCCTGCCCACGCTCCCGGGAGGCGGAGGTCCCGGCGACGCCCTGGAGGACGACGACCTGGCCCTCCTCCCCGATGGCCTCGGCGAGCGCCTGGGCGGCGAGCCGGCCGCCCTCGACGTTGTCCGAGGCGACGAAGGCGTCGACCTCGGCGCCCTCGACGGCCCGGTCGACGGCGATGACCGGGATGCCTGCCGAGACGAGCGGGGAGACGATCGGGCCTGCTGCGTCGGAGTCCACCGGGTTGATGAGGACGGCGTCGAGCTGCTGGGTCTGGAAGTTGGCGACCTGGTCGGCCTGCTGGGTGGCGTCGTCGCGGGCGTCGGTGACGACGAGCTCGACACCGGCCTCGTCGGCCGCGGCCTGGGCGCCGTCGCGCAGGGCGACGAAGAACGGGTTGTTCAGGGTGGAGACGGCAAGCCCTATCGAGTAGTCCGAGCCGCCGCCGTTCGCATCGCCGTCGTCGGCGTCACCGTTGTCGTTCCCGTTGCCGCTGCCGCAGGCGGCGAGCGTCAGGGCGGTGGCGGCCGCCAGCGCGGCGAGCCGCGTGCTGTGCTTTCTCATGGGACTTCCTTCCTGTGGGGGTGGTCCGGAAGGGACCGGGATGACGGTCAGCTCCTCCGTCGGCGCAGGGTGTCGCTGAGGACGGCCAGCGCGATGACCGCGCCGATGACCACCTGCTGCCAGAAGGAGGAGACGTTGAGGAGGTTGAGGCCGTTGCGGATGACGGCGAGGACGAGCGCGCCGACGAAGGTGCCGAAGGCCCGTCCGGAGCCACCGGCCAGACTCGCCCCGCCGATGACGACGGCGGCGATCGCGTCGAGCTCGTAGCCGGCGGCAGCCTGGGGCTGTCCGGAGGCGAGCCGTCCGGCGAGGACGAGGCCGGCGATCGCGGAGTAGAGGCCGGCGAGGGAGTAGATGACGAGCTTCTGCCGGTCGACGTTGATACCGGAGAGGCGCGCGGCCTCCTCGTTGCCACCGATGGCGTACATCGCCCGGCCGGAGTAGGTGCGGTTGAGGATGAAGCCGGCGAGCAGGCCGAGTGCGACCATGACGAGCACGGGTACGGGCAGCCAGCCCCCGATGGTGCGGCCCAGCCAGGCGACCTGCTCGGGCTGACCGATCGGGACGCCGTCGGAGATGACCAGGGCCAGGCCGCGGGCGATGGAGAGCATCGCCAGGGTGGCGATGAAGGCGGGCAGCCGGCCGTAGGCGACGAGGATGCCGGAGACGAACCCGCAGGCCACGCCGGTGAGGACGCCCAGGAGGATGGCGAGGAAGGGGTCGACCCCCGACGTCGTGGCCATGTAGGCGGTGACGATCGAGGAGAGCGCCGCGACCGAGCCGACCGACAGGTCGATGCCGGCGGAGACGATGACGAAGGTCTGCCCGAAGGCGAGGATCGCCACCACCGCGGCCTGCACTCCGATGTTGAGCAGGTTCTGGGTGCTGAGGAAGACGGGGCTGAGCAGCGCCATGACGGCACCGAGGAGGAGGAGCGCGACGAAGGCGCCGTTCTGGCCCAGGAGCGTCGTGAGCTGCGTGCGGTAACCGGCGCGGGTGGTGACGGACTCAGTGGACACGGGAGGACTCCACTTCCTTGACGGCCAGCGCCATGACGGCGTCCTGGCTGGCTTCTTCGCGGGTGAGCTCGCCGACGATGCGGCCCTGGGCCATGACGAGGATGCGGTCGCACATGCCGAGCACCTCGGGAAGCTCGGAGGAGACCATGAGCACGCCGTGCCCGGAGTCGGTGAGCGCGTTGATGAGCTCGTAGATCTCCACCTTCGCCCCGACGTCGATGCCGCGGGTGGGCTCGTCGAGGAGCAGGACGAAGGGGTCGGCGGCGAGCCACTTGCCCATGACGACCTTCTGCTGGTTGCCGCCGGAGAGGTTGCGCACGACCGTCTGGGTCGACGGCGTACGGATGCCGAGGTCGGTGACGCTCCGGCGCGCCTGGCGCCTCAGCGCTGCCCGGTCGACGAGCCCGCCGCGGGTCTCGCGGCGCATGATCGCCAGCCCGAGGTTGTCCTCGACGGTGGCGCCCAGGACCAGGCCCTGGACCTTGCGGTCCTCGGGGACCAGCCCGAGCCCGGCCTCGATGGCGGCGTGGACGTCACCGCGGGGCAGCGGCCGGCCCTTGAGGGTGACCGTGCCGGACTCGTAGGGGTCGGCGCCGAAGACCGCCCGCAGCACCTCCGTGCGTCCGGCGCCGACGAGGCCGGCGATGCCGACCACCTCCCCGGCACGGACGGTGAGGGTGACGTCCTCGAACCGGCCGGTGGCGGTGAGGCCCTCCACCCGCAGCAGCTCCTCACCCACCGGGGTGCTGCGGCGGGGGAACTGGGCCTCGATGGAGCGGCCCACCATGAGCCGGACGAGCTCGTCGGTGTCGGTGCTCGCCGGGACGGTGTCGATGGAGCGCCCGTCGCGCAGTACGGTGACGCGGTCGCCGATCTCGTGGATCTCGTCGAGGTGGTGGGAGATGAAGATCATCCCCACGCCGCGGTCACGGAGGTCGGCCATGAGGCCGAGGAGGTGCTCGGTCTCGGCGTCGGTGAGCGCGGCGGTCGGCTCGTCGAGGATGAGGATGCGGGCGTCCAGGCTCAGCGCCTTGGCGATCTCCACGAGCTGCTGGCGGGCGACGCCCAGGGTTCCCACCGGCCGGCGCAGGTCGACGTCCAGGCCGATGCGGTCGAGCGCCGCCTTGGCGCGGCGGTGCATCTCGCGGCGGTCGATGACCCCGAACCGGCGGGGCTGGCGACCCAGGGTGATGTTCTCGGCCACGGAGAGCTCGGGGACGAGGTTGAACTCCTGGTGGATGGTGGCGATGCCGAGCTCCTCGGCCTGGGCGGCGGTGGTGATGCGGACCTCGCGGTCGTCGACGAGGACGCGGCCCTCGTCGGGCTGGTAGACCCCGGAGAGGCACTTGATCAGGGTGGACTTGCCGGCACCGTTCTCGCCGAGGAGGACGTGGACCTCGCCCTCGCGCAGGTCGAAGGAGACGCCGTCGAGCGCGACGACGCCGGGGAACCGCTTGACGATGCGCTCGACCCGGAGCAGCTCGCGCGCGGTGGGCGCAGGGGTCATGGCCTCCTCCTGGACTGTGTGGGCTCGCTGGGGTGCGTGGACTCCCCGGCGAGGGTGGGCTCGCCGGGGAGTGTGGACTCGCGGAGCACGAGCCGGCAGGGCAGCGGCTCGGCCGGGGGCAGCGGCTCACCGGCGATCCGTGCGAGCAGCGTCTGCATCGCCCGCTTCCCCAGCGCCCTGGTGGGCTGGGCGATCGCGGTGATGGTCGGGGTGAGGAGGTCGAACCAGGGCGAGTCGTCGAAGACGGCGATGGCGAGGTCCTCGGGCACGCGGATCTCCGGATGTGTGCTGAGCAGCTGGAGCACGCCCAGGCCCATCGAGCCGTTCGCGACGAAGACGGCGTCCGGCGGCTCCTCGTCGATCGCCTGGGCCATCGCGGCGTAGCCACCGGTGCTGCGGAACTCGCCGTCGAGCACCCGGCTGTCCGGCAGGTCCAGGCCGTGCTCGGCGAGCGCCGCCCGGAAGGTCTCCAGGCGCAGTCGAGCGGTGCCGGCGTCCCGCGGGCCGGTGATGACGGCGGGCCGGCGGCGGCCGGTCGTGACGAGGTGGTCGACGAGCTCCCGCACCGCGGGGCCGGCATCGGCGAGCACGGTCGGCAGCTCGACATCGGCCACCGGCCGGTCGACCAGGACGACGTGGAGGTCGCGTTCGGCGGCCTCCCGCAGCAGGGGGGAGGTCTCGATGGTGGGGACGACGATGAGCCCGTCGACCTGCCGCTCGAGGAGGTTGCGTATGTAGTGGTCCTGCTGGTCGAGGCGCTCGTCGGCGTTCCCCACGATGACCGAGTAGCCCGCCGCCCGGGCGGTGTCCTCCACCGCGCGGGCGAGCTCGGTGAAGAAGGGGTTCATGAGGTCGGAGACGACGAGCCCGACCGTCCGGGTGCCGGTGCTGCGCAGCGAGCGCGCGATCGCGTTGGGCCGGAAGTTGAGTGCGGCGGCGGCGGCCCGCACCCGCTCGCGCATCTGTGGGGAGGTGGCCGGGTGCCCGGACAGCACCCGCGACACCGACGCCGTGGACACCCCGGCGGCCTTCGCCACGTCCTTGATGGTCGCCATCGCTGAGCCCGTCTCGCCCCTTCAGTGTGAGCCGCGTCTCTGTAATCGTTCCCATGGTAACGATTACATGACCTGCACCACAACTCCCCAGCTCCCCACCTTGCTGGTGGGGGAAGCGGGGCTGGTGAGCGACCACCTCCCGCCGACAGCCCACTTCCCACCCACAGCCCACTTCCCACCCACAGCCCACTTCCCACCCACAGCGCAGTTCCCACCCACAGCGCAGTTCTCGTCACGCGCTCACGCCCTGTCCCACACTCTCGACACACGGCATGACCGGCTGACAGGGTGGCGACCATGCTGCGACCCGTGGTCCTGCTGGTGTCAGGTTTGGTCATCTTCGTCGCCGGAGCCCTGGTCGCGTTCGTGCGGCCGGTGGAGCTCGGCTGGACGGCCTACGCGCCGCTCATCGCCGGCGACCCCTTCCCCGGCGTCGTCGTCCTCGACGCCGCCGGCGTGGCGGGTGTCGTCGCCGCGTTGCTCGGCGCCGCGCTCGCCGCCGGTGCTCTCGGTTACCAGCTCGGCCACCGACACCCGGACCAGCGCGACACCGCATCCGGCGGCTGACCGGGCATCAGCTGCCCGCGGGTACCTCGGTGCGGTCGCGGGGTCCCGCGTCCCGTGGCACCCGCGGATCGGGTGACCGGGCCCGCAGCGGTGACAATGGGGCGATGACGTCCTCCGCTTCGCGCAAGCCCCGCGTCCGCGCCTCCGAGCTCGTCGGCCGGTCGTGGCTCAACACCGGCGGCCGCGAGCTGTCCCTCGCCCAGCTGCGGGGCAAGATCGTCCTCCTCGACTTCTGGACCTTCTGCTGCATCAACTGCCTGCACGTCATCGACGAGCTGCGGCCCCTGGAGGAGAAGTACCGCGACGTCCTCGTGACGATCGGTGTCCACTCCCCCAAGTTCGTCCACGAGGCCGACCCGGCCGCACTCGCCGCCGCCGTCGAGCGCTACGACGTGGCCCACCCGGTGCTCGACGACCCGGACCTCGTCACCTGGAAGGCCTATACCGCCCGCGCCTGGCCCACCCTCGTGCTCATCGACCCCGAGGGCTACATCGTCGCCCACATGGCCGGCGAGGGACACACCCCCAACCTGACCCTCACCATCGACCGGCTCGTCGCCGAGCACGAGGCCAAGGGCACGCTCCACCGCGGCGAGGGCCCCTACGTCCCGCCCGAGCCGACGGCCGGAGTGCTGCGCTTCCCCGCCAAGGCCGTCCGGCTGCCCGGCGGCAACCTCCTCCTCGCCGACGCCGGCAGCCACCGCCTCGTCGAGCTCGCTCCCGACGGCGAGACCCTCGTGCGCACCATCGGCACCGGCGAGCGCGGGCGTACCGACGGTCCCGCCGACGCCGCCACCTTCAGCGAACCGAACGGCCTGTGCCTCCTCCCGGACGACGTCGCCGCGCGGGTGGGGTACGACGTCGTCGTCGCCGACACCGTCAACCACCTGCTGCGCGGTGTCCACCTCGCCACCGGCACCGTGAGGACGGTGGCCGGCACCGGCGCGCAGTTCATGGTCGGCGCCCCGGACAACGTGCTGCCCGGCGAGGCCCCCGCCACCGAGGACTACGGCCCCGCCCACCGGCTGCGTCTCTCCTCCCCGTGGGACGTCACGTGGTCCGCCGAGGCGGATGCCGTGGTCGTCGCCATGGCCGGGCACCACACGCTGTGGACCTTCGACCCGGTGGCCGGCTACGTCGCGCGACTCGCCGGGACGAAGAACGAGGGACTGGTCGACGGCGAGCTGCGCCAGGCATGGTTCGCCCAGCCCTCCGGCCTCTCCGTCGGCCCGGACGGGCGCGTCTGGCTCGCCGACGCCGAGACCTCGGCGCTGCGCTGGGTCGACGTGGCCGCGGGCCAGGTACACACCGCGGTCGGGCAGGGGCTGTTCGACTTCGGGCACCGCGACGGCCCGGCCGCCGAGGCCCTCCTCCAGCACCCGCTCGGTGTCGTCGCACTGCCCGACGGCCGCGTGGCGGTGGCCGACACCTACAACGGCGCCGTGCGCCTCTACGACCCCGCCGCCGGCGAGGTGAGTACCCTCGCCACCGGCCTCTCCGAGCCCTCCGGCCTGGTCGTGGACGACGACGGCGCGCACCTCGTCGTCGTCGAGTCCACCGCGCACCGGCTCACCCGCGTCCCGCTGCCGACCGGCGACACTGCCGACCGGCACGACGGCGGTGCCCACCGCACTCGGCGTCCCGTCACCGAGGTGGCACCCCACTTCACCCTCCGCGTGGTGTTCACACCGCCCGCCGGGCAGAAGCTCGACGACCGCTTCGGCCCCTCGACCCAGCTCTCCGTCTCGGCCGGGCCGGAGGAGGCGCTCGTCGCCGGAGGCGGCACGGGGACCGAGCTCGCGCGGCAGGTCACGCTCAGCCTCGGGGAGCTCGGCGGGGACACCGGCACAGCCGACGGGCAGACCGTGCTGTCGGTGACCGCGAAGGCGGCCTCGTGCGACGCCGACCCCGCCGTCGAGTTCCCCGCCTGCCACCTGGCCACCCAGGACTGGGGCATACCGGTCCGGGTCGTCGAGGGCGGGCCGGAGGAGCTGGTGCTCCACCTCCACGGCTGACCGAGCGGCGGTCGGGCGCCGCCCACCGTAGGACGCGGTCGACCGCTGCACCGCGTGGCCCACCGCCGCCGAGGACGGTCCGGAGGAGCTGTGGGTCCTGTGGCAGACGGAGCAGCAGGAATGCAGCGGGAATAGCCTGATCGCGTCGCCCGTTCACGTGGGTGAAAGGCCTTTCGGCGACCTGCCGGGAAAGCAGCGCAGACGGGGCCGCCGGGAATAGTCCCGAGACGTGGTGCGTTGACATGAGTAGAAGGCGGGTCGCCGACCCGGCCTTCACGAAAGAATGTCGACGAGTTGAGGAAGGGAGGAATGCATCGTGGCACTGCCTGTTCGAACCAGGAACACAGCGGAGCTGACCACATTCGACCCGTTCCGTACGTTGGCGGACTGGGAAGCCCGCATGAACGAGATCTTCGGCAACGCATTCGCGCCGCTGCGGATGCAGACGCAGGGTATCTGGCGTCCGGCCGTTGACATCGAGGAGACGGACACCGCGTACGTCCTCGAGGCCGACCTGCCCGGCGTGAAGCGGGACGATGTCACCGTCGAGCTGACGAACAACGTCCTGAGCATCCACGGCGAGCTCAAGGAGCGTGAGCGCGTCGGAGTTCTGCGGCACAAGACGCGTCGCACCGGTGAGTTCGACTACCGGATGACGCTGCCGGCCGACATCGACCCTGAGAAGGTCACCGCGACGCTCAACGACGGTGTGCTCCGCGTCGAGGTCGCCAAGGCCGAGGCGGCGCAGCCGAAGCGGATCGAGATCGCCAAGGGCTGATCTCACCGGCACTCCAGGGAGGACCCCGACCCGGGGCCCTCCCTTTCGTGTGTCGTGGCGACGTGACGCGCCCGGTGGGCCGGTGACGACCTGAGTTCCCGACGGGCACGTGAGCGCCAGGAGCTCAGCTCTCGGTGACACGTGCCCTGTCGGTGAGAACTGAGCTCTCGGTGGTATGTGAACTGTCGGTGGGAACTCAGCTCTCGGTGGAATGTGAGCTGTCGGTGAGAACTCAGCCCTCGGGGGAGAAATGAGCCCTAGTGTCACGTGAGCCGTCGGTGAGAACTCAGCTCTCGGCGGGAAATGTGCTCTCGGTGGAATGAGAGCCGTCGGTGAGAACTCAGCTGTCGGTGACAAATAGCTCTCCGCGAGAACTCA